>PWMS01000015.1 GCA_003558105.1 Mollicutes bacterium | reverse complement strand
CCTTATTCGCAACGGCGAAGCGGTACAGACCTTAAAAGACATTAAAGCGATTGCGTTTGATAAAACCGGAACTTTAACCTACGGTAAACCCGTTGTAACAGATTATAAAGCGATTGATGATGACAACTATTTGTTAAAAGTTGCTGCATCATTAGAAAAAGGTTCAGAGCACCCTTTGGCCCAATCTATACTTGCTAAAGTTAAAGAACTGAAGATCAATACTGAGAAAATCGCCAATTTCCAAGCGGTGACTGGAAAGGGCATCACTGCAACCATGAATGGCAAGAAAATCATGATTGGAAACCGGAAATTACTAGAGGAAAACGCCATTGATTATCAGACCCTTGAGACCGAAATGGAAGAACTTGAGAACGAAGCAAAAACGGTTGTAATGGTAGCTGAAGATAACAATTTACTTGGGTATCTCGCCATTGCCGATGAACTGAAAGATAACGCGCAAGCTGTGATAAAGAAAATAGAGGCGATGGGTATTAAGACCGCCATGATTACCGGCGATAACGAGCGTACCGCTAAGGCTATTGCGAAAAAAGTCGGCACAAGTCATGTCTTGGCTAACGTCTTGCCTGATGGCAAAGTCGACGAAGTGAAAAAACTACAAAAAGATTATGGTTTGGTCGCCATGGTTGGCGATGGCATCAACGATGCGCCCGCTTTGAAACAAGCCAACGTAGGCATGGCGATTGGTACTGGAACGGACGTCGCCATCGAAGCGGCCGATGTAACGTTGGTCCGCGGTGATCTCGAAACCATCCTCTCGGCCATCGTTTTGTCAAAAGGCATTTTCCGCAAAATCAAACAGAATTATTTCTGGGCTTGGTTTTACAATGCGGTTGCTATCCCCTTTGCGATGCTCGGTCTTCTACATCCAATGATTGGGGCTGCAGCTATGTCGCTTAGTTCACTCAACGTCGTCTACAATTCCCTAAGGTTGCGGAAATTATCGTTGAAAGGGGTTTAACCGATGAACGAAGATAAACAAAAAGCACTTAATTTATTGAAAACAGCACGCGGACAATTGGATTCTATTATTCGCATGACCGAAGAAGAACGGTATTGTGTCGATATTGCCATTCAAATTTCTGCGCTTGATTCGTTGATTCGTAAAGCCAATCTCAACATTTTGAAAAATCACATCGAGACCTGTGTGCGCGATTCTTTCGAAGACAACACTCAAGATGAAAAAATCGAGGAAGTCATTCACATCATGTCCAAATATATTAAATAAATTTAAAGCCGTCTTTTAGTCACAAAGACGGCTTTTTTAATGAGTCGCGAGTTTAAACGAAAAATATTTTCTAGACCTTCGTTTTATTGAATCATAACGACTCTATTACAGCTTATTCTTTATTCAAGAGATAAAAATAACAACTCCGCAGTTTTTAGATTGGTCGCTAGCGGTATTTGATATACATCGCTTAAACGAAATAAAGCAGAGACGTCTGGTTCGTGAGGTTGTGCAGTTAAAGGATCTCGGAAAAAGATAACCATGTCAATTTTGCCTTGTGCAATCCTTGCGCCCATTTCCTGGTCACCGCCTAGGGGGCCAGACTTAAATAGTCTTACATCTAAACCTGTGGCCTCTACAATGCGTTTTCCTGTAGTTCCTGTAGCCACAAGTTTGTGTTTTTTAAGTTTTTCTTTATACAATTGTGCAAATTCAATCATTTCTTCTTTCTTTTTATCGTGTGCAATCAATGCTATGTTCATCCAATCACCTCACCACCATTATACAATAGATGAAGTCTATTGTCTTACTTTTGTGGTATAATGATTTTCGAGGTGAATGGGATGTATGAAAGAAAATATTACATAGAAAATTTTTACTGTGATCAAGCGGGAAAGTTAAAAGTCCCTTATATGATGCACTTTTTCAACGATATTATGGAGCGTAACGCCAATAGTTATAACGCAGGGGCAACGTATCATTTAGCTAAAAATCTGGCTTGGGTTTTAGTTGAATATCAACTTGATATTTACGAATGGCCCAAACAAGAGGGCTTTGCGATTGTGGGTACTATACCGTATTCATTTAAACGTATGTTTGGTTACCGTAAATATAGAATTAAAGATCAAAACGATCATATACTCGTGGCGGGACAAGGTAAATTTGCGCTAATCAATATTGAAACAAAAACCTTTGTTCGCCCTGATAAAGAAATGCTAAAACGCTTTACGGATGCAAAAGAAGATCAAGTTGCCCTTAAGTTTCAAGCTTGGGAAGTAGGCGAGAAAACGTTTATTGATTCAAAGAAAACTTTTGTATCCCATGATCATATCGATATCAATGGGCATGTAAATAACGCCTTTTTCCCCGCTTTTGCTTATCAGGCCTTACCTTCACAAATTTTAAAGAACCAGACCATAACTCAAGTAAATGTAAAATACAAGAAGGAAGCCTTCTTAAATGAGGTTTTGGCGTTAAATATCTTTGAAGTTAATCAAGGTTATCAGATCGATATCGTGCGTAACGATGAAATACTGGGAAATGTCTTATTTAAAACAAAAACGCTCTAATTAATGAGCGTTTTTTTAGGCCTTATAAGCGGCGATTAAGCGATTGATTTTATCGATATCAAAAAATCTAGATTGACGCATGAGCTCTTTGCCTTTTGAAAATATCATGATTGTCGGTACTGAAAATACTACATATTCGCCTCGAAAACGCTCGATGTCGTCGATATAAATCTGATAGCTATCCAAGCTATCAAAGTTATGAATGTTTTGTGCTAGATGATTATGGATGGTTTTACAGATAGAGCACGTATGTGTTTTTGCAACAAGAATCACAAAATCCTTTAGTAGTACACTTTTTATAGCTGCATATGAATGAAGCGTCTTAATTTTAATCACATCCTTAATGTATCAATTGCTGCAATTATATTGATAATCCGTCGATATTACAAGAAAAATGCGTATGCCTTTTTAGGCTTATAATTATATATTATAATGTGTTCCGTAAGATAGCTAGTGTAGATTTATTCAATGCACATGAAATTATGCGTTTATGAAATAAATGAAAATTTAGTTTTCTAACAAAACAGCACTTTTAATCAATAGATAGACTTACAATACAAAATTGTTTCATCAAGAAGGGAGCGATGCAAAGATGACCATCAATGTTGAAGGCATGAGTTGTAATCACTGTAAGATGACCATTGAAAAGGCCTTGAAAGATGCCGGGTATGCCATGGTCGATGTCGATCTAGAAGCTGGCACCGTTAGTGTCGATGCTGAAGATTTTGATCATGTTAAAGGTATTATTGAATCCAATGGCTACAACGTTAATCAATAAATGAAGGCGCTGAATGGCGCCTTTTTGTTTTTGATAAAAATCAAAAGAATAGATATTGATTTATAGCACGTCTTTTGCTATAATGTATTAGCGCTAAAGAAGGATTGTTTTTTTATTTTGGAGGGGTAGCGAAGTGGCTAAACGCGGCAGACTGTAAATCTGCTCCCTCAGGGTTCGGCGGTTCAAATCCGTCCCCCTCCACCATCCTAGGGGTGTGGTGTCAATGGTAGCACAGCGGTCTCCAAAACCGTTAGTACGGGTTCGAATCCTGTCACCCCTGCCAATTAGAATTTAAAGAAACCGTTACGGTTTCTTTTTCTTTTTATAGAGTAAAAGACTAACGGTTTTGGTATACTATAAAAGGGTATTATTTAATTATTCAGTATCGGTGTAAACGCTTTTATTTTTTGGGTGTATATGCTATCATATAGCCGATGTTAAAGGAGGTAACCCGATGATTATTTTAGATGGAGAAACACTAGATTTAAAAAAGTTTATCGCTGTTGCGAGAGACAAGGATAAAGTTGAAATAGATAAAAAAGCGATTGATCGCGTCAACAAAGCCCATCGTTTAGTGGAAAAGTACGTTAAGAACAATCGTGTTATTTATGGAATTAACACAGGGTTTGGTAAATTGAGTGATGTTCGCATTAAAGTAGATGAATTATCCGATTTACAGCGAAATTTATTGATGTCTCACGCTTGTGGTACGGGCGATTTGTTTCCAAATGATGTAGTCCGCGGTATGCTTGTTTTGCGTATCAATGCTTTAGTCAAGGGCTACAGTGGTATTAGGATAGAAGTGCTTGAAAAACTTTTAGAATTTTTGAATAGCGATATCATACCAGTGGTTTATTCTCAAGGATCACTAGGGGCTTCGGGTGATTTGGTTCCTTTGGCCCATATGGCACTGCCTTTGCTTGGGGAGGGGGAGGTCATCTATAAACATAAACGACAACCATCATCTACTGGGCTAAAAGCGGCTGGTATTGAACCATTGAAACGCTTAGAAGCCAAGGAAGGCTTGGCTTTAATCAACGGTACTCAAGCGATGGTAAGTGTTGGGGCCTTGGCACTTTACGATGCGATCAAGACGTTTAAACATAGTTTGATTGGGGCGACAATGAGTTTTGAAGCGTTAAGAGGCATTTGTGATGTATTTGATGAACGTATCCACAAAGCTAGACCACACAAAGGCCAAATGCGCGTCGCTAAGATGATGCAGTATACAATCAAAGATTCTAACAATGTATCGCATCAAGGTGATGATCATATTCAAGACGCATATAGTCTTAGGTGTATTCCACAGGTGCATGGGGCAACGTTAGATGCCATTACCCATGCCCTTGAAAAAATTGAAATAGAGATGAATTCAGCCACGGATAACCCCTTGTTATTTACCAAAGAGGGAGATGTCTTAAGTGCTGGTAATTTCCATGGTCAACCCGTTGCGATGGTTTTTGATTACTTGGCGATTGCGATTCATGAATTGGCCAATATTTCTGAGCGAAGAATAGAACGGCAGGTCAATACCGATATTAATAAGATGTTTCCACCATTTTTGACTAAATATAAAGGCAGAAACTCTGGCTTTATGATCGTTCAATATGTGGCCGCATCGTTGGTTAGCGAAAATAAAATTTTAGCGCATCCGGCTAGTGTTGATTCAATTCCATCCAGCGGTAATAAAGAAGATCATGTATCGATGGGAACCATTGCCGCAAGAAAGCTTCATCAGATTGTAAAACACACGCGTAAAGTCATCGCTTTGGAAATGTTTACCTCAGCGCAAGCTCTAGATTTTCAAGGTTTGAATCAATGTGGTCTCTTGAGTCGAAAAGCCTATGATGTGATTAGGAAGAAAGTACCGTTTATTGAAGAAGATACGATGATGCAACCATATATGGATTATGTTGAATCATGCCTGATCGATGATAAAATAAACGACGATGAACTGGAGGCGATGGTATGGAAAAACGGATAACCCTAGCATCTATTTATAAAACGTTACCTGATCCGAAGCCTTTTAAAAAGGGTATTCGAAGAGCGCCGAAACGAGACTTTTCTCTAACAAAGAAAGAAACGGTTTTGGCATTGAATAATGCTTTGCGTTATATTCCAGAGAAATGGCATGATGCTGTGGCTGAAGAATTCTTAGAAGAACTCTTGACTTACGGGAGAATCTACGGTTATAGATTTAGATCGGACAGCCAAATAAAGGGATTTCCCATTGATAAGTACAAGGGAGAGACAATCGAGGGCAAAGCCTTTCAAGTGATGATCGATAATAACTTGGATTTTGATGTTGCGCTTTATCCCTACGAACTTGTGACTTATGGTGAAAGCGGTCAAGTCTTTCAAAATTGGATGCAGTATCAGCTGTCAAAACGGTATCTTGAAATACTCAAAAAAGATGAGACACTCGTCTTAATGAGCGGCCATCCCTTAGGTATATTTAAATCGTTTGAACACGCGCCGCGTGTGATGTTGACCAATGGTTTGATGATCGGTCAATACGATAACCCCGCTTCTTTTGCCCGAGCACAAAGTTTGGGTGTGGCCAATTACGGTCAGATGACGGCTGGTGGTTGGATGTATATTGGTCCACAAGGCATTGTACACGGAACATACTCTACTTTGTTGAATGCCGGGCGATTAAAATTAGGCATTGCTGAAAACAGTAATCTACAAGGTGTTTTATTCGTTTCTAGTGGACTTGGTGGTATGAGTGGTGCCCAAGGCAAAGCGACTAAAATTGCTGGTGGCGTTGGTTTGATTGCGGAAGTTGATGAATCCCGGATTCAAACACGTTACGAACAAGGGTGGATTGATACCGTGACCAAAACGCCAGAAAATGCCTTTAAATCTGCGTTTCAAGCTAAAGAAAAAAAGGAAGCGATTGGCATCGCTTATCACGGTAATGTGGTGGACTTGTTGGCCTATGCGGTCGAACATGATATTCATATCGATTTATTGAGTGATCAGACGAGTTGTCATAATGTTTATGACGGTGGCTATACGCCGTATACGTTGAGCTTTGAAGAGCGAACCAAACTATTAAAAGAGGATAAGGATACATTTAAAAAACACGTAGATAAAGGGTTGAGATATCATTACCAGCTCATCGAAAAACTGAGTCAAAAGGGGACTTATTTCTTTGATTATGGCAATAGTTTTATGAAAGCAATCTATGATGCTGGGGTAACAACGATTTGTAAAAATAAAACCAACGATCTCGATGGTTTTATCTATCCAAGTTATGTGGAAGATATTATGGGCCCAGTGCTTTTCGACTATGGTTATGGTCCTTTTAGATGGGTTTGTCTATCTAATGATGAAAAAGATTTAGATAAGACGGACCAAGCAGCGATGGTTGTGATTGATCCCAACCGTCGTTTTCAAGATAAAGATAACTATGATTGGATTAAAAACGCGAAAGCGAACCAATTGGTTGTAGGTACGAAAGCGAGAATCTTATATCAAGACGCATGGGGCCGTAGAGACATGGCGCTTAAATTTAATGAGATGGTTAGAAATCAAGAGATTGGCCCTATCATGATCGGTCGTGACCATCATGATACTGGCGGGACGGATTCGCCGTTTAGAGAAACGTCGAATATTAAAGATGGTTCTAATGTTATGGCGGAGATGGCGGTTCATATCTATGCTGGTAACGCCGCAAGAGGCATGAGTTTAACGGCTTTACATAACGGTGGTGGTGTGGGCACAGGCAAGGCCATAAACGGCGGCTATGGACTTGTTTTGGATGGATCTAAGCGTGTCGATGATATTATTAAATCTGCCTTAATGTACGATGTTATGGGCGGGGGTGCTAGACGTGCTTGGGCTCAAAACGAGCATGCTTTCGAAACATCAAACATCTTTAATAATAATGAAGAAGGGCATGTTACCTTGCCTTATACATCAGATAAAAAATTAATCGAAAGATTGGTTCATAAACACTATAAAAAGGGAGGATATTAAGATGAAACCAATTGTACAATGTGTGCCAAACTTCTCTGAAGGTAGAGATTTAGACAAAGTAGAAGCGATTGTCAAACCGTTAAAAGACCAAGAAGGTTTTACGCTTGTGAGTTATGAGCCCGATAAGGATTACAATCGCACCGTGGTTACATTGCTTGGCGATCCTGAGGCGATGATAAAGCCTTTACTTGCCTTTATGAAAAGAGCTCGAGATCTTATTGATATGAACAAACAATCAGGTGAGCATCCGCGCATGGGCGCGATTGATGTTGTACCGTTTATCCCTATTCAAGGCATCGATATGGAGACGTGTGTAAAACATGCTCATACGCTAGGAGAAAACGTTGCCGATACGCTCGAAATTCCTATATTCATGTATGGAGAAGCCAGTGTTAAAAAAGGGCGTAAACGCTTGCCTAATATTCGTAAGGGTGAATTTGAAGGTATGAACGATAAAATTAAAGAAGATCAATGGCACCCCGATTATGGCAAACCTTCCATCCACCCTAAAGCGGGCGCAACGGCTATAGGCGCACGATTACCTCTCATTGCGTATAATATCGACCTAGATACAGACGATATTGAAATTGCGAAGAAAATTGCGCGCGCAATCCGTGGGTCATCGGGTGGCTTTAAACATGTTCAAGCAGGGCCTGTGTATTTAGAAGAACGCAAGCATGTGCAAGTGACGATGAACATCTTAAACTATAAACAAAACCCCATTTACCGCATCAATGAAGTTGTAGCCTTAGAAGCAAAACGTTATGGAAAGAAAATTACCGGTAGTGAAATTGTCGGATTAATCCCTAAGGATACCATCGTTCGTTCGATAAAATATTATGCGGCGATTGAAGATTTTGATGTATCTGAGGATAATATGGAAAAATTAAGTACCTTAGCGAAACAATACCTCCATTTTAGAGATTTTGATCTGAAAAAGATTATTGAGGCGAATATTGAATGAAACACGCAGATTTAATCATTAGAAATATTGGTAAATTGGTCACACCTAGACCTTATGCTGAACCTTTAAGAGGGAAGGCTATGGATGATATTATTGAATTAGAGGATGCTTTTGTGGCGATTAAAGACGACACCATCATCGGTTTTGGAAAAGGCGATGGCGCAGCTTACCATTCTAATCATACAACCATTCATGATGCTTTGGGTCTTTTAGTCACGCCAGGTTTAATCGATTCTCATACGCATGTGGTACATTATGGGTCTAGAGAATACGAGTTTGAAAAGAAAATGCGTGGTGTGGATTACTTGCAGATATTAAAAGAAGGTGGCGGCATTTTAAGCAGTGTCAAGATGACACAAGATGCCAGTGAAAAACAGCTTTTCAAGCAATCGAAAAAAAGTTTGGATATCATGCTAAGACATGGTACGACGACGGTTGAAGGGAAAAGTGGTTATGGTTTATTTGAAGACACAGAACTAAAACAATTGCGTGTACAAAAGAAACTCAATGACCATCATCCTGTCGATATTGTGCCAACCTTTTTAGGCGCACACGCCCTACCTAAAAGCCACGAACACAAGCGAGAAGCCTTTTTACATCAAGTTGTTGAGACGATGGATAAAGTTAAAAGACAAGATTTAGCGGAGTTCGTCGATGTTTTTTGTGAGAAGGGTGCCTTCACTTTAGAAGAAAGCACCTATATATTGCAAGAAGCGAAGAAACGCGGCTTTAAACTGAAAATCCATGCCGATGAAATCGAAGCTTTGGGTGGTGTGGAGATGGCGGTTTCTTTAGGTGCTAAAAGTGCGGATCACCTCATGGTTGTTAACGATATGGGAATTAAGGCTCTTGCCTCGTCAAACACGATTGCCAACGTCTTGCCGTCCACCAGTTTTAATTTACAAAGCGCTTATGCACCTGTGAGAAAAATGTTAGACCATAATGTCGCGCTGGCGCTGTCTTCTGATTATAATCCGGGCAGTTCTCCTTCCGAAAATTTTTTGTTTACTTTGAATATTGCGGCGATACACATGAAGCTTTCGCCCAATGAAATATTGAATGCCGCGACGATCAATGCGGCACACAGCATCGATCGTGCCCATGAAATCGGCGTCATTGCGGAAGGTTATAAAGCTGATATTAATATTTATGATGCAAAAAATTGGCCTTTTGTTTTATACCATTTTGCGATTAATCATGTGAAAGATGTGTTTAAACATGGTAAACTGGTAGTGAAAGATCAAATCCTTATCCAGGAGTGATAATATGAAATTGATCGATTATAGTGTACATGAATTTGTGAAAGAATTAGATAGTGCTTCTCCAGCCCCTGGTGGTGGTTCAGCTTCAGCGTTCGCAACCGCGATGGGTATGGGATTATCTCGCATGATAGGGCATCTAACAATCCCTAAGAAAAAATTCAAAGCGCTTGAAGATAATATCCAATCTTCGTTTATCCGTGTGCACGAATCTTTTAAAGAAAAACAACGTCGAGCTTTAGAGTTGCTCGATGAAGATACCGAAGCATTCAACGGTATCATGCGGGCTTTTAAAATGCCTAAAGATACGGATGAAGCCAAGCAAAAGCGAAAAAAAGCGATTGAAAAAGCGACTTATCGTGCGATTGATGTGCCCTTCGAAATAGCGACGTTGTCTCACGAAGCATTGAAGGATATGTATATATTGGTCAAACACGGCAATAAAAATGCCATTAGCGATATCGGCGTTAGTGCTTTATTGCTTTATGCTGGTTTAGAAGGCGCATTATTAAACGTGAAGATCAATCTTTCAGGCCTTACCGATGATGCATACGTCAAAACCACTAGCGAAACAACGAAAAAATTACTTAAAGAAGGCAATGAATTAAAAAACAATATCTTAGAAGACGTGCATAACGCGATAGGATAAATTTATAAAAGGGGATGCGTTTAGCCATCCTCTTTTTAAAAGGTGATAAGATGCGTAAGTATGCCTATGTAACTTTTATTATTAGAAACGATTCTTTTTTACCCGGGGCTTTGGTTTTCGCTTATGGTCTCAAAAAACAAAAAACTCAATACGATCTAATTGCCATCGTTTCAGAAGGTTTTAATCGAGAGGCTTTAAAAGCTTTAAACATTCTTTTTGACGATGTCATCGAGCTCAAGGATATTTTTGTGGAACATAAAAACAGGCACGAACGCCAAGATCGACCCTTTCTTTTCAGTCGTTTTCATGCGCTTCGCTTAGGTTCTGATGGCGATTTAGGTAAGGCTTATGAAAAAGTCTTGGTTTGCGATGCTGATGTCTTGCCACTAAGATATTATGACGACTTGTTTGATTTAAATGCCCCTGCAGGGATTATTAATGAAAAGAAATCTTACTGTATGGAAGATGAAAAAGGCCAGTATGTGATTCCAGATAGTGCTTACAAGGATGGCACTTGGCTTTGGCATGATATTTATAAAGACTACCCTATGAATGCCCGTATACCTAAAGAAATCACCGATCGCGTCCATGATGATAAACAAAATATGGGCATCAATGCTTCGCTTTATTTGTTTGAACCTTCCATGAGTCTTTATAACGATATTCAAAAAGATCTTGGTAGCTCGAAAATTCAAGCTGAAATATCGACATATCCATGGCCGGAAATGCAATATATTACCCAAAAATTAAGTGGGAGATGGCATAATATGGATTTGCGTTATTCTAGTTTTAATGGCTACCCTATCATCGATTGTCTTTATGGTATTCATTATGCAGGGTTAAAACCTTGGCAACGTAACCATCGTTCCATTCGCCATTTCGCACAATTTGAAGATTATCGATTATGGTATCAAGTTTTCATTGAAATGCTCAAAGAATATGAGACGTTGAATACGATACGAAAACTTGAAAAATTGAGGTATTTTATTCGCTCTTTATGGGGCGATGAAAACGCTATTTTTGAACGTCAAGAAATGCCCGCTGTCAAGGCGTTTTTTGACAAAAAATAATACTGTTTATATTGACAGTTAGAGGGTCATTTGATATGCTTAATCTATCAAAAAAGAGGTGAGCCTATGCGAAAAGAAAGTATTCCTGAACTAACCTTGAATAGTGTCTCTCATGGCATTGGTGTTGGGTTATCTATTTTTGCATTGGTTTTTTTGCTGCTTCAAGCTAACGGTGTCGAACAGGTTTTACCTGTTTTGGTTTTTGGCATCACGCTCATTATTCTGTATTCTTCCAGCACGCTTTACCATGCCTTTCCTAAAAGTATGAACCGAGTATCAGCCCTATTTAGACGTTTAGATCATTGTGCTATATATCTTTTAATCGCCGGAACATATACCCCCTACATATGGCTTTTAGTCGCCAATACACAAGGGTATATATTTTTGGGTTTCTTATGGGGGATCGCTATTACAGGGATTGTGTTAAAGGCTACGCTATTTAAACGGTTTAAAGCTTACCACATGACGATGTATTTGTTGATGGGGTGGAGTATTTTGTTTATCTGGCAAGATGTCTATCCTTTAATCCCTACCAACGCAACATTGTTTTTATTTGCCGGTGGTGTGGCTTACACCGTTGGTGTCATCTTCTATGCGTTAAAAGGGGTTCCCTATACACACATGGTATGGCACTTCTTTGTTTTAGCGGGGTCTTTATTACATTTTTTATCCATTTATTACATTATGTAAAATATTTTATAGAAAGAGGCGATTTTTATGAACAAAGATGTTGGCATCATAGTTGATAGTACGGTTTATTTATCTAAAGATGATCTTAAAGAACATGATATTGATGTCGTATCGTTAAATGTATTAGAAGGCGATAACGAATACAGAGAAGTTGATATCACCCCAGATTTTATCTTTGAACAACAAGAAGCGGGAAAAAAATTCACGACAGCTCAGCCCTCACCAGAAAGCTTTAAAGAAGCGTTTGAAAAGAAATTCAAACAAGGTTATAAGAAGTTAATGGTCATCGTCATCTCCAAAGGTATTAGCGGAACTTATCAAAGCGCGCTTTTAGGTCGAGATGCTGTTGATCGGGCTTCAGACATTCATGTTTTTGACACCAACAATGCTGGTTTTGGCAACGAGCTTTTAGCGCTTAAGTTAATCGAACTTGTACAAGCCAATACGAGCTATGAAAAGATTATTGAAATTATGGATCAAGCCATCGAAAGTGCTGGATTGTTTTTTACTGTGGAAAATCTTTTCAGTCTTCAACGTGGTGGTCGTCTTTCAAAAACGCAAGCCTTATTGGGAACGGTTTTACGTGTTAGACCCATCATACGTTTGAATGACGAAGGGAAATTGAAACTGGTTCACAAAGAACGCACACAAAAGAAAATGTTATCTTATATCGTAAAGCGTATGCAAGAAGATATTGGCGATAAGAAAAAACTGGTTGTTCGTCTCGTAAATCAACGTAGTGAAGACAGTTTAGCTCAACTCAAGCGTTTATTAGAAGATGTATTCAAAAATGTAGAGATAACCATCAATAACTACATCGGCCCTGTCTTCTCAATTCACATTGGGAAAAAGGGCTTCGGCGTTACTTGGTATGCGTTAGATTAAAGAAAAAAGGACTTTCAATTGAAAGTCCTTTTTTAAGGCTTAGATTTATAGTTAATGCGTCTAAAGAAGTCTGTCTCGAGGATATAGATATTTAGTTGATGTCTGTGGATGGCTTCGTTATAGTGTCTTAAAATTCTCGGTTCGTCATACGCTTCATCAAATTGCAAAATTCTTAAATCCTGTTTGCTTTCAACGGCATAATAATCGCTTAAAATTGACGAATCTTGGAAACGAATAAGCTTGAATCTGTCTCTAAAGACATCTTGTCCCATGAAAGTTTCATACGCTAAATCAAGGTTGAATAAGTTACCGATTGTTGGCATCATATCGACACTAGACATTAAATGATCATAATGTTTTTGCTCTAAAGAAGGGTGATAGATAAAGAAAGGCACATTGTGAATGTGAAGGTTGGACTCATCCATATTAAGTTCAGGTGCAACCGCATCAATGGTGTCTTTGTCAATCCCGTAAGGATAATGGTCACTGACAACAATAACAACGGTATCATCGGCTTGATTGGTTTCTTCTAACTTATCGAGCAAGATTCCCAAAGCCAAATCAAATTCATAGTTAGCGGCATAAAAATACATCATAACCTCATCGACGGGTTCGCGGTCTTCTTCTTCAAATATATCTTCGATGATAGGCAAATTTCTCTTAGCGATGTCATGACTTTCATCATAAGGCAAATGACCACTGACTGTTAAATAATAGGCAAAGAAATCATCTTTACTTAAAAGGTCATCTAAGGTCGCTTCAAACATTTCCGCATCACTTTGCCAAGGCAAGGGTTCATCTTCGAGGCGATCATCGATGGTGCCGGGTTCTATAAGGCCCATGTCATAAGCGTTTTGATAACGGTCAAAACCAAGAGTGTCCACAAAAAATTCATCTCGTGGATAGTAGTAGTCTGAATAATTATGGTAGGCTAGCGTTTCTTTACCTTGAGCTCTAAAAGCTTTTGGTAAGGTGCTGGTAAACAAGTTATCTCCAAAATATTGCATACTTAATGGTACGTTAGCGCTTGGATAATACGAGGTATGCATCATGAATTCTGTATCCGCGGTGTTTCGATAATAAAGGGGGGCATAGTAATTATCAAATACCATACTACTTTCTAACATTTTACTTAAATTAGGCATTAAGGATGGATCGATTGAATAAGTTGCGAGTGATTCAGCGGTAATAAAAATCAAGTTTTTGTTTTCAAACACCCAAGAATGTTTGTTAGAACGTATTTCACGTTCTTCAAAATAGTCAATTAACCATTCATCTGTCTTTTTATTTTCATCGGTAAAGTTAAGCGATGTTCGTAAATCGATTCTAGCATAGGTAAAAAGTCCGAACCGGTTGACGCTCAATTCAGGTGAAAAATTAGTCTCAAACAAATCCTGTTCGCTATAAGAAGGGATACCTTCATGTACATCATCGCTGAAAGGGGTTGAGCTAATGGCATTGATACTCAAAAATGAAATGATAAAGGCAAAACCAACGCTAAAGATCAAAGGCTTGATACTGAAGTATTTGACGGAAAAAAGATCGAACATGGTATTTTTAAATTTTTTATGGGTAGAATACAAAATAACTAAGGTAAGTAACGGCAGAGCATAGATAAAATGGACCCAGTGAATATGGTTGAGAAGGTGGGGGATGAAACTAAGCCCTTTACCAGCATCTCCGGCCATATTAAAAGAAAATAAGCTACCCATACTAAGATAATAGATGGTTTGAGAAAAATAAAATATCGAAATTAAAAGCATGGAAATCGCTAGGCATATCTTCATGAGGGTTTGCCCGAAAAAGCGTAATAAAATAACAATAAAAAGGCTGTATGCGGCAGAGAAAAAGACAATTTTATAGAAATTTATATTGATGGGTAACTCAAGAATCAGCAATCTGAAGGTGATTTCGAATAAAACAATGCTAAAAAACACAAATGCAAATAACACGGTTGGCTTTATAACTGATTTTTTTAGCATCATGGCATCTCCTTTAGATTTCTATGATTATATTAACCATGATATAGCTAATCGCTTTAAAAGTAAAGAGATGCCTAACAAAAACACACATGATATCTTGTGTTCAAATCGTGCTCACAATATCGGATATGATGTGATAAACTAGACAGGTGATTTGTATCCTCCTTTAAGTAGAATGTGGTTTTCTTACTTATAGGATACGGATCACCTTTAATTTAATCAAGTCGAGGTTTCACATGTATTGTATACCAACAAAAAGTAAAGCGATGCCTAACAAAAAAGCGCTTGACAATACCCTCTTTATTTCATACAATGTTTATAGTCTTTTTGAATAAAGATTTTTGATGGCGGCTGTGGCGAAGTGGTTAACGCACCGGATTGTGGCTCCGGCACTCGAGGGTTCAAGTCCCTTCAGTCGCCCCATTTATTTTGGGCTATAGCCAAGAGGTTAAGGCATCGGACTTTGACTCCGACATCGAAGGTTCGAATCCTTCTAGCCCAGCCATCGATGCGGGTGTGGCGGAACTGGCAGACGCGCTAGACTTAGGATCTAGTTCTTCGGAGTGCAGGTTCGATTCCTGTCACCCGCACCACTATATTATCAAACACAACAGCCATGTTGTGTTTTTTTATTTTCTCTAGGTTGTTTGATGGTAATTAATCTTGGCGTTTAAAAAACCTTCCAACTCAAAAATCATCTGATAAAGAACCGCCCTAGTTTCAAAGGCCTCTCTTGTCGTAGGTAAAGGTTTTTGTCTGAAATCCTTTAACATCTCTTCTAGATATGTTTTTTGTTTACTCGCTTGATCGCTTTCTCCGATATCGGGATGCATATTGTATATGTAATCGGCGATATTTTGCATATAAGGGTGGTCTGATGTTATTTCTTTTGTAAGTTCTACGAGGCGAGAAAGACGGTGCAGCTGCGTATAGCGCATACGTATATATTTAATTAATGGTCGTTCTTTATTAAAGAGTAGGTCTTTATCAAGTGTTTGTGCTTTATCTAAGATGGTATGAATGGTATGTTCAATACTTTCATGTTTTTCTAGTAGGGTTGAATTTTTTGGCGCATTCATAATTTCTGCGATGATTTTTAAATCTTCTTTTATGAGCCGGTCCATATGATCTTTATGTACCTTTAGATGTTTTTTGGTGTTCATCGGATAGATTAAGTTTAAACCTAGCGCAACAATCAAGGCAACCAACATCAAAGCAAGGCCATTAAAAAGGGGGTCAAATGAGAATGTCCCGTAATTAAGTATGTGACTTACTAAAACCAAACTAGGAACAATGCCCTCAGCGATACGCAGCCCAAAAGAAAGGGAGATGAAGATAATGGTAAATAACGTGAACACCCAAATATT
>PWMS01000067.1 GCA_003558105.1 Mollicutes bacterium | reverse complement strand
CCAACTTTGGGGCGGATTTAACGATTGTCGAAGAAGCTACTGAACTCGTTGACCGCATCAAAAACGATAAACCTCTACCGATGTTAACCTCGTGTTGTCCTGCTTGGGTTCAGTTTATCGAACACCAATTCTCCGATTTGCTTGAAGTACCCTCTAGCTGTAAATCGCCTCAATCGATGGTCGGGGCCTTAAGTAAATCATATTACGCTGAACAAGCCAACATTGAACCTAAAGATATAACCATGGTTTCGGTGATGCCTTGCGTCTCTAAGAAAAATGAAGCGCACCGAGAAGAATTAAAAGGCACGGGTCATCCCGATGTCGATTATGTTTTAACCACAAGAGAGCTCGCGCGTATGATTAAAGAAGCCGCGATTGACTTTAAAAGTCTACCGGAGAGAAACTTCGATACCTTACTCGGTGAATCCAGCGGTGCCGCTACAATCTTTGGAGCCACCGGTGGCGTGATTGAAGCCGCGACTAGAACCGCGTATGAAATGATGACCGGGAAAGAACTAAAAAATGTTAACTTTAACGCGATGCGCGGAATGGAAGGCATTCGCGAGGCTTCCATTGAAATCAATGGTAAAGTCCTCCGGATTGGGATCGCACATGAACTTGGCAACGCGCGCAAACTCTTAGAAGATATCAGAAACGGCAACTCAAACTTTGATGCGATTGAGATTATGGCCTGTCCTGGTGGCTGTATTGGCGGCGGGGGACAACCGTTCCACCACGGCGATATCAAAGTCTTAGAAAAACGTCGTAAAGCCCTTTATGCGATGGATGCCAACATGAAAATCAGAAAGTCACACGAAAATAAAGAAGTCCAACAATTGTATGCATCCTACTTAGAAAAACCTGGATCCAAACGCGCGCATGAACTCTTACATACTACCTACAGCGCCAAAGAAAGAATCTAAGCTTGTCCCACCACACCTTATGTGTCTTAACGCTTCCGCACATAGGGTGTGGTTTTTTTATACGCACGTTTAAAGCTATGTTATAATAAAAACAACCCTACGAATAGGAAGGTTGCTATGAGGATGTTGAATCGTTTTAAAACAGCTGTTGCGCTCATGAGAATCAATCTTAAAACGCTCATTCTTTTTGAAGTGATATACCGCCTTTTAGGCTTTTTAATTATCTTTCCTTTGATTAATTTAGCCTTGCGGATCGCTGTTCATTTAAGCGGTTATGTCTACATTTCAAACCGTGTAGCTATCGCGTTTTTTACCAAACCAACGACCCTTTTGGCGTTGCTTTTTATCGCACTGTTATTTTCAATATTTATGATAATTGAGCTTTTGTTTTTATCTACGCTTTATCACTACTCAGAACAAGGCATTAAAATAAACATCAAAAAATTCTTAGATATTGGACTTAGACATACGCTTACCATGTTAAAAATGCACCATGTCAAGTTGATTATTCCCGCCTTTTTCTTTATTGCGATTGTGCAGCTTTTACACTTTGCACCCCTCGCTTCAACGTTCGATATTCCCCCGATTATTTTAGATGAAATGCAAAACTATCGTTGGTTGATGATGGCGACTTATACCTCGGTTCTTTTTGTTTTTGTATTATTTATCGAAACTATTTTTATGGTCAATATTGCCAATATTGAAAACACCCAAGGGTTTAGATTATATCAAGAGAACCGCCAACACCTGCGCAAACACCGTCTTAAACTCATCGTTGAATTTAGCCTCTTAAACATATTTTTAAACGCTGTGCTTTATGGATCATATCTAGCCATCATTGGTCTTGTCGCGCTTTTTATTCAGATTACCTATGGCCAAGCGCTAGTTTTAGCCCTTTTATTAACCATTCTTTATATTATCTATGCCCTTTTTGCGCTTTTAGCAACGTTTATCCTAATCCCCATTAACTTCGCTTGGATGAACGCTTGGTACTATGAAAACCTTGGTCATCAAATGTCTTTAAAGTTTCCCGTCCCAACCGATAATGCGGTCAAAAAACAGTTTAAAAATGCTTGGGTCCGGCTTAGTATCGCCAGTATTGTCCTGCTTATTTTCGTGCTCAATGCTGTGAATGTTGTTACGTTCATCACTCAAGAACGTCTGCCTTTAGACTTTTTAAACGCCCCTGATATCGTCGCCCACCGGGGCGCATCGCTAGACGCCCCAGAAAACACTTTGGCGGCGATTCAACAAGCCTTAGATGATGAAGCCGATGGCATTGAAATCGATGTGCAATTAACCCACGATGAGGTCATGGTATTGTTTCATGACAGCGCGACGGGTCGTACCACCGATGACAGCGTTTCAAGACGTATCGACGAGCTTACCTATGAGGCATTAAAAGAACTGGATGCGGGTTCATGGTTTGATGCTCATTTTGCCGGTGAAAAAATTCCCACCCTAAAAGAAGCACTTTTATTAATCGATAATCAAGCCGATGTCTATATCGATTTAAAAACCACCACCCCCGGTATTGAGACGATGATCATCGATTTGCTTTATGAGTTGGACTACGACTTAACTACCGTTCAAATTCTTTCTTTTTCTACCGTCGCATTGGAACGGTTTAAAGCCGAAGAGCCCAACCTCAAAACCGTATTGTTAATGCCAAATTTTATCGGGAACTTCGACCAGTTGATACGTTTGCCTTATATCGATGCCTACGCTTTTAGAAAAGAAATACTGATAAACAATCCAAGCTATGTTGACCGCATTCATCACATGGATAAATCGGTTTATGTATGGACGGTGAATGAAGAAGGCGAATTGCGAGACGTGGGCTTTTTAGGTCTGGATGCTATCATCACCGATGATCCAATTTTAGCGCGAGAAGTCGCGTATTCACAATATACCCGCACGCTTTATCGGGCTTTATTAAAAGAACTCTTTTCTCAATAATCTAAGGTGGTAAACCCATGAAAAAAATCAAACAAATGCGTGAAAAAATCAGTCAATACGATAGTGTGAAAGCCTGGCTTTTTGACATCAAAGATATTCATCTAGAAAAAATAGCCTTCGGTCTTTTAATGGCGCTTATCTTATCGCCTTTGTACGTTCTTTTTCGTAGTCTTTTTCTCCATACCCACGAACTGATGTATTTTCCTTTCAATACCCGTGCGCTTGGGAATATGTGGCACACGCTTTTGTTACAGCTTGGGTATTTGGCCCTTATCTTAGGGTTACTTGCGGCCTTAAAAAGCTATTATCAACGCGATCACATTTGGCAATACACCAGAAAATATGCCTTGCCTATTTTGCTTTTTTTAATGATATTTTGGAGTATCTTAGCTACCGTATTCTCTCCGCATTTTAAGACGGCCTTCTTCGGAACCGCTTATCGACAAGAAGGTTTAATAACTTACGGTGCTTATGTCGGCTTTTTTGCGGCCGCTTTTTTGTTGGCAAAAAGCCCCCATAAAATTAAACTTTTCTACACATTTATTCTGATCCAAGCACTACTAGCCATCATGAGCATCCTTAATTTTGAAAGTATTCACCGCATCTTTACGATGCGACAAAAAACCGCTATTTTTCATAATCCTAACCATTATGGTTATTATTTACTGCTAGGCATTATGGTTATCGTGATACTATATCTATTACCAAAAACGTCTTTTAAACGCAAATCCTTTATTTTATTACCCAGCTATATCCTGTTGGTCACAACCTTAAATATCAACGGTTCTTTTGGCCCCTTTATCGGCGTATTTTTTGGCCTTATTTTTATGTTTTTGTTCGCGCTTTGTTTTAATAGAAACATCGTCAAACCACTAAGTATAACGTTGTTATTGTTTCTTTTAACAAGTTTTGCCTATGACCAACATACTTCTTATTTACGCAACGAAATCACCGATCTAAATGACGATATCGGTTCCATTATAGAAAATCCAGGTGAGGCCGGCCGTAGTGGTACAGGCCGTTGGTCGCTTTGGATGCATGGTCTTGTCTTTATGGGCGAACGGCCTATCTTTGGGTATGGCCCAGACAGTTTAGGGCCACGGTATTATGAAACAGGCCACAACAACGACCGACCGCACAATGAATATATTCAATTTGGCGCTTCTTTAGGTATTCCCGCTTTAACGGCCTATATTGGGGCCCTTGCTTTACTTTTCCTTAGTCTCTTTCTTAAACCAAAAGCCTTACCGATATATTTATTGGCTTTAAGTGGTTTGATTATCGCCTATCTAATCAATGCATTTTTTGGCAATACCATGTATTATACAACCCCATATTTCTTGCTTTTTCTAGGCCTCATCATGGGTGAGACTACCCATCATAAGGCTTTTGAAATAACAACCGAAAAAGGAGGTGGGATAACCGATGACAAAAACCTATAAGATTGTCTTGGTCGATGATGAGACACAAGTACGTAGCCGAATAGAAGCGAAACTCAAGGATATGCAAGATTTTACCATTGTCGGTAGTGTGAAAAACGGTTATGATGCTCTCGATGTTATTGAAATTCATGATGTCGATATAGTGATTACTGATATTAGTATGCCTTATATGGATGGTATTGAACTGACCAAAATTATTCGTAGAGATTATCCAAAAATCAAAGTTGTTTTTATCACAGGCTACGATGAATTCGACTATGCCAAAGAAGCCGTCGATTTATCGGTGATTAAATATTTGATGAAACCGGTCACTAAAGACGATATTGATGTCTTGATGAAAGAATTAAAAACACAACTTAATGCTGAATATGAAACCATGTATAACGAACAAAAATTGACAAAAACGTATCAAAAAAGTTTACCATTATTGATAGAAAATCAATTTAATGCCCTGCTTCACCTAGAATCGTTGGATGATAGTGTTTTTGAAAAATTCAGCGTTTTTAATATCGATTTGAAGCAAGGTGATTTTGTCGTGGCGATTGTCCAGTTCAGCGGAGAAAAAGACTATCAAAAACTCGAAAAAGCCCGTGTTTTTAGCGTGAATCTTTTTAAAAAAATCATGAGCCGTTTTGAACAAACCTATCGTTTTTATACGATGTCGGGCATCGCTTTTATCATCCATCATTCAAACTTGGATAAACGGGAAGTCGAAAACTCTTTAAACGAGTTTAGACAACGTTCCAACGATAAACTGACCAGTGCATTTAAAATCGGCGTAAGCAGTATTTTTGATAATTTTAAACTCTTTAACAAAAAGTATTCCGAAGCCAAGGAAGCGTTATCGTATGTCCATTATCTCAATGCGGGCGATGTTCTTTTTTATACCGATATTGTCACAAAAGACACGTATAATCTTTTTTTGGATAAAGATGAGTTGGCTCGAATTGAATATATAATCAAATTTGAAAATCAAGCTACAATCAAACATTTGTTTGGTGAGATGAAACATAGTATTAATAAGGTCAATCATACCTTGATTAATCAAGAACAATACCGCATCAACCTCATGCAAGTAGTCCTTAATTTTGCCAACTTTTTAAACGTGGATACAAAAAATGTTTTTGTGAAATCTACCTTAACACAGACATTGGAAATTGGTAAACTTGAGGCGTTTATCGATACAATTTATGAAAAGATTATATACCTTAAATCACAACATGAGACGAATACCAAACTCGTCTCTGATGATCTTATCAACAATATTGTTGCTTATGTTGATACCAATTATACCAACCCGGATTTAAGCCTTGATTTTATGTGCGATAAATTTAATATCAGTGTCTCGTACTTTAGCGTTCTTTTTAAAAAGAAAACCGCAACAACCTTTAATAAATATCTTGTCAAAAAACGCATGCAAAGAGCTCAAGAATTGCTTATATATACCTCTAAAAAGATTCTGGAAATTGCCAGCGATGTAGGGTATCATGAAGTCTACCATTTTTCGCATAGCTTCAAAAAATATTGTGGCTTAGCCCCAAAGGAGTATCGCGATGATGAAACGTCTCAGTAATTTATCGATCCGTCACAGTATCTTTTTAACGACGTTTTTCATCGTTGTTTTTTCCTTGTTGATCAGTAACGCGGTCACATTTTCACGGTTCTCAACCGCGCATGATGATTTAGTTGAGACCACCTCAAGAGAAATCAACAAACAAATCATTATGAACTTTGAGAACTACATCGACAATATAACCGATTCAGCTCACTTCTTACAAATTGAAATCTTAAGGATGAGCAAACACAATAATTATAGTGGCTTATCACAAATATTTGAAAATACTAAGACGGTCAACCGTCACGTTGAGACAATCGTCTTATTCCATCAAGACGGCGTTCCGATTTTAGCCACAGAACCCCATAGTAAAATTCGTAGAAATATCGATGAAAGCGATTGGTTTATCCAAACCTTGACCGATGATTCAATCTTTCATTTTGCACCGCCAACCCGGAAATCGGTTGTGTTAGACTCTTTTGAAGAAGTAGTAAGCGTCTCTAGGGTGGTTGAATATTATCGCGATGGTGAAAAACTAGAAGGCGTTTTATTGTTGGATTTATCCACCGATGATATCCGGGCAATTGCCGCACAAACCAACCTTGGGGATACCGGTCATATTATTTTCATCGATGCCAATCAAAACTTAGTTTTCTCATCCATAGCCTCATGTTATGACAACACTTGCGACAGTGTGATAGTAGCCAACGAAATTACACTAGGTGGCGAACATATCGAACAGGATAACACGGCGATGTATGCCAATGTTAATACACTTAAATATACGCGCTGGAAAATTGCGACGTTTATCGATGTTGATGCGATAAGCGAAACCCGCAAGCTCGTACTTTATACGACTGTGCTTATTGTAGGCGCATCGCTTTTAATGACGCTGTTGATGGCATCCATGCTCTCTAAACGCATGAGTGGTCCCCTCGATACCTTAAAAAAACATATGGAACAATTTCAAAAAGGGAAACTTGATAAGAAGATTAATTTAAAAGGACAAAAAGAAATTGTCGCCTTAAGCGACACATTCAATATGATGGCCGATGAGATTAACGCTTTAATGGATAAGGTTTATCAAGAACAACGCGCAAAACGCAAAAGCGAATTTATCGCTTTGCAAAATCAGATTAACCCCCATTTTTTATACAATACGCTGGATTCTATTCTTTATCTCAGTGAACAAGGTGAAAACCATGACGTACAAACCATGGTCGCCGCCTTATCAAAATTCTTTAGAATCAGTATTTCAAACGAAAGCGGGCTTGTCAGTTTACGTGATGAGATTGAACATGTAAAAAGCTATCTACGCATCCAACAAATTAGATACCGGCAAGCTTTTGAATTCAACGTAACACTAGATGAAAGCATTGCGGATTATAAAGTTCTAAAAATATCGTTACAACCATTGGCTGAGAATGCGATTAGCCACGGCATAAACCCCGATCATAACAACAACGATATCACCATTCATGCCTATCCTAAAGATGATACCATCGTTATTTCAATCAAAAACAGCGGCTATGGTATTAGCGAAACCCAAATTAAAACGATGTATGCCAAAATGCACAACGAAATGAACTCCAGTAGCATTGGCCTTAAAAATGTCTATCAACGCTTGCAGCTCCATTTTGGCTCAACGGCGGATCTCGTCATTGAAAGCGAAATGGATCACTATACCGAGGTTAAGATGATCATACCGATGGAAAGGAAGGGTGAAGTTATATGAGAACGTTATTATTAGCATCGATTTTGCTTCTGCTAAGTGCTTGTACAAATTTTGTTAATGACGAAATCCCCCTGATTATCTATGACCGCCAAGACCATTATATGCGGCATTTTGAAAATCAAATTCAAGCGGCCGCCGGCAAACGTATCACGATTCGCAGCTATGATTCAAAAAATTCACAAAGCATCCAAAATGAAATTATTGAGGATTTATTAGAAAACGACCCGCCGCTTTTGATTATCAACCCCGTCGATCGACTCAGCGTTTTCCCGATGGTTGATAAAGCTAATCAGCTGGGCATTCCTATTATTTTCATTAACCGAGAACCTTTACGTGATGATATTTTTCGCCACGATGCGGCTTATTATATCGGGGCGGATCCTAAGGAAAGTGCACAACTACAAGCCGAGATGATTATTGAATTATTTGGTGGCAATGAAACAGCCCTAAACAGCTTTGATAAAAACGGCGACAACGCGATCCAAACCATCATTCTCATGGGACAACAAGGCCATCAAGACGCTGAACAACGAACCAAGTATGTTTTAAAACATCTCGAAGATGCGGGTTTTGATATCGATCTTTTGGATATTCATATCGCTAACTTTAACCGTGAAGAAGCGTATGAAATCACCCTTGAACTCGCCGATATATATGGCGATAACATTGAATTGATCATCTCAAACAACGATGCGATGGCTGTAGGCGCTATTGATGCTTTATTAGAAATGGGGATAATTAAAGAAGATGAAGATGGCAAGGTGGTTAATCACAGTCCTGAAAACTGGCTGCCTGTGATTGGTATTGATGGCTTAGATATTGCGACGAACTTAATTGAAACCGGCCATATATTCGGTACGGTTATCAACGACTCTGAAACGATGGCTAAAGCGATTGTTGCCTTAGCCGATTATCTATCTAACGAAAAATCACTAGAAAACTATCCTTATGAAATCACCGATGGTCGTTATATTTGGATTAACTACCGTAAATTCGCCTTAGAATCAAGCAGTCAAGAGGAAGACGACGACGAGGAAAATGATAAAGATATCGAAGAGGCAGAGTAATAGTAGAAAAATACACATCAATATCGTAGAAATATACA
Organism: Mollicutes bacterium; assembly: GCA_003558105.1. Classification (GTDB taxonomy): domain Bacteria; phylum Bacillota_I; class Bacilli_A; order Izemoplasmatales; family Izemoplasmataceae; genus B1SED10-225. Next base: position 7,554 of record PWMS01000067.1, on the reverse strand, counting down.
TGGTAGTTGTAAGCGTTTCCTCCTATAATTAACATGTATTAAATATTAGGAGGAGATTTATAAATGAAAAAATTAGTTGTACTATTTTTAGGCGTTTTTGCTGTGTTAACCTTATCAGCATGTGGTGGCGCCGTTGACATTGGTATCGTATTACCTACCAATGACGAACCACGTTGGGTTCAAGATGAAGAACGCTTTGAAGCGTTATTGGATGAAACCGATTACTCGGTTGAAATCTTATTCTCCGATGGCGATACAGCCGTTGAACGTTCGAATGTTGAATCCTTAGTAGCACAGGGCATTAAAGTGCTTATCATTACCGCACAAGATGGTGACGCTGCAGCCGCAGCTGTGGAACACGCGAAAGCAGAGGGTGTCACCGTTATCGCTTATGACCGCTTGATTACCAATACCGATGCGGTTGATTATTACGTCACATTTGATAGTATTGCTGTTGGTGAAGCCCAAGCGCAATACCTAGTGGATAACGCTACGGGTACCGGCAATCCGCTCTATCTTTATGCGGGCGCAGCTTCAGACAACAACGCGTTCTTATTCTTTGAAGGGGCTTGGAATGTCCTTCAACCGAAGATCGCCGATGGTACTTTTGAACTCATCAACTCATCTGAAGCGGTAAATCACCGTTCTAAAGCAGCTCTTACACGTGATGAATTGGCCGATATCATCGACCAAGTCACCACAAACTGGGACTTTAACGAAGCGATAAATAAAGCTGAAGCCCATCTTACAGAAGCTACTGCCGATGAAAAAGGCGACGTCTTCATCCTGGCACCAAATGATGGTACCGCGCGTTCAATTGCCGATACTTTCTTAGATGATAACGACGTTTCAAGCATTGTTATCACAGGTCAAGATGCTGAACGTGCCAGCATTCAATACATTATTGATGACATTCAGTCTATGACTGTCTTCAAAGATGTCCGTATTCTTGTTGAAGATGCCATGACCGTAGCCGTAGATGTATTAGAAGCTAACGAAATTTCAACCACAGGTTCTTATGACAACGGTTCGATTGATGTACCTTCAATCCAAACCGACGTTATCGTCGTTGATCGCAACAACGTTCTTGAAGTAATCTTTGATTCAGGCTATTACGATGAAGATGACTTTGACAACATTGATGATTTAAACTAGTAACGAATTAAAAAGATGTGATAGTGGTGGTGCGCGCACCACCACTATTTTATATCTTGTAAGGAGCTAATGTTATGGCAAAAATATTAAAAATGAAAAACATCACCAAAGAATTTCCTGGCGTTAAGGCCTTAGATAATGTTAACTTCGAAGTTGAAGAAGGTGAAATACATTGTCTAGTTGGCGAAAATGGTGCGGGTAAATCAACCTTGATGAAAGTACTTAGTGGTGTATATCCTTACGGTAATTATAGTGGGGATATTATTTTTAATGACAAAGTGCAGAAATTTCGCAATATTAAAGATTCTGAAAAAATTAAGATTGCCATCATCTATCAAGAATTTGCGTTATTTCCACAACTATCGATTTATGAAAATATTTTCATCGGCCACGAATTTCACAAGAATAACTTTATCGATTGGAATAAGACCATCCATAAAACGGAAGAATTTCTTAAAATGGTACATCTTGATGTGCATCCCCAAACCAAAGTTGTCGATATTGGCGTTGGGAAACAACAGCTGGTTGAAATCGCTAAAGCACTTAGTAAAGATGTGAAACTTCTCATCTTGGATGAACCAACGGCGGCTTTAAACGAAAATGAAAGCGAAAACTTAATGGATTTGTTACGGGAGTTAAAAAAACGAGGGGTTACCTCGATTTTAATCTCTCATAAACTAAAAGAGGTTATTGATGTGGCGGATAAAGTGACCATCTTACGAGATGGACAGACCATCACAACCCTAAATAAAGAAGACAATACCATTAAATATAATGCTATGGTAAAACATATGGTGGGTCGAGAAATCACCGATGTGTTCCCAAAACGGGAAAAGATTACACGAGGTGACATCGCCTTAGAAGTCAAAGACTTAAATGCCTTCAGCCCCAGATTGGACCGTTTTTTAGTTAAAGATGCCAACTTCAAAGTTCATCAAGGCGAAGTGGTCGGCATCGCAGGCTTAATGGGGGCCGGTCGTACTGAGCTAGCCTTGAGTGTTTTTGGCAATCCCCTCAACTATGATGTCAAAGGGAAGGTACTTAAAGATAATCAACCCTTACGTTTTGATAGGCCTAAAAAGCTGATTGATGCGGGTGTTGCTTATGTTAGTGAAGATCGTAAAGGTAAAGGGTTAATCTTAAAACAAAACGTCAAAAACAATATTACCCTAGCCAACCTAAGAAGTATATCAAGAAATTACTTTATCAACCGCAACAAAGAAATATTAGGAGCAGAAGCCTATCGCAAAAATCTTAATATCCGCACCCCTTCCATTGAACAAAAAGTTTTGAATTTAAGCGGTGGAAACCAACAAAAAGTCTCTTTATCGAAGTGGCTTTTTGTCAACCCGAATGTCTTAATTTTAGACGAACCGACCCGCGGCATTGATGTTGGGGCCAAATATGAAATCTATACCATCATTAATGACCTTGTAGCAAAAGGATTGGCTATTGTCCTTATCTCTTCTGAATTACCAGAAATCCTCGGGATGGCTGATCGGATTTATGTGATGAACAAAGGAACCATCCAAGGTGAGCTTAGTGCTAAGGAAGCGAATCAAGAAAAAATCATGGAACTGGCAACTGCGTAGGAGGTTATTATGACATATATTAAAAATTATTTTAAAGAACTCAGGGTTTTATTAAAAGAAAATATTCGCGATTATGGAATGTTTATCGCCTTAGGTATCATTATGATTATCTTTGCGATTACCTCAGGAGGATTATTCTTAGGATCGCGGAATATCTCAAATCTGTTAAATCAAACGGGTTATATCGGGGTTTTATCGGTAGGCATGACCTTAGTTATTATTATCCGACATATCGATTTATCCGTCGGTTATGTTAGTGGCTTTATCGGTGCCCTATCCGCTATTTTAATTGTTCAATATAATTTACCAGCCTTAATAGCCATTTTTCTCGTTACCATCGTTGGTATTTTCATCGGTCTTTGGCATGGCTTTTTAGTGGCCTATATGAAACTACCCGCGTTTGTGGCCACCTTAGCAGGCATGTTTATCTTCCGGGGGGCCATCCAACAAACCCTAAGAGGTACGGGGACTATCATTATTGATAATGACTTATATCGTGCGATATCCAATGGCTATATTCCCGATATTGCAAGCTATCCCAACCTTCATGTGCTAACCTTGATTCTCGGTATTGTTGGTGTTTTAATCTATATTATTTTTGAAATACGCAACCATAGAATTAAAAAAAGCTATGATTTTGAAGTGCTCACAAAACCGATGTTGATATCTAAGATAGCGTTTATCGGTGGCCTTGTCATGCTGCTATCAGTTAGTATGGCGACCCACAGAGGTATGCCTTGGACTATGGTTATCGTTTTTACGGTTGTACTTATCTATCATATCATGATGAACAATACCATTTTAGGCCGCAATATTTACGCGGTAGGCGGTAACCCAGAAGCCGCCGAACTCAGTGGTATAAGTGTAAAAAAGATAACTTTATTCGTCTTTGCATCCATGGGCTTTTTATCGGCTTTATCCGGTATCATGTTTGCATCACGATTACAATCAGCCACGGTAACAGCTGGGCGCTTGTTCGAATTAGAAGCCATCGCGGGTGCTTTTGTCGGTGGGGTTAGTGCCACCGGCGGTATAGGGAAGGTTACGGGTTCTTTAATCGGGGCTTTCGTTATGGCATCTTTAACATCCGGTATGAACTTAATGGGTGTTGGTAGTGCGGTACAATTCATCGTTAAGGGGGCGGTTTTAGTTATCGCTGTTATCTTTGATGTGCGCACAAGAAAAGAAGGCAAATAACCCATACAAAGTTTCTTTATACAATCGCAATCCCTTAAACTAGACACTGCCATTAAAGTTTCATGCAGATACTATTTTAAGGGATTTTTACAAGAATGAATCAAAATCGTGTTACAATGATAGTAATCACACAACAAGGAGCATATGATATGATCATAAAACCTAAAATAAGGTCCAATGTATTTACCAATTGTCATCCTTTAGGACAAGAACAATTCATCTTAAATTTAATTACAGAAGCGAAAAAACAAAAACCCATTGGGTCTAAAAAAAACGTTTTAATCATTGGGGGGTCTTCTGGCTACGGCTTAGCCTCTAGAATCGCACTGGCTTTTGGCATGAACGCTAACACCATCAACGTTTCTTTTGAATCAGGCCCAAAAGGCAAACGGACGGGAACCGCAGGCTATTGGAACAATATTTTCTTTCAAAAACACACCAAAAATTACCCGCAAACCGATAAAGATTTTAACGGCGATGCGTTTTCAAAAGCGATGAAAAATGATGTGATTGACTATATAAAAACCCATTTTGGCAAACTGGACTTAATCATCTATTCCTTAGCCTCGGGCGCCCGTAAAGATGAAACGACCGGTGCACTTGTACGTTCGGCTATCAAGACCATTGGTACGCCAGCTAAAGGGCATACCATCGAGCTTGCAAAAGAAGAAGTGACACCGTTAAATGTCGAAGCGGCAAGTTCAGAAGAAATTAAGAACACCGTCTTTGTGATGGGTGGCAGCGATTGGCAAACCTGGCTTGAAAATCTTTCACAAAACGATTGTTTAAATGACGGCGTTAAAACCATTTCATACACCTATATCGGTGGTGAAACAACCGATGCAATCTATCGTAACGGTACCATTGGACAAGCGAAAGAAGACTTGGAAAAAACCGCCGGTAAACTCAATCAATTATTAAAAGAAAAACACCGCGGCGAAGCTTTAATTTCATCGAGTAAAGCGGTCGTCACCAAAGCGAGTGTCTTTATTCCACAAATGCCCATTTATGTGGCATGCTTGTTTGATGTAATGATGGAAAAAGGCATTCACGAATCCATCTTGGCTCATAAATATCGCCTTTTTAAAGACATGGTTTATGGTACAAAAGCCATCAAGGATGATGACGGCTTTCTTAGAGTCGATCATCGCGAAATGCAATCCGATGTTCAACACGCTACAAAAACGTTAATGGCGGCTTATACCAACGATAAAATTTTTACTTTAAAAGGCACCAAAGCTATGTTAGATGATTTTTATCACATGAACGGTTTCGGCTTTTCTAATATCGATTATGATCAACCTGTCGATATGGACGCCTTACAGCAACTTAAACTGAATTAAAGATCAAAACGTTCTAACATGTAATCGATGTTAGAACGTTTTTTAATTTAAAGGCTGAATCAATTCGGGGTTTTTATTTTTAGGACTATTAACCGCTTTGGATACAGGGTAAAAAACAGGGTCCTTTAAGCTATGGGTTTTTAACCAATCTTTTAGGTGTTCATCTTGGTCTTCTAGCCTTAACCATGTTTTAAAATCCTCAACTTTAAGCATTAAAGGCATGCGCTGATGTAGCTTTTCAAAGGCAGAAGGCGCGGCCATCGTCATAATAGCACCACTGGGGTTTAGGTTATCTTTTAGTGAATAAATCCCCGCAAACGCAAAGATCTGTTGGGATTTAAAAGTGGTATAATAAGGCGTTTTGTCTTTGTCCTTTGTTTGCCACTCATAAAACCCATCGGCTAAAATTAAACATCGTTGTTGTTTAAAGGCATCTTTAAAGGCAGGTTTTTGATCGATTGATTCAACCCTAGCATTAATTATTTGGTATCGTTTAGCTGGTTTTGAATAAAATGGTTCAAAGCCCCACTTGAGTTTACCAAGCCGAAATTGTTGCTGTTTATGATCGTAGATGATCGCCAATAGGTTCTCTGATGGGGCGATGTTATACTGTGGTTTTGGCAAATCCTCAGTATAAGTCAAATGCTCAAATGTCGCGTTTAAGACTTTTTCTAATTCTCTTGGATCAATGGTTAGTGTAAAACGTCCACACATGTGTTCACCCCCAATATACGGCTATATTATACCATCTTTTCAGGCTAAAAAAAAAGCCTTTTAAAAGGCTTTTTAACGTTCTGGTTGGGCTTTATACCCAAGTCGTGATACCGCATCAACAACCGCTTGGTCAGTGACCAAAGTCTCATCGAGATCCACATGAATTTTACTTTGAGACAGTTCAACTTGAACATTGGATACGCCTTTTAAGCGTTTGACAATTTTTGCAATGCCCGTTGAACAGCTGATACAATGCATCCCTACAATATTATACGTTTTTTGCATAAAATCACTCCTTATGATCTACCTATATAACACCGTTTTTTTGAAGAAAAGTCAAATGATATGAACTAAAAAAAGAAGGCCATGGCCTTCTTTTATGCACGAATTTTACTAAGGGCCTCTAAATCATCTTTCATGATTTTAAAATCCAGATCGGCATTTTCCTTCATGCGATGGACATTTTGGCTCTTAGGCAAAGGAATCGTACCCATATCTAAACAAAATCGGATCGCCAGTTGTGCGGGGGTAGTATTATATTTTTTGGCTATCTTAACCAACTGGGGAAGTTCTAAAATAGAGCCCTTACCGAGTGGTGAATACGCTTCAACGACAATATCTTTTTCCTTACAAAATGCGATGGTATCGGCTTGGTCAAAACCAACATGGTATCGGATTTGATTGACATGTGGGGTAATCGATGTTTTTGCGATTAATTTTTTTAAGTCTTGAACAGAAAAATTTGAGACCCCAATCGCCCGTACACGTTTATTAAGGTATAGATTTTCTAGCGCTTTCCAAACTTGAATGTTGGCGTTATCATCCCAAGGTAAAGGCGCGTGAATTAAATAAAGATCAATCACATCTACCTCTAGCTTTTTTAGACTATCTTCATAGGCATTGATGGTGCCTTGATAAGTATTGGTACCCGGTAGAAGTTTTGAGGTGACAAAGATATCAGAATGATGATAAGGCGACGCTTTAATCGCTTTACCGACGCTACTTTCATTTTCATACATTTGTGCGGTATCGATATGTCTATAGCCTATATCCAAGGCGTTTTGGAATGTTTTTATAGCTTTTTTCCCCTCGAATATTTGCCAAGTCCCATAGCCGATGATGGGCATTTCAACCCCATTTTTTAAGGTGATGGTTTCTGTTAATAATTTCATACAATCCCTCCAATACCTATATTGTACACGATTCTTTTAATCTTGTAAAAACGAAAATACAAAAGAATTACAAATCTTAGATTTTGAGTTGTCATACAAATAAAAACATTGTATGATGTTTATGTATTGGAATCGCTTTATTTTTATGATGCCTTAGGAGGCAGACGGCATGCATGCTCAAAGACAAAAATTTCATATTAACCTACCTGAGAAGGGCATCTCACGAATCTTCACCTTCTTTTCATCGCTGTTGGTCTTATTTACCTTAGCGATGCTTTTGGTGTTTTTATCCGGGCGTCTAACCTTAGCGGATATGCCGGGATTTTTCACGTGGATTGCCCATTTTAAAGGGGTGCCTATACTTTTAATCGTGTTGCCGAT
>PWMS01000022.1 GCA_003558105.1 Mollicutes bacterium | reverse complement strand
GATAACTTTGCCACAACTATTTACCTCTCAAATATATAGTATTAACCATCTTTGTCTGCTACACACCGTCATTAACGGTGTCCTCATCCGTGCGATGGCTTGGCACCAAGTGGTTGGCAGTTTAACGACGTGCCAAGGTCTTTTCAAGACGTTCTAGTCTTTTTCGTCTCTTTCAACTTGTAATCCTTGCGATCCCTCTCGCATTTGCTGTTCGCTATTTTTAATAATATCGTTTCCTACTTCTTTTTCTTTTTGTTCTTGCTTATATTCTGACTCTTTTTTCTTTAATTCGATGATTTTTGTGATTTGATCCTCTGTTTTATCTGGGTATAACTCCTCAAGCGCTGTTCTATGGTCAATAAGTCCATTTTGCCACTTGAGTGTTACATTATTAAGCAGGTTTTGTTGATTTTGCAATCCAATTTTACTGAATTTCACGGATACTCTACTTTCAAAACCGTAAAAATTCAAGATTTCTTCTAAAATTTCATCAAATACACGTGATAATCTGTCTCTTTTGTCTTCAACGAACGCCGCAGTGGCGTCTTCATCTGCGCTAATCTCATAATTTGATGGTTTTTCACTTGCTGGAACCAAATATGTTGCAATAGTACGCTCTGAAACACCCAAATTCGTCGCCAACAATTGCAATAAATGATTCCTGATTTCTTTCCAGTCTTCACTGCGTAAGTCAAACTGTATTTCTAATGGTTTTTGGTCGCTTGGGTTAACATACGGTATCATCGTTGTTAAGAATGTGTCGAAACCACGGAAGTGCCCGTAATCATCCCAGTCCATATTCGATTGTGGGTTTTGCATGTGCTGTGGGACAATTATTTTCCCTCTACCCAAATACATATCGGTCATTAGTGCGGTATAGAAGAAGTCATATCCTTGTAATATGTGGAAACAGTTAGTGAGCAAACTTTCTCCGTGTGGCAATGATGGTGCAAATGATACTCCATCCGTCGCTTTAATTATCCAAAATCCTATAGTGTCGAATGGTAATTCTTGCCACTCATTGAACATAATTCTTGGGAACCGTCTGACAAACTTTTCTCTAATGTGTTTTGGGCACGACTTGAAGTCTTGGTCTGCAGAGTGAAAGTCTACATCTTTAAATCCTAAATCGTGTCCAGTTCCCCGTTTAATTGCCAACCGATACATCGGCTTACCGTTTTCTGCATATTTGCGCTCTTCAAACAAATAATATAGTTCTTTTCCCTTTTCTCCACCAGCACGTGTTGCCGTATCTGTTTCTGTATAAATCAAAGCAGATGACTTGACAACCTCGCCATGATGGTCTGTGTCAAACAGAAACTCGTCCGTTCGAAGCGGTTCAAGCACTAACTTACCACTTACTGAATCAAGTTTAAGCGCAGATGTTCCACCAGCATAAGTCCATTCTGTCGCTAACTTTAATTTACTAGACCAATTATCCTTTTTGCTATATAGTTCAATAAAATGCAATGGGTCTAGTCCTTTTTTACCGAACATGTCAATTGTTTCATTGCTGGCTTTGCCATCGTCATCAAACAATAACTTTCTACCGACAGTTAACTTTGCTAACTTATGTAATACAGTATATGCGATCCTAGTAGAAAAGTATGTATCTCCAGTTTGTCCTTTGTGGAACCAATCAACAAACCCATTATACCATGATAACGCCTGTCTAACGTGGCTTCTGTAGAATCTCTGGTATGGGTAAGGAACGCTGGCAAAAAAGGCCTCGCTCAAGGCATAGGTGTATGTTCTTGATGGGATTAACCCACTGTGATGTCCTAAACGTTTATGATCGCTATATTGTTCGCTCATTTGTCTACCCTCTCCTTGGGCAACGGCTTATAGTAATGCATACGACGAGGGAATGTAATGTTGGCAGGGTTTTTGAAGTAAAATGATATAGCATAAGTTAATGCGTCTGTAGCGTCGTTCGGTACTTTCTTTTCAAACCCGTCGCCATTCTCATTCCAAACCACCTGCTCTAACTGCGATACAAGCGGGTGTTTATTATGCATAAACCGATTGGTTTTATAATTATATATTCCACCCTCATCAAGAATAAAGAGTAGATTCTTACTGAACGCGTTATTCATGTGTTGAGCCATCTCAACGACATTCTTCTGCGAGAACACTTGCGTTCGGAAGTTGGGCGGTAAGAAAGAGTGTTCTAAATGGTTTAGTAATTCTCTACCGTTTATATCAAATACAAGGTCAACCCTAGACTGTTGGTTTAAATCCCAACGGTCTATAACGTCTTTCATTAACCACTTTTTTATTAGCGGCGCAATACTAATGTTACTTAACGCACCGTCCACTTGCGGGTCGTGAAAGAAATAGTTTAGTGCTATAGCCTGACCATTCCTAAATAACAAAACAGGCACAAGTGCTGTAGCGTCTATAGTGTAGGCGGGGTCTCCGCCAATCAAAAGTGTATGTACACCGACGTTTTTAATCAAATCTTTAACTTGTTCTTCAGTGACTAAATGTATTGATCTGTCAAAGGTAGAATATACAGCACCAAACAATCCTTCTGTTTCACCGAGAAATCTATGCCTATAGTTACTTGGATTAGTAATCCTCTCTAATTCTATTTCCCGTAAGATGTGTTTATTTAATACTTTAGCGATGTCTTTATAGGACGTGTGTAGACATAGGAAGTCTTCGTTTGTCTTACTTAATCTAAAGTATTCGTTGCACCAGTGACTCGCTCGTCTATCGGGGTTCATTAAGTATAGCACTTCACCGTAATCCATCAAGTATCTCAAGAAAGTTGCCATCGCTTCATCAAGGTTTCTTTGGTCTGCTATCTGCTGTAACTCTTCCCCAACAATAAGTGACAACCGTCTTTTGTGTGGTTTAAACCCTTTTGTTCTGTGTAGGTCTGCACCACCAACACCTAAATAATATATAATATTACCATTTATTTTATTGTGAACACGTAGCGGCTTCTTTCTTATCTCGACTTCGTCAATTAAACCCAATGTATCAATAACATCTAATATCTCGTTATGTATACTCTCTCCAATGCTTGAAAGGTTAGCACGAAACACTACGATGTCATCGTCTTTTTCAAAGAAAGACTTGACCACCTTTATTCCCGCTTGAAACGATTTGCCTGCGGTACGACCACTCTTGATAAACTTATAGGTGGGCGCTTCTCTGAATAGCGGCTCGTACACATCCATTATTTCTAAACGTGGCATAATGAATCACTCAATATCTTCGCTTGCGTCAACACCAACGCGTTCGCTTATCTCTTTATCGGTTTGTCTACCACTGATAACCTCAATGTTAATCTTTCTCTCTGAACCAACGTCTTTCCCCTCTTCTCTATAGAAGGGATCAAATCGCTCCGCTTGTAACTTCAACATAGCCGCTTTATCAGGCGCGCTAGCAACACCCCTGACAATGTCTAACTTTGATTTCGCAGACATATAGTCCTTGCCATTCTTGTCTAAATAAAATGCTACCTCGTTAATCTTACTGAATACCTGCTCGAATAAATATGGGCACTCAAGTAAATACCCAATCTCTTTAACGCTTAATTTATTCTTTCCACTACGGAAATGTGAAATCAATGTCAAGTAAGGCTTAACATTGTTCATGTATACTTTGTAAGCATGATCATAAGAAGTGGCAATCTTAACGCCACCCTTTTGTCCATCCTTCTCGCCCTTGCGAATCTCCTCTAGTTCCTTGTCAAACTCTTCCCTCTTCATCCCTATGTCACCTCTATATTGCAATCTTTTTTATATAATTATTATTTAGTTATTATACGAACCTTCTCACTATTATTATACCACGTTTATATAAATATTATTAGTTGTTATACCACGTTTTTAGAATTATGCTGCCTAACCTAAAATATTTCTATTCCGAGATTTGTGGGTATCCACCCAAACCACTCACTCCATTCCCAGACCCCCATACACATAATAAGTATACATATTATTATAATTCGCATACATATTAAAATAATTGCGGGGGCGGGCTTGGGGTTACACCACCCCGATTACATATAACAATAATACTAAACAAAAGTATAATAATACATTATTGTGTAATACACAAAAAAGATATATAATATATAATAATATAATATAATAAGTAATAATATAATAGTATAAATAAATAATAAAAAGAGAGGGGGTGATAATATATATAATAATAGTATTAATAATAATATAAATAATAGAAAAAATAAAGAAAAAAGAAAAATAATATACACAAAAAGAAAAAAGAAAGGAAAAGAATCTAAATAATTTAGTTCGTGTGGTGTTTTTAAAGTGTCTTGATACATATTATACCTATGTGATTAAAGTGCAGTTAGAAACGGTTTTTCGTGTGTTTTACGTGATTCTAATAGTTAAGCGCCGATCGCGGTATAATATAAACGAGGGCATAAAAAAAAGAGGGCGGCAAGG
>PWMS01000114.1 GCA_003558105.1 Mollicutes bacterium | reverse complement strand
GTTTATCACCCTTCTTATTTTAATCATGGCAGTTAGCTCAAATACCATCAATTACCAACAATTCATGATTTTATTCTTACCGGTTATGTTTTTGACCATGACCGCCAACGTATGGGTGAATGTTCCCTTTATGACTGGCATGTTAAGAACCATCGATAAAGAGGTTCGCGGGCGTGTATTTGGCTTGTTGGACACCATTTCCCAAGCGATGACGCCTTTAGCATTCCTTTTAGCCGGTTTATTATTAGAGTATGGTTCGTTATATTTGGTTTCCATCTTACTGATTATCATCTATCTAATTCCATTTAGCATGATCATGTGGGGGAAAAAACCGCGCTTGTTGCTGGATAGTTTTTAAGGTTTAAAGTGGACAAAACTTGTGGTATACTATGGCTAGTAAAACGACAAGCTGCGTCCATAAGGCCGCCTAGGCGGCCTTTTTAATGACATGAAGAAAGGAAAGTATCGCCATGAGTTTATTAGAATGTGAAAATATTGATTTTGGTTATCAAGACCAACGCTTATTTGAAGGCGCGAATATGCGTTTTTTTGAAGCTGAACACACCGTGCTTGTCGGCCCCAATGGCAGTGGTAAAAGCACGTTTTTAAAATTATTGAATCAAGAATTAAAACCAGACAGAGGCGTCATTCAATGGCAGAACAATAAACGTATCGGGTATTTGGACCAATATAAAAACCTCGATCAAGCGCAATTGGTAAAGACGTATTTGTATGAAGTTTATCAAGATTTGTTTGACCAAGAAGAACGGATGGAACACCTTTATATCGAATCGGCACATCTGAATCCCAAAGCGGCCCAAAACGCGATGCAAAAAGCCGCCAATATCGGAGAGATGCTTGCGGACAATGGTTTTTACGAAATTAAAGCCAACGTCGGTAAAATTTTAACCGGTTTAGGGCTTTCAACCGACTTGTTGGAATCGCCAATCAAACACTTAAGCGAAGGTATGCGCGCAAAAATTATACTCTCCAAGCTTTTATTAGAGGAAGCGGATGTCCTTTTATTGGATGAACCGACCAACTTTTTGGATGTCAAACATATCGAGTGGTTGATTAAATTTTTGAATGGTTATCCAAAAGCGTTTATCGTCGTCAGTCACCATGTGGAATTTTTAAAAGCGATTGCCCAGACTGTCTTTGCGATTGAAAATAAAGAAATAACCCGTTATAAAGGCGATTTCAATTATTATTTAACCGAACGCAAACTACGTTTTCAACAACAGAAGAAAGCCTTCCATAAACAACAAGCTTTCATTGAAAAAACCGAAGATTTCATTCAAAAAAATATCACCCGCGCAAAAACTTCAAAGCGCGCCCAAAGTCGTCGTAAGATGTTAAAGAAATTAAAACGAGTCGACCGCCCCAAAACCAGCAAGACATATCATTTCAATTTTCCCTTTTCCAAAGCGACCGGTCGTGAAGTGTTGAAATTAAACGAGCTTGAAATTGGGTATCAAGATTCTTTGGTCGAACCACTGAGTTTAATGGTTCGAAAAGAAGATAAAGTGGTTATTACAGGGAAAAACGGTATCGGTAAATCAACCTTGGTCAAAACCATTTTAAATGAACTTGATCCTATCGCTGGTTCTTATCATTGGATCGATACCGCAGAGATTGCTTATTTTGCCCAAGAAAGTCATCTCGATAGTGAGATGATACCTTTTGATGTCATTCATGCTTATTATCCCCATTTTACAAGAAAAGATGTCATGGATCTTTTGGCACAACACGGCATTGATTATGCGATGGCGCACCGCCCCTTAAAGACTTTGTCGGGCGGCGAAAATGCGAAGGTGCGACTCGCGCTTTTGAAATACGAAAAAGGCAACGTTCTGATTTTGGATGAACCGACCAATCATCTTGATTATCATGCCAAAAAAGCTTTGAAAAACGCCTTGATTGATTACCGCGGTACCATGATTTTAGTGTCCCATGAAAAGAGTTTTTATCAAGATATCTGCGATTATGAAATCGAGCTTTTTGCGGAATAATCTTGGCGTAACCGTCATAGTTTGATAAGATGAAGGTAGTCTAATATACGAGGAGGTATCATGATGTCAAAATCCATTGGCCCATTATTTATGGAAAAAACGATGTATAAAAATATGCCCAAAACCCCACGACAAAATCAAGCAGAAAAACCCCCTTTACAAATGCCTTACAGCGGGACACCGATCGATCTACCAAATCCGATGGCCCTTGAGCACAAAGATGTTGCTCTAGACAAAGCGATGATCGACCGTAAAAGCCATCGAAAATACACCGATCAACCCTTAAATCTAAAAGAAGTATCGTACTTGCTTTATGTTTCACAAGGCGTAAAAAAAACCACCGAAAACAACACCTTTAGAACGGTGCCATCAGCTGGGGCCTCACACGCGTTTGAGACCTATATTTTAATCCGTAATGTCGTTGATTTAAGCCCCGGTCTTTATCGTTATTTAGCGCTTGAACATCAATTACTCAAAGTGAGTGATGATCCCAATTTAACCACAAAAGTTAAAGTTGCCTGTTTAGACCAACCGATGATTGAAACCAGCGCTTTGACCTTCCTTTGGGTGGCCGATATCAAACGCATGCATTATAAATACGGCGAACGCGGATACCGCTTCATCTTTTTAGATGCTGGTCATGTTTGTCAAAACATCTATTTGGCTTGTGAAAACCTCGGTGCGGGCACCGTCGCCATCGCGGCTTATGATGATACGGCTGTTAACGCGGTTTTAAAACTCGATGGTGAAGCTCAATTTGCCACGTATATCGCGCCGGTAGGAAAAATTTAATTTTTGTCTGTAATTGCTTTTAAACTATGCTATAATTTAAGAAGATATTTTTGAAAGGACGTAACCCTTATGATAAAGAAAATAACCCTAACGGCTTTAGTTTTTTTGATCCTTATAACTTTAAGCGCTTGTCGCGACCGTTTCGCACTAAAAGGTTATGAAGAATTTTTGGATGATTCTAATCCTGTGGCTTTTTTAGAAATAGATGGCTATGGAACGTTGGAAATTGAACTCTTTCCAGAGGTAGCCCCAAATACCGTCAGTGCCTTTCTTCACAATATTGAAGATGGCCTTTACCAAGATTCATCATTCCACTATGTTGTGGATAACCTCTTAATCCAAGGTGGCTATACGCCTGAAAATGCCTGTCCTATCGATGGCGAATTTAAAGATAACGAATTTGACAATCCACTCATGCACACCCGTGGGGTCATCTCGATGTCAAGAAGCGCCCAAGACTACAACTCTGCGACCACTGAATTTTTTATCGCCCATCAAGATATTACCCATCTTGATGAGGAATACGCTGCCTTCGGTGTTTTAATCAATGGTTTTGATGTCCTCGATGCGATTGCGACTAGTGATGTTAACGAATTTTATCGACCCACCGAACAAATTGTTATTAGTGATGTATGGGTAGAATACAACGATTATCAATTGGAAGACAAAATATGTTATGAGGGATTTTATATGCAAACCTATGAAGCTTTTTTAGATGATTCAAATCCTGTGGTTACCTTTGAGATCGAAAATTATGGGACTTTAAAAATCGAACTGTTTCCAGAAGTTGCGCCCAATTCCGTCAACAACTTCATCGCTTATGTGCAAGATGGTTTTTATGAAGGCAAAATTTTCCACCGAATTATTGAAGATTTTATGGTTCAGGGTGGACAGGGTAGTGATACCGCTTGTGCGATTGAAGGCGAGTTTTTAAACAACGATTTCGAGAATCCCTTATTGCACACCCGTGGCGTTATTTCGATGGCTCGAACATCGGTGAGAGATTCTGCGAGTAGCCAATTTTTCATCGTGCATCGCACCGCGTCACATCTCGATGGTGAATATGCGGCCTTTGGTGTTTTGTATAGCGAATACTTTGAGGTCTTAGATGCGCTGGCGTCGGTAGAGACCGGTGCTTCTGATAAACCGCTTGAAGATATCATAATTACAAGTGCAACTGTAGAGTTGAACGGCTACACCCCAGGCACTAGACAATGCGCTGATTAATTAAACCAAACCCCTCACAACTGTGAGGGGTTAATTTATTGAATTTTTGTGTAGAAAAATGCTATAATTTTGTTATAATAATTTTTGCGGGACGTGGCGCAGTTTGGTAGCGCTCTTGGCTGGGGGTCAAGCGGTCGCAGGTTCAAATCCTGTCGTCCCGACCAGCTTAAAAATAAAACGTCGGATTTTTTATCATCCGACGTTTTTTCTATTTACCATAAAGGTAGACCGTGAAATCTCGGCACAACATTCATAAAGGCGCCGATAAAATAGCCTAAGAAAGTTCCGAGCCCAATATATTTGGAATAGGCTGGATGGGCTTCTCTAATCAATACCCAAACCAATAAGCCGCCAAGGGGAAAGACAAAACCGCCTGCAAATAAGGCTACCTTCAACAACAGCGCAAAATGTAAGGCTAAGGGCTTTCTTGTTTTTGCATAGGTCTTATGGGTTTGGTGAATGTCTTTGTAAACATCAATTTTGGTAGGATTCATCTCTTTGGTTTGCATGGTTTTCTCCTCAAGTTAGTCCGCTTC
>PWMS01000051.1 GCA_003558105.1 Mollicutes bacterium | reverse complement strand
TGGCAAATTTCTTTGGCTTATGTTTTTATTCTTTTGGTATTATTTATCTTGAAAAAACGTCAGATTAATCGTGATAAAATCTTAATTATTGCCACAGTACGAATGAGTGTCCAACTCATTGTCGTGGGCTATGTATTGATGGTAATCATCGATAATCCCAATCCGTGGATTACATTCCTCATTATAGCGGTTATGCTTGGATTTGCGATTTATACGGTATTTTCAAAATTCAAAGCATCTTTAGATAGTGCGTTGAAAAAGTCAATCATCTTTTCATTACCGACTGGAACTATGATTGCTTTAAGTTATTTTTTGTTTATCGTCATTAATATAGAACCATTTTATGATCCTCAATACTTCATACCGATTGCCGGGATGATTATCGGCAATTCAATGACAGGAATCACATTAGGGATTCATACGATGCTCAATAAGTTTACTGATCAAAAAGCTGAAATTGAGGAAGCATTGCATTTAGGAGCTACTCCTAAATCCGCATCAAAACCGATTGTCGATGAAGCGTTTGATGCATCAATCATGCCCACTGTAAATAATATGCTTGGCATGGGTATAATATTCTTGCCTGGTATGATGACCGGTCAAATTCTCTCAGGGGTTAACCCATCGACTGCGATTATGTATCAAATCGGCATAATGCTGGGTATTTTTGGTGGCGTTTCCCTTTCCACTTACCTATTCTTGATTACTGGTTATAAAACTTTTTTCAATCACCATGCACAATTAAACCGATAAGTATACACTACTGTTTTGTTACGTGGTATAATGACATATATCATTTATTGTAATGTGGTGAATCCGATGAAGAAACATTTAGTTCGTTTTTTTAAGGCGTTTAGAACCTATTTTAAGATTAAATTATATTTAACTTTTTTTGCAGTCATGTCAATGATTGGTGTCACCGTACTTGTTTATTTTACCGATGGAATTCAGTATGCTTATGCGCACATAATATATATTCCGATTGTTTTAATGGCACTGATTTGGGGATATAAAGGGGGTTTGATTACTGGTCTTATTGCTGGATTACTCTTAGGGCCTTATATGCCTGTAAATGTAAGTGCAAATATCTTTCAAACCTTTCCCAACTGGTTATTTCGGCTGTTTATTTTTATGTTCATCGGAGCACTCATTGGATTTTTGTTTGATTTTTTCATAGATGAAGCGAAGAAAGTTTCTTATTTAACAACACATCATCTTGAAAGTGGACTACCAAATTACACCCATTATATTGAAAATCATTACGATATAGTTGAACGAGAAAACAATATTTCTATGACATTACAAATCAACAATTACGATAACTTGATTATTTTATTAGGCCTTGATATTTATTCAACAGTCTTAAAGAATATTTACAAAAAACTATTGGAGATATTACCTATGGACAGTCACGTGATTCAAATGTCCAGTAATCGATTTTGGATAGATATTGATAAAGACATGTATAAAACAATCCGCAATGATTTCACTAAAAATCTTGAAACCAATACATTATGGGGTATCAAAATTCCATTGTATATCGATTTTTCAATAGGTATATCCATGCCCAATAAAACTCAATCGCTGGAAGACCATATAAAACAAAGTGATGTTGCGGCGCTGCATGCTAAACATCATCATGTGAAACATGTGGTATTCCATGAAACGCATGAACAAGATAGAATATATCTTGATCGATTAAGTGCCTTGCCACAGGCAATTGAAAATGAAGAACTCTTTTTAGTGTTTCACCCTATTATCGATGTTGAGACGAATAAGACCGTTACGATAGAGTGTTTAATTAGATGGCGTAAAAATGGCGAGATTTTAAATCCTGACGATTTTATACCTCTTGCCGAAGAAACACGTGTAATTGATTTGATTACAGAATGGGTGTTAGCAAAAGTGTTGTTGTATTATCCGGATTTTAAAACGCTAAATCCTGAAATTTCTATCGCTATAAATGTATCACAGCGTAATTTATTTAATCCGAATTTAATTCAAAACCTGCGTCAAAAAATTATGGATAGCAATATTCCTTATCATAAATTGGAAATAGAAGTTACAGAATCGACACTTATGTTGAACCGCCAACTGACTCAATCTTTTTTAGAGTCGTTTCGTTCATTAGGCGTAAAAACTATTCTTGATGATTTTGGAGCAGGGTACTCTTCTTTGTCTTGTCTTAGAGATCTTCCAATTGATAGCATTAAAATTGATAGAGAATTCACACGATATATTGAAGAAAAAGATGACATACGTGTCATGGTAAAAGCGATTATAGATTTGGCACATTATATGAATCTCCAGGTTGTTGCTGAAGGGGTTGAGACTAAAATAACGTATGAGTTGCTTAAAGATTTGGGATGTGATTTAGTGCAAGGTTTTTATTTTACAAAACCCCTCGAGTATCAAGGTATAGTAGAATGGCTACGTAACAACAATTAACCTTGTTTGTAACATTATTCTCTTAACAGACAAGGTTTATTATTTGATTAGTTTCCTTTACATGGTACACTAAAAGTATAGTTAAATGAGGGGGTTTTTGATGAGTCCGGATTTAATAGGATTTTCAATTCTTTTAATTGGTGTAGCACTAATTATCGCTAAACTGATCAGAATCCGTTTTACAATATTTTCTAAATATTTCTTGCCATCATCGATTATTGCTGGGTTGCTAATGTTGGTTTTTGGACCTGAAGTATTAGGCAACATCCTTACAAGATTTTCCTGGGGTGAAACTTATTCATATGGACTCTTTACTGAAAATCTTATCAGTGTCTGGAGTACGTTTCCCGGGCTGTTAATCAACATCATATTTGCTTCATTATTTCTTGGGAAAAAGATTCCTTCCGTTAAACAAATTTGGATGACCGCTGGTCCCCAGGTTTCATTTGGACAAACTGTTGCATGGGGACAATATGTATTTGGACTATTAATCGCGATGGCCGTACTTGTTCCTTTTTTTAATGCCAATCCGATGAGTGGTGCTTTGATAGAAATTGCCTTTGAAGGTGGACACGGCACCGCAGCTGGTCTAGCGTCGACTTTCGAAGAACTCGGGTTTTCAGAAGGTGCGGATTTAGCTTTAGGTCTGGCAACTGTCGGTGTAGTCAGTGGCGTCATTTTAGGTGTGGTCCTCATTAACTGGGGCGTACGTACACAAAAAACCAATTATCTAAAAGATCCTGCAAAAATCGACGAAAGTCAATTGCGCGGTATTGTTGATATAGAAGATCGAAAAGCATCAGGTGTCTTAACAACATCGCCACAATCCATAGAACCGCTAGCTTTGCATTTGGGAATGATTGGCGTTGCTGTTTTATTGGGAAAAGGCTTACTCGAACTTTTTATATTACTTGAAAACAATACGTGGGGAGCTGATGGTGGTGTGATTATCTTTGGATATATTCCATTGTTCCCTCTAGCGATGATTGGTGGCGTTATCCTGCAAAAGTTTTTAGATAAGTATGATAAATACAAGCTTATAGATCGCGATATGATTAACCGATTACAAGGTTTTGCGCTGGATTTTTTAATTGTTACTGCTATTGCAACACTTTCTTTACAAGTTATCGGTGAGAATATCATGGTCTTTTTAATTCTTGCACTGACTGGAATTTTATGGAATGTGCTGGCATTCATTTATTTAGCACCTAAAATGATTCCTAAAAACTGGTTTGAAAGAGGGATTGGTGATTTTGGTCAATCAATGGGAATGACAGCCGCTGGGTTGATGTTGATTAGAATCGTTGATTCAAAACAAGATACTAAAGCGTTAGAAGCGTTTGGATATAAACAGTTGTTGTTTGAACCGTTTGTTGGTGGAGGGGTTATGACTGCTCTTAGTGTTCCACTCATCTTTCAGTTTGGTCCTTTCGCTGTTTTCGTTTTTGCTTTGGTTGTAATGCTTGTTTGGATGTTTGTAGGTCTTAAATACTTTGGTAAAAAGGACGCTAAAGATGTAGCCTGATTATTAAAGATTCAAAGATCTTCTACAAAATGTTGAACTGCACCTAGAATATTGGATGTAACTACTCCAATAGAAAAGGTGCAGTTTTTTATTGAAATACAACCTAAAAATTATTATAAATTATTATAAATTCTATTGACAAATTTTTTAAGCAGACATATAATAAAATTAGATTAGCACTCGTTTAATACAAGTGCTAACAATTCTCAATTAAGGAGGTTTTATAATGTTTAAACTTACACCATTTAATGCATCACCACGTAGACGTGAAGATTTTGATTCATTCAATGACATATTTGAAGATTTCTTTGCGCCAATGCGTTCTTTACGCCATGACACCTTCAAAATTGACGTAGAGGACAAAGATTCATACTACGAAATCAAAGCTGATTTACCGGGTGTGAATAAAGAAGATGTCAAAGTATCTTACGATGATCAAAATCTGAACATTCATGTTGAACGCTCTGAAGAAAAAGAAGAAAAGGACGAGAAGAAAAATTATCTACATCGTGAACGTAGGGTCTCATCAATGAAACGTTCTATTTATTTACCGAACGTTGATCCTGCGAAATTTAAAGCAAAATTAGAGAATGGCGTATTGCTCATCAATGCAGAAAAAACCCAAGTACAAGAACAAGGCTACGTGGTCGATGTCGAGTAAGATGAATCGGCTTCAGGGAACCCCTGAAGCCTTTGCCCTATCTATATGAAAGGAAGATAGTTATGAATCTGGAGAAAATGACAGCTAAAATGCGGGAAACCGCTCAAGAAGCACAAAATATAGCTTTAAGATATAATCACCAAAAATTAACGCCATCGCATTTTCACATGGCTCTTTTAACAATAGATAACTCGTTGATTGTTGATATTCTCAAACGTATGAAAAAAGATGTCTCATCGATAAAAGATGATCTTTTAAACACATTGTCAAAAGAGCCTTCGGTGGAAAATGTTCAAGATATGTATATGTCTAGAGACGCCCAAAGTATCATGTTGAAGGCAGAAGACAATCAAAAGAAATATAAGGATAGTTATTTAAGTGTCGAACATTTGTACTTATCACTAATGGAATCTAGCGATTCAGATACTAAATCAATATTTAAAAAACATCAAATTGATAAAAAGTCATTCGAAGAAGCGTTGCAAAACATTCGTAAAAATAAGCGTGTTGAATCCGATACTCCGGAATCTTCTTATAATGCCTTAGAAAAATATGGTCGAGATTTGGTTCAACAGGCCAAAGATGGAAAATTAGACCCTGTAATCGGTCGCGATAGCGAAATACGCCGAGTTATTCGTATATTGTCACGTCGTACAAAAAACAACCCCGTGTTAGTTGGTGAAGCTGGTGTGGGGAAAACCGCAATAGCCGAAGGACTTGCGATGCGTATTGTTAAAGGCGATGTTCCAGAAGGGTTAAAAAATAAATCGATATTCGCACTCGATATGGGGGCTTTGGTTGCAGGCGCAAAATATCGTGGAGAGTTTGAAGAACGGTTGAAAAGCGTGCTGAAAGAAGTATCAGAATCAGCCGGAGAAATTATTCTTTTTATTGATGAACTGCATTTGATTGTTGGTGCTGGAAAAACTGATGGTGCGATGGATGCTGGCAATATATTAAAACCAATGCTGGCACGTGGTGAGTTGCACTGTATCGGCGCGACAACGATTGATGAATACCGAAAGTACATTGAAAAAGATGCGGCCTTAGAACGCCGTTTCCAGCAAGTTCTCATTGAACAACCCAGTGTCGAAGATACTATTTCTATCCTTCGTGGTATCAAAGACAAGTTTGAAATTCATCACGGTGTCAGAATAGCAGACCAAGCCTTGGTTGCATGTGCACAATTATCCCATAAATACATCTCCGATCGTTTCTTACCTGATAAAGCCATTGATCTTATGGATGAAGCGGCAGCCTTAATTCGAACAGAAATTGATTCGATGCCTTCTGAATTAGATGAACTATCCAGGAAATTATTACAGCTTGAAATAGAAAAAACTTCACTCAAAAAAGAAGACGATCCTCAAAGTAAAAAACGGCTTTCAACATTGGAAAGAGAAATCGCTGATTTAAAGGACCAACACGATGCATTGAAAACCCAATGGGAAAACGAAAAGGCCTCACTTGGAGATGTCAAACTACTCAAACAAAAAATTGAAGATATAAACCGTCAAATTGATGAAGCAAGCAGAAAATATGACTTAGATCGATTAGCAAAATTAAAATATGGCGATCTGCCAGAAGCTGAAAAAGCCTTGGAAAAAGCGAAAGAAAACGAAGGTATGGAAACCCACTTAATTAAAGAAGAAGTCGGAGAAGAAGAAATCGCTGAGATTATTTCGAAGTGGACCGGGATTCCTGTTAAAAAATTAGTAGAAAGTGAACGTGACAAGTTGCTTAACCTTGATAAGTATCTCCACCAACGTGTAATCGGACAAGATAATGCAGTTAAGAGTGTAAGTGATGCGGTATTAAGAGCGCGTGCCTTTTTAAAAGACCCGAAACGACCGGTTGGTAGTTTTATCTTTTTAGGCCCCACTGGCGTTGGTAAAACAGAACTCGCACGAACATTGGCTGAACATCTATTTGATAGTGAAGACCAAATGATTCGAATCGATATGTCTGAGTACCAAGAAAGACATAGTGTGGCTAGATTAATTGGAGCCCCGCCTGGTTATGTTGGTTATGAAGAAGGCGGACAGCTGACCGAAAAGGTACGTAGAAAACCTTATAGTGTCGTCCTCTTTGATGAGATTGAAAAAGCGCATCCTGAAGTATTCAATGCTTTGTTACAAGTATTGGATGATGGACATATGACTGATGGGAAAGGCCGTAATGTTAATTTTAAAAACACTGTGATTATTATGACATCGAACATTGGCTCAGAGTTGCTACTGGAAGGGCTTAATGATGATGGTGAAATTGCGAAATCCGTTGAAAACGAAGTCTTTTCAAGATTAAACAAACATTTCAAACCGGAGTTTCTCAATCGTGTCGATGATATCATCTTGTTTAAACCATTAAGAAAAGAAGAACTCATGCAAATCATTGAACTTCAAATCGAAGCCTTAAATCAAAAATTACATGAAGATGATATTAGGATCACCTTTAGTGAAAATGCCAAACAACAGATCTTAGAAGAAGCCTATTCACCCCAATATGGTGCTAGGCCAATGAAACGATTCATCCAAAAAAATATTGAAACAGAACTGGGTAGAGCGATTATTCGTGGTGATGTCTTACCAGAAAGCGATATTACGGTTGATTATGATGAGGATCGTTTTACCTTCAAAGAAAGCTCACTACCTGCTTAAACTAAAACTGCACCCTTTCTATTGGAAGTTTTTATGTCCAATATTTGGGGTGCAGTTCACTTCTGTTTGCGGTTTTTTATATAAAAAACCGGGAAATCGCTATTTAAAGACGATTATACAATGGATATTTAAGGATTAATTCATATGAAATTTGCATGAGATAGCCCTGCTTAATTGTAAAAAACAAAACGACAATTTGTCGTGAAAGCCCTTTATGGTATAATTGCAAGTGTATAATTTAAATGGTGAGGTGTAATATGCGCATAAAAGAGCATCCGATATTGAACTTTAAAGCTAAAGATCAAGTATCTTTTAGCTTCAATGGTAAAACATTATATGGTGTTAAAGGCGACACAATTGCTTCGGCGTTACATGCAAATGGCGTGAAGAAATTAAGTGAAAGCATTCACTTAAAAAGACCAAGAGGATTTTATTGTGCCATAGGCAATTGTGCATCTTGTAATATGGTCGTTGATGGGAAGCCAAACACCCGGACTTGCATTACCCCTTTAGAAGAAGGTATGGTTGTTGAGAATCAACATGGAAAGGGGCGTGTATAACGATGAAACAACGTGAAGTCGTTATAATTGGTGCAGGACCTGGTGGTCTTTGTGCTGCACAAAAACTTCTTGAAGGTGGAGCCAAGGTCTGTTTGATTGATCGAAACGCCTCACTAGGCGGTCAATTAATCAAACAAACCCATAAGTTCTTCGGAAGTGAAAAGCAATATGCGTCTAAACGCGGTATTGATATCATGGAAATTCTAATTTCCAGTTTAACTCAATATGGTGATCAATTGGAAATTATGACAGAGACCAGTGTTGTTGGTATGTATAGTGATAAAGTGATTGCTTGTGTTAAAAAGGATAAGTTTTTCAAAATTCAAGCGCAATCAATTATTTTGGCGACGGGTGCATCTGAGAAAAGTATACCATTTGAAAATAATGATTTACCTGGTGTGTATGCTGCAGGCGCTGTACAGACTTTAATGAATGAGTATGGTGTAAAACCCGGTGACAATGTTTTGATGGTGGGGAGCGGAAATATCGGTTTAATCGTTTCATATCAGCTGATGCAAGCTGGGATTAACGTAAAAGCGCTCGTGGAAGCGGCTCCATCAATCAGTGGTTATTTGGTTCATGCTTCTAAAATCAGAAGATTAGGGGTTGATATCTTAACCAATACTTCTGTCAAACGTGCCATTGGCTCTGAACAAGTAAAGCAAGTTGAAATATGGGATTTAGATCCTACCTGGCAAGGCATTGAAGGCAGTGAACGCATTTTAGATGTCGATACGATTTGTATTAGTGTTGGCTTAGCTCCATTGACTGAATTATTACAACAATTAGGCGCAGAAGTACGCTACATAAAAGAACTTGGTGGCAATGTGCCTGTTATAGATAAACGCTATGAAACTACCGTTAAAGGCGTTTATGCATGCGGTGATGTCGTTGGGATTGAAGAGGCCTCATCCGCAATGGTTGAAGGAAAGATTACCGGATTAAATGCTTTAGAAGATCTTGGCTATGACATTCGTGCTTCGCGCTTAGAAATGAAGGCATTGCACGAAGAGTTGAAATTCTTAAGAGATGGGCCACATGCCGCCAAGGTTCGTGCGGGCTACTTGAAACGAGGGATGCTGACATGATAGATAAAACAGGCATTGCAATAAAAGCACTATTTGAAAAAGAATTTCCTGAAAATGAAGAAACGCTTAATCGTCCCAAAGCGATTATTGAATGTTATAAAGAAATTCCTTGTAATCCTTGTGAAACGAGTTGTCCTTTTGATGCCATTACCATTGGTGAGGATATCAATAAAAGACCAGATATCGATTTTGATAAATGTACAGGCTGTGGAATTTGTGCGTATAGTTGTCCAGGATTAGCGATAAGCATTAGACAGTTTAAAGAAGATAATGCTGAGTTAAAATTTCCCTATGAATTTAGCCCACGCCCACGTACTGGTCAAACCGTAAATGTTGTTGATCGCTCGGGTGAAGTGATTACTACAGGCGAAGTTATCAACGTTATAGACAAGTCCAAACAAAATAAAACAGCCTTGGTTCACATCACTGTTGATAAAGCTTATATGTATGATGCCGCAGCTATTGAGGTGGTCAAAAATGAATCCTAAAGATGTTATTATTTGTCGATGTTCTGATGTAACGCTGCAAGATTTATATGATTTATTCGAACAAGGCTATGATACGTTCGAAGAATTAAAGCGAGTCAAACGGGTTGGTATGGGACCCTGCCAAGCAAACACTTGCGGAAAAATGGTGCAATGGGAAATTGCTAAATATTACGGGAAACCGCTAGAAGAGGTGGAATTTCACAATATGCGTCCCTTTACACTTGGGGTCAAATTGAAGTCAATCAAGGAGGCCGCTGACGATGAAGATGAATAAGCCTTTTCCTAAAAAAGCGGACTATGTCATCATTGGTGGTGGCATTAGTGGTGTCTCTATTGCATGGAATCTTGCTAAAAAAGGGGCTAAGAATATTGTTGTGATCGAACAGAAGTTTCTCTCTTGGGGGGCTACCGGGCGCTGCGGCGCCGGAATACGTCAACAATGGAGTTCTGAGGCGAACTGTATATTGGCCAAAAAGAGTATAGAGTTCTTTGAAAAAGCTCAAGAACTGCTTGAATATGATGGTAATGTTGAATTTAAGCAAGAAGGCTATTTGATTGTTGGTTCAAATGAAGCAGAGGACAAACAATTCGAAGATAATGTGAAACTGCAAAATTCTTTGGGCATTCCATCGAAAAAATTAACCCCACAAGAAGCCAAAGAAATTGTGCCACACTTGAATATTGAAGACGTCTACAGTGCGACATTCTGTCCCACGGATGGCCATTTAAACCCATTCACCACAACGGATGCATATTATAAAGCGGCGTTGCGTGAAGGAGTAGACTTTTTCACTTATACGAAAGTCACTGATATCTTAACAAAGAATAATGAAATTACCGGGGTTGTTACGGATAAGGGCACCATTGAAACAAATCATGTGATAAACGCAGCGGGTGGCTTTGCGAAAGAAATTGGTGAAATGGTTGGCGTTGATATTCCGGTGTATTCCCAAAATCGTGAAATATTGGTCACTGAACCGATTGAAAAAATTCAAGGCCCAATGGTTATTAGTTTTTCTAAAAACATCTACTGCCAACAAACCCCACATGGTGCTTTTTTAATGGGACGCGGAGATGAAAGACCCCCAGGTTACTCCATGGAATCCACCCATACCTTTTTAGATGAAATGGCGAAGACTGTAACCTCGCTTTTGCCACCGATTGGCGATTTACGGGTAATCAGACAATGGGGAGGCTTATATAATATGTCTCCTGATCATCAGCCGATTATTTCTGATTCTACCCTTGTAAAAGGCTTTTATATGGCGTGTGGCTTTTCAGGGCATGGCTTTATGTTAGCGCCAATGACAGGTTTACTGTTAAGTGAAATGATATTAAACGAACCGCCATCATTACCGGTTGAAAATTTAAAACTCACCCGTTTTGATGGAAAAGATATAAAAGAATACGAGAAAAGTGTTGTATAGGAGGAGATTTATTTATGGCAATGTATGAATTTAGAATGGAACCATTCACAGATTTAAAACAAAAAGAAAACATCAAACAGTATCACGAAGGACTTAAGGTGGTAGAAAGCTATCTTGGGGAAGAATATCCGCTAATAATTAATGGTGAGCGTGTTAAAACCGGCAATGTATATGAATCCAAAAACCCAGCTGACCATGGTGAGGTTATCGGGTATATGCATCAAGCGGGTGAAAAAGAAGCGGAACTCGCGATGGCTAGTGCCCTTGATGCGTTTGAGACATGGAAAAAAACGCCAGCTAAAGTGCGTGCGGATGTCTTGTTTAAAGCCGCGGCGATTTTAAGAAAACGCAAGTTTGAATTTTCTGCACTGATGACCAAAGAAGCTGGGAAACCTTATAATGAAGCGGACGCAGACACTGCAGAAGCGATTGATTTTCTAGAGTATTATGGGCGTCAAATGCTAGAACTTGAAGAAGTGGATAAAAAGGTGCTCTCAAGAAGAAACATTGAGCGCAATGAATTCAAATATATTCCAATGGGTGTTGGTGCAGTAATTACACCATGGAATTTCCCACTCGCTATTATGTCAGGGATGACAACCTCAGCCCTCGTCACAGGAAACACCGTGTTACTTAAACCAGCGATCACCACCCAAGTCATTGCGTATAAGTTCATGGAAGTTCTTGAAGAAGCGGGTCTACCTAAAGGTGTTGTAAACTTTATCCCTGGAGATGGCCCTGAAATCGGTGAATTCATGGTAAAACATCCTAAAACTGCTTTTGTGTCATTTACAGGCTCTAAAGCGGTTGGTCAAACCATCTATGAAGAAGCGGCGAAAATTCGTAAAGGCCAAAAATGGTTAAAACGTGTCATCGCGGAGATGGGTGGAAAAGACGCTGTTATTGTTGATGAAAGTTATGACCCTAAAGAAGCAGCAGAGATCTTAAAAGGCTCAGCCTTTGGCTTTAGTGGTCAAAAATGTTCAGCGGCATCTCGCGGAATCATTCACGAAAGCATCTATGATGAAGTATTAAAAGAACTTCAAAAAGTAACCAATGACCTTGTCGTAGGCGATCCATCCAATGAAAACACGGCAGTTGGCCCAGTGACTGATGAAAAAGCCTTTAACAAAATCGCTAAGTATATCGGTATCGGGAAAGAAGAAGGGAAATTGCTTGTAGGTGGGGAAACTGATAATTCTAAGGGCTGGTTTATTAAACCGACAGTCTTTTATGATGTAGACCCACAAGCGCGCCTCATGCAAGAGGAAATATTTGGTCCAGTCTTAGCCATTACTAAGTTTAAGACCTTTGATGAAGCGCTGGATATTGCCAATAATACGGAATATGGTTTAACGGGAGCCGTTTTATCTAAGAACCGTGCGCATCTAGAAGAGGCTCGTGAATCTTTCCATGTTGGAAATCTCTACTTTAACAGAAAATGTACCGGTGCCATTGTTGGCTATCAACCATTTGGAGGCTTTAACATGAGCGGGACAGACTCTAAAGCTGGTGGCCCTGATTACTTGAAGTTATTCATGTTAGGAAAGACAGTAACCGAGCAATTATAAGGAAAAGAAAAAGTGTTGTGAAAGCAACACTTTTTTTGTTATGATAGTTGTGACTGGAGATGATACTGTGGAAAAACCATCTTTATTGAGGTTATTTTTAACATTTATGAAAATTGGAGCGTTCACCTTTGGTGGCGGTTATGCAATGATTCCTGTTTTTGAGCGGGAGTTTGTAAAACGCTATGGTTATATTGAAGAAGATGAATTTGCGAATATTTTAGCGATGGTACAATCATTACCGGGGGTCATTGCGATAAATTTCGCGGTTTTTATTGGCTTAAGACTACGCGGGCTTAAAGGGGCTTTGGCTACTTCTATCGGCGTGGCCCTGCCTTCTTTTGTGATCATTATTGTGATTGCGACATTTTTCTTTCAATATATTGATAATCCAGTGGTCGCCGCTATCTTTAGTGGGGTCCGCATAAGTGTGGTCGCCTTAATCTTTACCGCAGGTGTGAAGTTATTTAAACAAAATTTGCATTTACAAGGGACATTTTTAGCGGCCCTTACATTTGCGTTAGTGTTTTCAGTTGGAGTGCATCCCTTTTTCGTGATTTTGATGATGGGAACATTTGGCTATTTGATTTTTGCGACTAACGAGGTGAAAAAACATGATATTGCTTAGTTTGTTTTTTACCTTTATGTTAATTGGCATGGTTTCCTTTGGTGGTGGCTATGCGATGTTACCGTTGTTTGAACGCATGATTGTTGAACAACATGGGTGGTTATCGCGCAGTTTGTTTATCGATATGATTGCTTTATCACAAATAACACCGGGGCCTATCGCGATTAACAGTGCGACGTTTATCGGCTTTCAGATTGCATCTGTCGCTGGGGCGGCGTTTGCGACAGTTGGTGTTGTGTTTGTGCCGTTTTTCTTAGTCGGTATTGTGTCTAAATATTCTGAACGTTTCAAAGAAAGTAAAGTTGTTGAAGGGATTTTTAAAGGCTTACGCCCCGCATTGGTTGGAATGATTTTCTCAAGTGTAGCGTCGATTGCCACTGATGCGTTAATCGATATTTATGCCTACTTTATTTTTGGGTTTTTATTAGTATTACTATGGAAATTTAAGATGCATCCGATTTTAGTCATCGTTATTTCCGGTGTCATTGGATTTATTGTATACTATTAGTAAATGATGAAGGTTAATTGAGGAGGTGAAAGCAGTGGAGCATTTGAGGAAGTTTGTTAAAAAACTACGGCATTTGTTGTTTGGGACTTATGCGCGTGGTTTTATAAGTACCTACTTACTCGTCATGTTAATTGGGACGATGCTTTTAAAGTTACCTCTCAGTGTGCAACCAGGTGTTGATTTTGCCTGGATTGATGCTATGTTCACCGCTGCTAGTGCGCTCTCGGTTACAGGATTAACCACAATTGTGGTTCGCGATACTTTCACTATATTCGGACAAACAGTCTTGATTCTCATTATTCAGTTCGGTGGAATTGGACTGATTATGATGATTGCGATGTTTTGGTTGGTCGTAAGAAAACGAATTGGGTTTAAACAACGCAATATGATTATGACTGATCAAAATCAGCTTTCACGTAAAGGCATTGTGCGGTTCATTCGAAATGTTATCATCATGATTTTTTTTATAGAAGGCGTAGCCTTTTTAATGATTGGAACCTATCTGTTTATGGCTGGGTATTTCCCAATTGATGAAGCCTTCTTTCAAGCGTTCTTTTTAACGATTTCTCTATTTACAAATGCTGGGTTTGATATTGCACCAAATAACGACAGCTACATGATGTTTGCGAATGATTACTTCATGCAAAGTATCGGGATGGGATTGATATTTTTAGGCGCCGTAGGATTTTGGGTGCTCGCAGAACTTAAAGAGTGGACCTTAGCCAAATTTTCAAAGAAGAAATATGAGTTCTCACTATATGTAAATATCGTCGTCATTATGTATTTATTGCTTTGGATTGGTGGAGCGATTGGAATTTACATGCTTGAGTATGATAAGTTTTTAAGTGATAAATCAATTATAGAAGGCATATTTTATGCCATGTTTATGAGTATCACCACGAGAAATGCCGGGTTCTCAACCATGGATGTCAATGATTTTTCTTCAACCACACAAGTGTTGTTGATGGGGTTGATGTTTATCGGGGCGAGTCCTAACAGTGTTGGTGGTGGAATTAGAACGACGACTTTCTTAGTGATTATACTTTCAATCTTATCCTTTGCAAGAGGGCACAGTGATGTCTTGATTAAAGGGAGAAAGATTAAAGATGAAACCATTCATAAATCCTTTGTAACCATGATTGCATCAGCAAGTTTAGTACTATTTGTGTTATTTCTCGTCTCCTTTTTTGAACCGCATTCAACCAGTGTTTTAGCCTTTGAAGTGACCTCAGCATTCGGAACTACCGGACTTTCCTTAGGCGTTACCGAAGAATTAGGGTCATTTAGTAAACTCGTCATATCACTGTTGATGTTTATTGGTAGAATGGGTGTATTGGCCTTGTTACTAATCTTTAGACCTAAAGAGAAGAAACGTGGTTTGGTACAATACCCTGAAACTGATATTATTGTTGGATAATCCGTAACATTTTTGTTGCGGTTTTTCTTTTATTTTGATAGAGTTTACTCATCAATGCTTATCGCTAATACGGAGAGGAGTCTATATATGAGTGAAAATACTTTTAAATTAAAACATATATTCTTTGGGACATATACTAGAGGGTTTATCACGTCATATTTGCTTTTTTTATTCAGTGGTGCCCTTTTACTCATGTTGCCTTTCTCAGTCCAAAGCGGTGTAAATATTACATTTAGTGATGCATTATTTACTTCTGCGAGTGCGCTTAGTACCACAGGCCTTTCAACCCTTGTTGTGCGAGAGACTTTTACGATTTTCGGATTAGTGATTTTAGCCTTTATCATTCAGTTTGGTGGAATTGGCTTAATTATGATGGTTGCGTTGTTTTGGTTGGTAGTCCGCCAAAAAATAGGGTTTAAACAACGCAATATGATCATGACCGATCAAAATCAGTTATCTCGTCAAGGCATCGTCAAGTTTGTTAAAGCGGTTATTATCATGATTTTCATTATTGAGTTTATTGCTTTTGGGGTTATGAGTACCTATTTATACCTTGCTGGATATTTTCCACTTACCGAATCATTGCTTCAGGCCTTTTTTCTAACGATTTCACTCTTTACCAATGCTGGGTTTGACATTGCCCCTAATAATGATAGTTTTGCGATGTTTTCTGGAGATTACTTTATGCAAACATTAGGGATGAGTCTATTCTTCTTAGGCGCAGTTGGGTTTTGGCCACTTGCGGAATTCAAAGAATTTATCATCGCCAAATTTAAACGCGAGAAATTCAATTTTTCAGTATTTGTTAAAGTGCTCGTCAGTTTGCATGTAGTGGTGTGGCTAATAAGTGGTGTTATCTTTTATAGTTTAGAAAGTGATGGTTTTTTAGCCTCTTATGGATTACTTGAAAGTGTTTACTACGCTGCTTTTATGAGTTTAACGACCCGTAATGCAGGGTTTTCTACAATGGATGTTAATACATTGGGTGAGTCTACGCGCATACTGTTTATGTTTTTAATGTTTTTAGGATCATCTCCCAACAGTGCTGGGGGTGGGATTAGGACTACAACGCTCTTTGTGGTATTGTTAGCGGTCTATAGTTTTGCCAGAGGAAAAGACCATGTTATTTTTAACAAGAAAACAATCAAACATGAAACGGTCCATAAATCATTGATTGCCATAATCGTCGCCGTGATTTTTGTTACAACGAGTATATTTGTCATGAGTCTTACGACAAATTTTGCACTAGGCGATGTAGTTTTTGAGGTCTTTAGCGCATTTGGGACGACAGGCTTATCATTAGGCATTACGAGTTCTTTAAACCTAGTGGGTAAAATCATACTGATTGTTGTCATGTTTGTCGGTCGTGTGGGCATAATTGCCACACTCTTGTTGTTTAAACCTAAAACCCAGCGTGACAGCGGAATTTCTTATCCTGAAACTGATTTTATCGTTGGTTAAAAACGACATTCCTAACACCGCTATTATTGGCGGTGTTTTTATTGCCTAAATACGTGAAAGTTTTGGGTGATTATTTCATGATATGCTATAATGTTTTCGAGGTGTAAACTATGAAAAAAGTACATATAATAGGCGCCGGACTTGCCGGCAGTGAAGCGGCTTGGCAACTAGCTAGGCGCAATATAGATGTCGTCATTCATGAAATGCGACCCAAAAAGATGACACCAGCTCATCAAAGTGGTAACTTCGCGGAAATGGTGTGTTCAAATACCTTTCGTTCTAAAAAAATCATCAATGCCGCAGGATTATTGAAAGAAGAGATGGCACTCTTTGATTCATTGATTTTAAATTCCGCTAAAAAGGCGGAAATTCCTGCAGGTGGTGCTTTGGCAGTTGACAGGGATAACTTCTCGAAGATTGTCACAGACACGCTTAAAAACCATCCTAACGTTACATTTTCCAATGAAGAAGTGACGGAGATTCCAGAAGATGAATATGTCATCATCGCCACTGGTCCACTGACTTCAGATGCATTGACAGCGTCAATCCAACAATACTTAAATACGGATGCCTTATATTTCTTTGATGCGGTTGCGCCAATCATCACCAAAGAAAGCATAAATATGGATGTTTGTTATTTCAAGAATCGTTATGAAGATGAGGCACCAGGTGATTATATCAACTGTCCGATGAATGAGGCAGAGTATGAACGATTTTATACATTACTAACAACTGGAGAAACGGCTGAAATCAAAGACTTTGAAGAAAATGTCTTTGAAGGATGCATGCCGGTTGAAACCATGGCTAGCCGTGGGAAAGACACCCTTAGATTCGGTCCGATGAAACCAGTTGGACTTGGAAAAGATAAAGATGACCGTCCCTTTGCCGTCGTACAACTCCGTAAAGATGATGCGCGTGATACCTTATATAATATTGTCGGGTTTCAAACGCACTTAAAGTTTGGGGCACAAAAAGCTTTGG
>PWMS01000096.1 GCA_003558105.1 Mollicutes bacterium | reverse complement strand
TTTTAAATCAATGTGGGAAAGATAAAATACCGCGTGGCGGTCTTGTAAGAAACGCACTTTCTCTACCGTCGTATTATAAAGCAGGATATCTTCGATAAAGCCTGGGGTGACATGTTTAAACTCACCGTGATATTCTTGGACAAGTCTTGAGGTTTCTGGGTCGATTTTTGGTGTAAGTTCTTGAATTTCCACACCATCAACTTCAAAGAAAAGTTTGTAAGGTCTTTTTTTGTTTTTGAAGTGACCCTCACAATTCATGATATCCTTTAAAACATTGAGATTGTCGTTATATTTTGGAATCTTGATTTTAAAGGTTTTCCTATTTGTTTTAATTTTCAAGGTATCTTTTTTATATAATTTTGCCTTAGTTATATCCTCAATAAACAATAACTTATACTGCCTAAATTCCTTTTGAAGCGCGATGGCATCGCTTGTTAAAAGCACTTTGTTCGTGGTCTTTTTATGAATGTGATAAATCGGGATCAGCAACAATAAAAACGCCGCGATTGCAATATATTCATAACGAAAATAATCGGTCGTCGCGATATTGATCAGTTCTAAAAGATAATATACCGCCAAGGCAATGAATAAAACGATGGCAAAATAAGCCTTCTTATGAATTTTCTCCTGTTTTTTATAAAGGCGATGGCCTTTCATAGGACGGCTTTTCTTTTTATGATATTTCTTCATAACGGTGCTATAACGCATATCATCACCTCGTTAATAGATGCATAACCGATAGATTAAAGCGATTAATATCAAGCTTATGACGCCCCCGAAAAACGGTAGATATAACGAATGATAAAACTGTTTTTTTCGGCGAACGTCCGCTTTTAAGGTTGTTGTGGAAAAAATCAAGATGACAAGAACATAAGTGGGCCACAAAAATAAACCCGCATACATCATCAATGACCCCAGTAATGGATAACGCCCCCAAGACAAATTGAATCCAAGAAAAAACAGCGGCAACATCATGATGCCGATGAAGAGTCCTAGAACGTATGGGTATATCTGCTTTAGCATCTATCCTCTTCCTTTTTTATAAGTTAGCTAAGCTTAATTATAGCATAACTTGTCTAAATTAAAAAAGCTATGCGCGTACAATGTGGATTTTATTGACAATAAATCATGCACTGATTATAATGGCTTTGAATAGAGGTGATACTATCGAATTTTTCATGACGTGGATTTTACCGATTATACTTGGGCTTAGCCTAGGGTATTTACTGATGGGCCGAAAGAAAACCGCGCGTGGTAATATCAATGTTCTTTCTAAAGAAGATTTTAAGCAAAACATGCGTAAAGGCCAATTGATTGATTTGCGTAAACAAGCAGATTATGAAAAAGATAAAATCAAAGGGGCTAGGAACTTTTCAGCGGGCTATTTAAAGAGCAAACAACAAACAAAAGTCCGTAAAGATCAGCCCTTATATTTGTACTGTGAGCGGGGCTGGAAATCCAAACGTGTTGCAAAAAAACTTGCGAAAAAAAGATTTGGTCAAATCAATGTTTTAAAAGGTGGATTCAAACATTTCTAAACGGTAGCGACGCATCTTAAAACAGATGCGTAGCTTTTTTTATTCACTTAATTCAATCGATTCAAAAACCACATACGAAGTGGTACCATCAATGCTTTCTAAGCGCATTTGAAGAAGGGCGGCTTCTTTGCGAATATCAAGATCATGAATCGTGAAAAGCCCTTTTTCTATTTCCTTTGTGGCAAAGGAAAAGCGATGAGGTTGGTTGAGTTTTAGATGGACCAAGGTGTTCTTTTTAAGCCTTGGGTTGTTATCGGATAAGATCTCGATACCTAAATAGATGGCTTCGGGATGAATCTGGATACTTTGCAAGGTCCCATCATGAAAGACAGGGACCCCACCTAGTTTCTTAGCTAATGCCGTTTGTGCGACAGATTTTATTTGATACATGAATTTCACTCCTCGTATTTTATAGGGTTCATTAAAAAGTGATGCCGCGTTTTTTGAAACGATCTTTATTTTTATATAGTTTCTCATATAACGGTTGGGGCAGGCTTGATTTGATTATTTTTTGATTGGGTTTTTGCTTGTTAAAGATTTTTTCCACCGCTTTGGGGTCGGCAATCAAAGGCAACCCAATCGCCATGTAATCATAGCCAAGGGTTTCGGCTTTTTGAAGATCCTCAAAGTGGCGTAAGCCGCCCGAACCCATCAATGGTTTTTGTTTATTCAAAGCGCTTAATAAGGTTTTGACAATAGGGGTTTTTTCATCGTCATCTCTTAAGGATGATTGTTCGTAGTGTCCCATGGAAGCATGGATATAATCCAACTTTGTATCTTTGAGGTAATCCAATAGATAGGTCGTATCATCTAAAGTGATACCATCGGATTCAATCTCTTCGGGTGAAAAACGGTATCCAAAGATAAAATCTTTAGGGGCGTACTGATCGATTACCGTCGTGACGGCCTCAATCAATTCACGGATGAAGCGCAGTCGTTTGGACAAAGAACCCCCGTATGCGTCGCTGCGTTTATTGGTATGGGGGGAGAAAAACTGTTGTAGTAAATAGGTGTTAGCGCCATGAAGTTCAATACCGTCAAAACCGGCATAAATCGCTCTTAAGGTTGCCTCGGCGAAGTCGTTGATGGTGGTTTTAATCTCTTCAATGCTTAACGGTCTTGGTACCACGAATCCTTCACGTGGTACTTTAACCGCACTGGCTGAGACAATGTCTTGTGGATTTTGATAAAGCTTGGGTACATTCATTCTACCGCCGTGATGCAGTTGTGCGATCGCTTTGGCGCCACCAGCTTGCATGGCTTTTACAAAGGGGCGCATCGGTTCAATAAAATCATCGCTTTTTAAAGTGATTTGGTTTTCGAATGCTTGGGCTTGATGGTTGATACTAATCGCGGGGCTGATTGTAAGACCCACATCGCAGGCTCTTAGTTTCATATAATCAATTTCCGCTTGGGAAGGAAACAAGTTATCTTGACCACTATAGGTTGTCATTGGAGCCATAGCGATACGATTTTTTAAAGGTTGTTGGTTCAGGACTGTTGGTTTGCTTAGTTTCATCATTATCTCACCTCGACATCTATTATAGCATCCTTAAAAAATTTCTTTGAAAGAATGGCAAAAAAACTTTAAGTTAGCGTTTTCATTTTTGGTGTTTTCTTGTATAATGAGCATGGATTAATTTTCGGAAGGAGACATTATGGATACAAAATACAAAGCTGAACCTTATCGAATTAAAGTTGTAGAACCTATCAAGGAAACGACCAAAGAAAAACGGATTGAACTTTTGCAAAATGCTGGATATAACCCTTTCACACTTCGCAGTGAAGATGTTTATATAGACCTCTTAACCGACTCTGGAACCGGGGCGATGAGCGATAAACAATGGGGCGCATTAATGCAAGGGGATGAAGCTTATGCTGGCTCACGAAGTTTTTATCGTTTGGAAGGTGTGGTCAAACACATTACCAATTATAAGCATTTTATTCCCGTACATCAAGGGCGCGGTGCCGAACAAGTCGTGATACCTCTATTAACCAAACATGATAAGATGACCTTTATATCAAACATGCACTTTGATACCACCAAAGCACACGTCGAGCTGGCGGGTGCCAGAGCTATTGATTGTGTCATTGAAGCTTGTTATGACACAAAGACGTATCATCCCTTTAAAGGCAATTTTGACTTAGATAAATTAAAGCACCTCATCGAGGAAAGAGGGGCCGATAACATCGGTGGCATTATCATGACCATCACCAACAACTCAGCTGGGGGTCAACCCGTGAGTATGGCCAATTTAAAAGCCACCGCTAAGATTGCCAACGCCTATCATATTCCGATTTTAATCGATGGCGCGCGGTATGCGGAGAATGCTTATTTCATCAAACAAAGAGAAAAAGGCTATGAAGATAAAAGTATCTTAGAAATCGCCCAAGAAACCTTCGCCTTGGCCGATATCTTTTTGATGAGTGCCAAAAAAGACGGACTTTCCAATATTGGTGGCCTCATCGCCATTAAAGATGATGAAGCCTTATTTCAAGCATGTCAATCCCGCGTGGTACCTTTGGAAGGTTTTCCAACCTATGGAGGCATGACTGGACGCGATATGGAAGCCTTGGCGGTCGGATTACAAGAAGCTTTAGAAGAAGATTATTTAAGCCATCGTATCGATCAAGTACGCTATTTAGGCGATCGCTTAAAAGCGATGAATATCCCGATTCAATGGCCGACTGGTGGTCATGCGGTTTTTGTGGATGGTAAAGCGTTTGCGCCCCATATTCCGTTTGATCAATTTCCAGCACAAAGCATTGTCAACCAACTCTATATCGAAAGTGGCGTGCGAGCCGTTGAAATCGGTTCACTACTTTTGGGCAGAGATCCCGATACGAAAGAAAATATCGATACGCCACTACAATTGGTTCGTTTGACCATTCCAAGAAGAACCTATACCCAAAACCATTTGGATGTCGTGGCAGAAGGTATGAAAAAAGTGTATCAAAACCGAGAACAATTAAAAGGGCTAAGCTTTACTTATGAACCCAAAATCTTAAGGCATTTTACGGCTAAACTAAAACCTTTATAAAAAAAGTGCACACGCACTTTTTTTGTGATACAAGTTTTTGAAAAAATTTTCATGTTTGCGGTTGTTGTGAAAACGCTCACATGTTATAATCAAAATTGTTGTTAAGAGAAAATACACAGGAGGCATATATGAGTAAAAAAATCCTAGCAATCAACCCTGGGTCGACAAGTACCAAGATTGCTGTTTTTGAAGCGGAAACATGTATCTTCAAACAGACGATTCGGCACTCTACAAAAACCATCAATGAATACAAGCATATTATCGATCAATATGACTTTCGCAAAGAAGCGATTTTAGCGACACTGAAAAAAGAAAATATCGATGTTACAGATCTCTCAGCGGTTGTTGGGCGCGGTGGGATGTTAAAACCGATAGAAAGTGGTACCTTCGCGGTTAATGATGCGATGGTTGAGTATATAAAGCAGGCCCCTCGTGGCGAACACGCATCTAACCTTGGCTGTGTCATTGCCAAAGAGATTGCGGATAAGCAAGGGATTCCAAGTTTCATCGTTGATCCTGTAGCGGTGGACGAAATGGATGATATCGCTAGAGTCTCAGGTATGCCTGAAATCGAAAGGGCTTCACTTTTTCACGCATTAAATCAAAAAGCGGTGGCTTTAAAAGCCGCCAAAGATTTGCATAAACCTTATAAAAAACTGCGTTTAATCGTGGTACACTTAGGCGGTGGCATCAGCGTGGGTGTTCATAAATATGGTCGTGTTATCGATGTCAACAATGCGCTTGATGGCGATGGCCCCATGAGCCCTGAACGCAGCGGTAGTGTCCCACTTGGACCGCTTTATAAAATGTGCTTTTCCGGTAAATACACCCTCGATGAGATCAAACGGAAAAACTATGGTAAAGGTGGGTTAGTCGCACATTTAGGTACCAACGATGGCTTTGAGATTGAAAAGCGCATCAAGTCCGGCGATGAAAAAGCTGAATTTATCTACAAAGCGATGTGTTATCAAATTGCCAAAGAAATCGGCAGTGGTGCTACCGTCTTAGAAGGCGATGTCGATGCGATTATCCTCACCGGTGGGTTAGCTTACGATCAATTGTTAGTCGATGAGATCAGCAAACGGACGAAATTTATTACCGATGTCATGGTTTACCCTGGCGAAGATGAAATGGAAAGTCTAGCTTTAGGGGCATTAAGAGTCATTAATAACGAAGAAACCGCCAAGGTTTATAAGTAGGTGAAATGATGATTACTTCTATTAAAGATTTAATAAAAGCCGCCAAAAACATTCCCAAAAAAACACTGGTCGTAGCCGTTGCGAACGATGAAGCGGTCTTGGGCAGCGTGGAAAAAGCCCGCCAAGAAAATATTGTCGATGCGATTTTAGTCGGCGATGGAGCGGCGATTAAGGATGTTTTAAACAAATTGAACTACGAAGCTAAGCACTATACCATTATCGATGAAGCCGACCCTGCGTTGGCTTGTGAGAAAGCGGTTCGCTTGGTCAGTGAAAACGACGGATATTTTTTGATGAAGGGGCTTGTGGATACCAAGACCATTTTAAAAGCGGCCCTGGATAAAACCTATGGCCTTAGAACCGAAAACAGACTTTCACACCTGAGTGTGATCGCCGCCAAAAATTATCATAAATTTATGATTATGAGTGATGGCGGTATGAACATCCAGCCAAACGTCGATGAAAAACAAGAAATTATTGAAAACGCCGCAAAAATTGCACGGGCCCTCGGGATTGAAAAACCCAACGTTGGCATCATCGCCGCCGTAGAAAAAGTCAATCCAAAAATGCAAGCGACCCTCGATGCACAAACCTTAGTTGAACGCCAAAGAAACGGGGAGATTAAAGACGTTATCATCGATGGACCTTTTGCGATTGATAACGCCATCAACCAAGAAGCCGCACGGCATAAAGGCATCACATCCCCGATGGCCGGCGATGTGGATATCTTATTAATGCCAGCCATTGAAGCGGGGAATGTTTTTTACAAGACGTTGATGTTTTTGGCCGATGCCAAAAGCGCAAGCGTCATCGCCGGGGCTAAAAAGCCGATTGTTTTAACCTCACGCGCCGATAGTGAAGAATCAAAGTTTTACTCCATAGCACTCAGTGCTTTGGTCGCCAATCTATAAATCTATATTAATTGAATAAAAGGAGAAAAACATGGCCAAGAAAAATGAATTTAGCAATGAAGTATTTTCTTACACCAATGAAGGTTTTGAACAAATTATCTATTTTCACAACAAGGAAACCGGCTTAAAGGGTATTACTTGTGTTCACGACACGCGCCTCGGTCCTTCTTGTGGCGGTACAAGATTTTATAATTACGAAAGTGAAGAGGAAGCTTTATACGATGTCACCAGACTCGCTAAGGGTATGACGTATAAAAACGCAGCCGCAGGACTTGATATCGGTGGTTGTAAAAACGTCATCATCGGCGATCCTAAAAAATTAAAGGATGAAGCTTTCATGCGTTCTTACGGTCGTTATATTCAAAGTCTAGGCGGACGGGTCTATACCGGTCAAGACATGAATATGACGCTTAAAGACTGCGAATACATGGACCGTGAAACCGATTATGTATCCGGCGTTTTAAGAAAAGGCGCAGGCAGCACAACCATTTTAACAGCTAAAGGTACCTATGTAGGCATGTTAGCAGCCGTCAAGGAAAAATTTGGCAAAGACAACCTCAACGATATGACTATCGCCTTCCAAGGGGTGGGCTCAGTTGTCCAAGAAATG
Organism: Mollicutes bacterium; assembly: GCA_003558105.1. GTDB lineage: Bacteria > Bacillota_I > Bacilli_A > Izemoplasmatales > Izemoplasmataceae > B1SED10-225. The sequence goes on along the minus strand of PWMS01000096.1, from coordinate 97,426 downwards.
GCAAAGTACATTAAAGAAAACGATGTCCGTCGTATTTATTTTACCGATATCGATGAAGAGAGAATTAAACAATTTAAAGCGATCTTTCCTCTCGCGGTTTATGTTGAGCCTGATGAGATTTACGCGAAGAAATGTGATATCTTCTCTCCCAATGCGATTGGCGCGATTTTAAACGATGATACGATCCCAAAATTACGCACTTCTATTATTGCTGGGGCCGCCAACAATGTTTTAAAAGATGAAGATAAACATGGCCCGATGTTAGAGGAAAAAGACATTCTTTATTGTCCTGATTTCGTCATCAACGCTGGAGGCGTTATCAACGTTTATCATGAAATGATTGGCTATCACGAAAAATCTGCGATTCAAACGACCGAAAGCATTTATGATCGTTTAACAGAAATTTTTAAGATTTCAAAAGAAGAAAATAGGCCCACCTACAAAGCCGCCAACATCCTCGCAGAAAGACGGATTGAAAAGAACTTAAAAATGCGTGGCGATTATGTTAAATCACGCCCAAGATTCCAGTGGAATATCGAATAGAAAGGATTGCATGCCATGGCTACAAGAAGTCATTTTAAACGAGAAGAAATCGGCACGAAGACACCCCAAATTTTTAACCGTGTAAGAACCACCATCGAAACCGCCTTTTACCGCAACAATGTTGTGCGTATTTCAACTTTAGAAGAGGCCTATCATTTAGCCAAAAACTCTGAAGGCACGATCGTCAGTGACCTCCCTGTTTATCGCGCGCATGATTTGGGTTTACCAAAGGATGCGAAAGTGCTCATGTTTAACGATGGTGCCATTACCGGCAGACAAGCTCATGCCCGTAGAATCATCAACAATGAAAACAAAGATAGTTTTTCTAAAACCCTTAGAGAAGCCTTATTCGCTTCAAAAGATGTGACGATGTATCACGCGAGTGTGATGATTGGGTTGCATGAAGATTTCACCGTTAAAGCGCATTTATTGGTCCCAGAAGGTTATGAAAATACGCTTTATTCTTGGATGTTAAACTTCCAGACGTTCAACGAAAAATGGACTGAGGTTTATGAAAAATCCCGAACCTTTGATGAGGGCGATATTTTCATTTATGCCGACCCTGATTATTACGTTGAAGGCTTTGATACCGGTTTGGCGCTTTTTGATCGCGATCATAACTGTGCTTCTTTGTTGGGGTTAAGATATTTTGGTGAATTTAAAAAAGCGACATTAACACTGGCTTGGTCGCTGGCCAAACGTCAAAACTTTACCGCAGCACACGGTGGCATTAAAGAGATTAAGCGCGCTAATACCCCCCCTTATACGATGAGCGTATTTGGTCTTTCAGGCAGCGGTAAAAGCACCATCACCCATGCTAAACATGATAATAAATACGATATTAACGTTCTTCATGATGATGCTTTTATCATCGAAAATGATAAACTCTATACCATTTCACTAGAACCGTCATATTTTGACAAAGTTCAAGATTATCCCACAAATTCAAGTGATAACCGTTTCTTACTAACGATCCAAAATGTGGGCGCTACCAAAGATGAAAACAATCTGATTGTGCCCATAACCGAAGACATTCGCAATGGGAATGGACGCGCGGTCAAAAGTATCTTTTGGACGCCTTCTAGAGTCTTTAAACTCGATCACCCTCTCAACGCCATTTTTTGGATTATGAAAGACGATACCCTTCCGCCTCTCATGCGGGTTGAAAATCCTGCCTTAGCCAGTGTATTGGGTGCAACCCTAGCGACAAAACGCACCACCGCCGAAGAAGGCGCCGATCCGAATGAACTGGCGTTTGTGCCTTATGCCAACCCATTTAGACTCTATCCTCTTAAAGAAGACTACAGAAATTTTAAAAACCTTTTTGAAAATCATGACGTTGCTTGTTATATCATCAATACCGGTCATTATAAAGATACCAAAATTCCACCCAAAACAACCCTCGGGGCGATTGAAAACATCATTGAAAACCGTGTTGAGTTTAGACCTTTCGCCAAATCTAAAGCCCTTTCTTATGCTTTAGATCATGATTTTGTGGTGGACGAAAAAGACCAGAAACATGTTGAAAATTTCCAAACACGTATGGAGAGACGTTTGAAATACATTGAAAACCTTAGCGATGAAGACAGCCTGCCTAACGACGCACATGACGCTTTGAAGGCTGTTATTAAACATATGAAGGATGTCCAGTAATGAAAGATTTTATCGGCGATAAATCTGTAGGCAAAGAAATTGTTGATGTTGTATTTGAAGCGGCTCAAGGCGCCGTCAAAGCAACAAAAGAATTTGGAGAAGATGCGGTCGTTAACGGCGCCTTTGGAACCTATTTTAAGGAAGACAAAAGCTTTTTAACCTTTGATACCGTTTACCGTATTTTTGACCGTGTCCCAGATTTTCAAAAAGCCAAATACGCCTCTTCTATCGCCGGCCCCCCAGAATATCAAGAAGCCGTCAAAGACTGGCTCTTTAAAAGTGCTGGGTTGGATATTAACGCCGATGTGATTGCCACCCCAGGTGGTACAGGCGCGCTTTCTTCTACCATTAAAAACGCCCTCAATCGGGGTGAGACTGTTATTCACCCCGATATTGGCTGGGGCCCTTATAAAACCATCGCCAAGGAAATGCAAAATCCTGTGGCCTACTACAAGCTTTTTGAAGATGAACATTTTAACGTCGAATCATTTAAAGAAACATGCACGCAAGTCATGAAAAACCAAGGCAAAGTATTGGCCTTCATTAACGACCCTTGTCAAAACCCCACGGGCTATACCATGCGTGATAGCGAATGGGACGAAGTTTTGACGTTTATCAACGAATTATCCGATCAAGGACCATTCATCTTACTTTTAGATGTGGCTTACATCGATTTTAATAAACGCGGCGATGACTATAAACAGTTATTCGAGAAACTCTCGAAAATGAGCGACAACGTTTTAAGTGTCATTGCCTTTAGTGTTTCAAAAACGATGACAGCCTATGGGATGCGCGTTGGAGCCCAAGTCTTAGTTTCCAATAATGAACAAGGCCGTAGACGCTTTTTCCACGCCTGTGGCAACACCGCCAGAGGTGTATGGTCAACCGTCAACAACGGTGGGATGATGGCGTTTGCTAACTTGGCTTTAAACGAAGAAAACAAGCAAGCGTACTTACAAGAAAAAAACGGTTTTGTTAAATTATTACAAGAACGCGCAGAGATTATGATCCATGAAGCCAAAGAAGTTGGATTACCTCTTTATCCCTATCACGAAGGGTTCTTCATTACCATTAAGATTGACGATCATGTCATCAAAAATGAATTGCACCTTAAGCTTAAAAAACACAACATCTTCTTCGTCAATGTTTACGGTGGTTTGAGGGTAGCGATTTGTTCGATTCCGAAAGCTAAAATAACCGGCTTAGCCGCAAAAATCAAAGAGGTCCTAGACACCATTGATCCCAGCGATGATGATTTAGAATCCGTTCAAGATGCCAATGATAACAACGATGTTGATAACGATGAAAAAAATGTAACGCCATAAATAAAAAACTGCCTTGTCCAAAATGACAAGGCAGTTTTATGTTGGGATAGACCTAAATATCGACGTTGAAAATCATGCCTAGAAGGGTCCCGATAATAAACGATATAAACGCGATACCTAAAGATATAATCGCCATTTGTGTGAAGCGTCTTTTAAAATTGTACTGCATAGCGACACACATAAAGTAGTTGAACAAAAAGATGATCACCATTGCCGATGACAACATGATACCCAAGGCGATAAAGCGGTTATCTAAGATTAAATAAGGCAAAATGAGGATGATGACAACGATAATGTACGATATGCCTGTATAAACACTTGATTTTAAAGCGTCGCTATGGTTATTGGCACTTGAGGATAAATATTCACTGGCGGCCATCGACATCGCCGCCGCAATGCCTGTGATCAAACCCGTAATACTGATGATCTCGGTATTGGCTATCGCAAAGGTAAGACCCGCCAAAGCACCGGAAAGTTCAACCAAGGCATCATTAAGGCCTAAGACAATCGCACGAATATAAGTAACCCGATCATCCTCAATGGTTTCAATAATCATGGTCTCATGGGTTTTGTCTTGCGTGATTAACATGTCTTTATCTTCCGTATCAATCAAGAGGTTTTGATATATGGTTTGGTTTTTATTTTCACTTCTTTGACGTAATCTTAACATAAAGGTATACCCTAAAATTCTCGCTAGTAGGTTCGTTAACCACAAACGAATGTAATAGGGCTTAGCCGGTTTTTTGGTATATTTTTGTAAAACTTTGGCGTGTCTTAAATCGTCTTTTGCCATCAGTTTCATACGTTTTTTGTTTTCGGGTTCTTGCATCTTTTCACTCATGCGTTTATAAATGTAGTGTTCGGTCAGTTCTTTTTTTTGCAGTTTATAAAGGTTAAGCTTATCCATGTTATACTCCCCCTTATAATATTTCTTTTATGGTTTATCCCTAGCATCTTTCAAAGCCTGATCGATTAGGCTTTGACTTTTTTTTAACAACGCTTGAAAATCCATCTTGGTGGTATCGATTATCTCAGCGTTGAATTGGTGTTTGAAATACGTCAGTTGCCTTTTGGCATAACGCCTAGTATTTCGTTTGATCCGTGTTTTGGCTTCCTTTAAATCGTAATCGCCATCAAAATGGGCGAACAGTTCTTGATAGCCAATCGCTTGTTTAGCGGTGTATGATAGGTTTTGTTTATAGAGGTTTTGGGCTTCTTTTACTAAACCTTGGGCAAACATGGTGTCGACACGCTTTTCGATGGTTTCATATAGTTTTTCGCGTTGTAGGGTTAATACAATCACAATATAATCATAAAGCGGTTGGGATTGATTTGTTTTTTCAGAGATTGGCTGGCCTTTTTTTGCTTGTGATAAAGCTTGTAGAATGCGTTTACGGTTATTAGGATGCAGTTTCTTGGCGGTTTTCGCATCCAAAGTTTGTAATTTTTGATATAAACTTTCATTATCATAGGCTTGATATTGCGCTTCTAAGGTGAAATCTCGTTTGGTATCGTCAAACTCAAAGTCGTGTAAGACACTTTTAATGTAAAAACCCGTGCCACCGACAATAAAGGGTTTTTTATTTTCTTTTTGAAGGGCGTTGATTTTAGCCCGCACATCGCGTTGAAAATTGGCAACGCTGTAAGGTTCTTGTGGGGGTAAAATATCGATCATGTGGTGTTTGATTTGCGCTTGGTCTTCTGCGCTCACTTTTGCGGTGCCAATATCCATGCCTTGGTAAATCTGCATTGAATCGCCTGAGATAATATCGGTTTGGTAATGCTTAGCAAGCGCTAAAGATAGTTTTGTCTTCCCTACGCCGGTAGGCCCGGTAAGCACGATAATCATGATTGAATCCTTTTAAACATCGTTTCTAATTCTTGTTGGGAGAATTGGATGATGGTGGGGCGTCCATGGGGACAAGTAAAAGGGTTTTGGCATTGTGATAAATCACGCAGTAGGCGATCGACTTCATGTCGGTTGATATATTGATTGCCTTTGATGGCATGTTTACAGGCCAACGTCTTGGCAAGTGGGTCCAATATTTGCGCTTTGGAGGTCGGTTGTTCATCCAGGATATGTTTGATCAAAGCTTCTGTATAAACTTCTTCATAACCGGGGTGAAACCAGGTGGGAACGGTGTTGATTTGCAAGCTTTTATCTTTCTGTTTTTCACTCTTTACCCCTAAGGTTTCTAGGAGCGGTTGATAGGCATTGTAATCGTTCATCTCAGCGTTGGATAAAGCGACGATAAAGGGCGATATTAACGTTTGTGTTTGCGCGGTTTCCTTCGTCATTTTTGCTTTGTAATTTTCATAACGAATTCTCTCAGCGGCCGCATGTTGATCCATCAAAAATAACGTATCCTTACCTTGAAACAACAAATACGTTCCCATCGCTTGACCGATGTATTCCATATAAGGTAAGCGTGATTTTGTGTGATTTTGCGGATGGGTTTGACTGGATGCTTCTTCAATGTGATGTTTTGGGGCGATAGCCGGGTTGTTTTCGTTAAAATCAAATTGTAGTGAATCTTGCGTTTGTGGTTTTTGTTTCTCGATTTTAGGAATTAAATCGGTGCCTTGGAGTTTTTGAAGTATGGTCGTTTCGATTAAATTCTCTAAGAGCCGTTGTTCACTAAATTTAATCTCTAGTTTTTGCGGATGAATATTGACATCGATCAAGAGCGGATCAACGGTAATGTGACAGTATAAGATTGGGTATTTATGCAGCGGTAGATAAGTATCCATACCTTGAAGGGCCGCTTTGTTTAAACGGTAATTTCTAATGAAACGCCGGTTTGTAAAAAACAACATATGTTTTGAAGATGAGCGTGTGATTTCTGGTTTGCTAAGGTAGCCAGAAATTTTAAAATACGCGTTAGAACCTTCAAAATATAGCATGTTTTTGATGACCGACATCGGATATATTTGATACAGGACTTTTAAGACATCGCCATCACCCGTCGTCTTTAACATCGATTTTTGATCGTTGCTCAGGCTAAAAGCAATCTGAGGATGAGACAAAGCCATGCGGTTACATACATCGATGATGAAAGACAGTTCTTTTTCTGCGCTTTTTAGATGCTTTAAGCGCGCTGGGGTATTGTAAAAAAGGTTGTTGACGATGACGGTGGTGCCACGTTTTGCACGGCCGTCACTTTGGCTTTCAATCAAACCGTTATTTACCGTGATTTTATGACCAATATCATCTGAGGTTGATGATTCAAGGGTCATATGAGAAACCGAAGCAATCGAAGGTAGGGCTTCTCCTCGAAACCCTAGCGATGCAATATGGTGTAAATCATGGGACGTCTTAATCTTGGAGGTTGCGTGGCGCTTAAAGGCCATCTGTAGATCGCTTTCATCCATGCCTTCGCCATTATCCTCAATCCGTATTCTTCTTAAGCCGGATTCACTTAAATCGATGGCGATATTATCGGCGTTGGCATCGATGGCATTTTCGATGAGCTCTTTAACCACAGAGGCCATGTTTTCCACAACCTCACCTGCGGCGATCATGTTGGAGAGTTTTTCATCAAGTTGATGAATTTTTCCCATAATCAATCATTCCTTCTAACGTTTTAAAGCTTAGGCATACTTTTTTTATGATATCGTTTGATATCGTAAAAAACCCATAGGACGAACACAGGGACATAGTGCATGATAAAATAGAAAATAATGTCGGTGAGCATCATTTTGTTAAAGAAGTGGAGTAAGTACACATTCGATAGTAAAAACGCGATGATAAAATAGCTTACCGGTAAGGTTGCGCGTATCAATTTCGCTTCATGTAGACTGTAGCGATAAGCAAAAAAAGCGCTAAACAAAACCCATATACCCAATGCGATTAAATTGGCATAAGGCCATTGTTCAAAAATAATGGGCATAACATCTAAACTAATCACTAGCAATAGGGTGATGGCCAAGATGAAAGAAAGCGGTTTTTCGAATGAAAAAGGTTTTTTCATGCCATAGTTTAAAGCGCCAAAAAAGACCGCGATAATGCCTAGGAAAAAGGCGAGGTACCAAAGCGAAGAAGCGATAGTTTCATGCCATGTATAAACCTCTTGATAGGGGCTAAAAAGGTAAATATAATTGAGTCTTAGGATCATAAGCAACCAGCCTAGAAGACTGATATGCAATGTCATTATACTGAGTTTTGAGCTTTTTTTCTTCATGATAACATCCTTTTAATCTCTGTCTTGTGATATTTTTTTGAGTTCGTAAAGTAAACTTAACGCTTCGATAGGACTCATCTCATCGGGTTCTATCGTTTTGAGTTTGTCTAGCAATTTTTGTTGGGGCGGTGGGGTTTCATCTTCTTCTGGAATCTCGGCGACGGTAAAGAGGTTATAATGCTTGGTTTCTTGATTTTCAAGTGCCATTAAGAGGGCCTTTGCCCGTTTGATTAAACGGTTGGGAAGATTGGCCAAGGCGGCCACATTAACACCGTAGGATTTGTCAGCACGGCCGGGTTGGACTTTATGGTGGAAAATAATCTTACCCTCTTCTTCATTGGCCGCAACATGGATGTTTTTCAAGCGCTTAAGACTTTCTTCTAAGTTCGTGAGTTCATGATAGTGAGTTGAGAAAAGTGTCTTAGCGCCAATTTGATTGTGGATGTATTCGATGATGGATTGCGCGATGGCCATACCATCATAAGTCGAGGTCCCCCTTCCGATTTCATCGAATAAAATTAAAGAGTTTTTTGTGGCGTTTTGAATCGCGTGGTTGGCATCGAGCATCTCAACCATAAAGGTTGATTTACCCGAAATCAAGTCATCGCTGGCGCCGATGCGGGTAAAGACTTTGTCAAAGATGGGGATATTGGCTTTTTTTGCAGGGACAAAACAGCCAATTTGTGCCATGATGGCACTTAAGGCTAGTTGGCGCATATAGGTGGACTTCCCGCTCATATTGGGACCGGTGATAAGGAAAATATCGGTCGCATCGTCCATCGTGATATCGTTGGGGATAAAGCTTTGGTCTTCTAAAGTCTTCTCAACGATAGGATGCCTAGATGCCTGGATGTCAATTTGATGTTGGTCATTTAGGGTTGGTCGGATTAAATCGTAGGTTTCACTGATACTACAGAATGCGATATACATGTCGACTTCAGCTAAAATTTCGGCGTTTTTTTGAATGTTAGGGATCTTTTGGCGAATCTCATCGCGCAAAGCGATAAAAAGTTCGTATTCTCTTTCGACGCGTTTCTCATCGCTCGATAGGATGATTTTTTCTTTTTCTTTTAAATCTTCTGTGATATAGCGTTCAGCGTTGGCGAGGGTTTGTTTACGAATATAACCAAAGGACTCTTTAATATTTTTAATCTGTCCTTTGGGCACTTCAATATAGTAGCCAAAGACACGGTTATAACCAATTTTTAATTTTTTGATGCCGGTGCGTTTTTTCTCTTTTATTTCCAAATCAGAAAGCCAATTGGAAATATCGGTACGCACATCACTGAGTTCATCTAACGTTTCATCGTAGCCTGTTTTGAACATACCGCCCTCTTTGATGGTTAAGGGGACATCTTCTTTTAAAGCGCGCATCAGATGATCATATGTATCGCTTAGTGGATCAAGGTTATCGTTTAAATCCTCGGCATAGTCTAAATGTAGAGCTTGGAGTTTTTCTTTGAATGTCGGTAGGATTTCTAAGCTTTTGCGCAGTTGTAAAAGGTCTTTGGCGTTGGTGTTACCATAAGAGATTTTACCGACGATGCGTTCTAGGTCGTACACTTGTTTCAAAGCTTCTTTTAAGTCGCTATGAATCATAAAGGCTTGGTTGAGTTTTTCCACGAAATCATAGCGTTTATTTAAAAGCTCAGCATCGAGCAAAGGTCTTAATATTTGGCGTTTTAAAAAGCGGGCGCCCATCGCCGTATGGGTCTTGTTTAAAAGCCAAAATAATGAGCCGTTTTCAACGTTTTGAATCATCGTTTTAACCAATTCAAGATGGCGGATGGTATTGGCATCCATCTTCATGATCGAGGTTGGTTCAATGCGTTTGACATCTTTGAGGTGTAGCAAGGCGCGTTTTTGCGTTTTCATGATATAACTTAGCAGGCGTTTCACGGTTCTTTTTTCATCGTCGGTCGGCAAGTGGTTGTAAAGATGGGTAAAACTATCGTCGATATCTTGATTTGGATGAATTGAAAGGCGGATCGCCTCGTGGTCGCAAAAAGCAGAAACATAGGGTTTCATCTCTGCATGGGGAATAATCAACTCTTTTAACGACAGTGTCGATAATTCGCCGATGAGGATGTTTTTATCTTTGATAAAACGTAGGGCCATCATCTCACCAGTAGAAGCATTGAGCGTGGCGATGGTATAAAAATGTTCGCTCATACCAAGCGCAGCGATATAAACCTCTTCCGCGTTACTCTCTTCGATGTTGGTCCCTGGGGTAACGATTCGAACAACGTCTCTTTTGACGATGTTTTTTGTTTTTGAGGGGTCTTCAGTCTGTTCGCAGATGGCTACTTTATACCCTTTATTGACAAGTTTTGAGATATAACTTTCTGCCGAATGATGGGGCACACCGCACATTGGAACGCGTTCATCGGTGCCGCCGTCGCGGGCGGTCAATTGAATTTCAAGTTCTTTGCTGGCAAGCAAAGCATCTTCAAAGAACATTTCATAAAAATCGCCCAATCGAAAAAAGACTATAGCGTCGCTATGGTCTTCTTTAATCGTTAGATATTGTTGCATCATCGGGGTATACTTCTGTTTATCCTTGGCCATGCTTAAAGCTCCTTTAAATCAACTCAAAAATCACAATAGCCAAAACGACGACTAAAATAATGAGACTGATTAAAAGATTTCTCAAATTCCGTTTTTTCTTTTTACGCTCCAAGGTATATTTGTGCGCAATCTCTTCGAATTTAGCCTCATACAAATACTCTTCGATATTGATGCCTTCAAAGATTTTTGTATTCTTTTCATGGATCGAGGGTTGATGAATTTGACGTTTTAAAAGAATATATTCAATCATATCAATTTTCTTGAGTTCGATAGAGATGTTGATATTTTGTTCCTTGGCATAGCGTTCGAGTTCTAAAATAGATTTTTTCTCTAAGGTTTCTTGTTCGCTTTCGTTTAAGTCAAGTTTGAGCGCGACAATTTCAATCAATTGTTGTTTGTTGATGCGTCTAGGAATCTCGACATTGTATTTCTTACCAAGTTCCCGAACATCGGATAAAGTCATCGCATAAGAAAGCACTTCTTTTGCTTTACTGACCAAACAACCTTCAAAATATCCAGGTGGTTCGAAATAGATTTTTCGAAAGTTTTGAATCATGGTTTCAAAGTCTTCCATTTTACTTTTTTGGTATTTCATGGCAAGGTTTTGTAGTTTGATAAATTCTAAATTGTTGATGCCAAGATCGTTACGGTTATGGATGATAATATCCCAAAAATCACGCTTATACTCTTCAACATCGATACTAATACCGTAAGATTGAGCAAGTTTTTCAAGTTGAAAAATGGTGAATTGATCAAACCATTTCAAGCGGTGTTTCATTTCATCGGAAAACTTATCGTCGTTATCAGCATTGGCGATAATTGGGGCGATATTTTTTCTAACCAGGGCTTTGTGAAGATAACTTGGTAAAAAGATTTCTTTGGTTGTCAGATATTTAACAATCTCATGTGAGGGAATCACAACAAAAGATTCAATCAGACGATCGAGACGTATTTTTTTATTGTTTAGCTCGATAAATTCTTCTTTTCTACGTTTTTCCTTCATGTTTTACCCCCGACAATGGATAGTATTATTATACACTAGAGCTAATCTAAAATCAATGAAATGGGCTTTATTCGTGCAAAAGCGCCGCATTGATTTCCGATTCTATGATATTAAATAGCATACTAATCAAATCATTAATCTCTTCTTGGGCCAGTAAATATTCATTGACACAAACATGGGAAATTAAGCTTTCTAAACTCTCTTTATAGGCTTTTTCACGGGCTTCTACATCGCTTTTTTGATAGGTTTTAGATTGAACTAAACGCTTTTGTTTAGACAATAAGTCTTGATACTGTTGTTTGTATTTGGGGTTTGAAAAAATCAGCGTTTCTAAGTCTTTATAACGCTTTACTTCTGGATGTTTTTCCAATAATGTTTGTAATGTTTTAAGGCTTTCCAATGATCTCACCCTTTAAGAACCAGGTTTTTGCCTCGGTGATGTTTACCGGTACAATTTTTCCAATTAGATCGGCTTCTCCCGGCATATTTACCAATTTATTATGTGGGGTATACCCGGCCAAAATTTTATCACTTTTTTTACTGAGTCCATCAACCAAAACATATTGGGTGGTCTGATAAAAACGCTCGTGGCCTTTTTTGTACCCAGCGTTGATGCGTTCGTTCAATCGCTTTAGACGACTTTTCTTTTCTGATAAGGAAATCTTGTCCTCATATTTGGCCGCAGGGGTATTGGCTCGAGGAGAAAAGACAAAGGTGAAGGCCCCTTCAAAATCGACTTGTTCTACCAAATCTAAGGTTTCTAAGAAATCGGCTTCGGTCTCGGTAGGAAAACCAACGATGATATCGGTGGTAATCGATACACCAGGTATGTTGGCTTTAATCGCTTCGATTAAAGCTAGATAAGAAGCTTTGGTATATTTGCGATTCATTTTTTTAAGAACGCTGTCACTGCCGGATTGGACCGGCAAATGTATGTGCGGCATCATATTGTCGTACTTGGCTATAACATCGATGGTCGCTTGATCAAAATCGTTGGGATGAGACGTCGTAAAGCGGACACGGTTGATGGCGGTTTTACCTAAAGCTTCCAGCAAAGCCGCAAATGAAATATTTGAATCGGCTTTATCGCGGCCATAGGCGTTCACATTTTGCCCGAGTAAAGTGACTTCTTGATAGCCTTCTTTAATGAGACTATCAACCTCGGCTAAGATATCACCCATCGCGCGGGAACGTTCTTTTCCCCGGGTGTAAGGCACGACGCAGTAGGTACAAAATTCATCGCATCCAAACATGATGTTAACCCAAGCTTTAGCGGGATGGTCACGTCTTTTTGGCATGTTTTCCACAATTTGGCCTTCTTCGCTAAAGACCTCAACGACTCTCTCTTTACCGTGCAGTGCGGTTTCAATATACTCTGGTAGTTTGTAGATGTTGTGGGTGCCAAAAATCAAGTCGACGTAAGGGTATTTTTCTAAGAGACGATTGACGACGCTTTCTTCTTGAGGCATACACCCAGCGACCGCTAATAATAGATCTGGTTTGGTGGTTTTATATTGTTTTAAGCGGCCGAGTTCTCCAAATACTCTGTTTTCCGCATTTTCACGAATGGCACAAGTATTGAGGATAATGATATCGGCTTTTTCTTCTTTGTCCGTCGGTTTAAAGCCCAACGCTTCAAGGATGCCTTGCATGGTTTCACTGTCGGCTTCGTTGCCTTGACAACCATATGTTTGTAAAAGATAGTGTTTGCCAACACCGATGTTTTTGATATTTATATGTTTATCAAAATCGATGTGGGCGGTTTCTTTTGATACTCTTTTTCTAGCTTTCTTATGCGAAGGACGATTAAAATAACGTCCGTAATCTTTGGTCATAATATCACTCTTTATCGGTATAGTTTATCGGTTGGATGGTGTTTTTATCGAAGTCCAAAAGAACCCCGTTTAATTGTAGGATATCGGTTTCTTGTGGTTTTAATCTTGCGGGCATACCCGTAAGAAATTTGTTTAAAACGATGTCTTTATCGGCCCCTAAAATACCGTATTTCGCCCCGCACATACCCAAGTCGGTAATGTATAACGAGCCTTTGGGTAGACGCATGGCATCGTTGGTGGCCACGTGGGTATGGGTACCGACAATAGCATCCACACGTCCATCCATATGGTGGGCTAAAGCGAGTTTTTCACTGGTCGCTTCCGCGTGGATATCAACGATGATATAATCGCTTTCAAGCGAAAGGAGTAAGGTGTCAATCGCTTCAAAAGGATTATTTAAAGGATCATGCATAAAGATACGACCCATCAACTGAATGATGGTGACTTTTGTGCCGTTGAAGTTGATGGTCAAATAGGGTTTTCCCGGGGTGGTTTTTGGATAGTTTAAAGGTCGTACTACATTGGCGTCATCGATAAACGTCAACAGTTCTTTTTTGGAAAAAGCGTGGTTGCCAAGACTGATACCCGCTACGCCAAGCGCCATCAGTTTTTTGTAGTCTTTTAAATTGAGTCCAAGACCTTGGGTTACATTTTCACCATTAACAAAAAGTAAGTCATAATCAGTGGTATCTTTAATCTTGGGCAAAAATTTCACGACCGCTTTAAGTCCAGCCTCACCGTAAATGTCGCCTAAATAAAGTATTCGCATCCTCAATCATCCTCTTTGAGCATATCGAAGTATTTGGAATCGCCAAGCAAGCTTCGGTAATCCCAAAAATCTTTGTTTTCAACCATGGTTAAAATAGCATCTAAATCGGCGTACTGGGTATCCATCACTTCATTTTTATCGATGCATAAGCGATCTAAGTCAATTGCTTCCGCGGTGTGATAAACATGGGTGATGGTATTATACTGGTTATGATTGGAGACAATACGGGCCCGCTTTTTGAGCTGTTTTTTATCTAGCGTAACCCCTAGTTCTTCTTTGGTTTCACGAATCGCTGCATCAAGCGGGGTTTCTTTAGAATTTGGTATACCACTTGTAATCGCCCATTGATGGGGAATAGGGTCGTTTTTCTTAGCTCGTTTTTGAATCAGGAATTCCTGCTTGTCATTTTCAATCCAAACATGAACAACCAAAAAATATTCTTGATTGCCTAAGGGTTGGTGTCTGGAGGCAACTTTACCAAGCGGGTGGCCTTCTTCATTGTATAGATCAAAATATTCCATGGTATCACCTTTCAAAAAGCCTTCCCTGCGGAAGGCTTTTAGCAATTATTTTGCGACGTCTTGCGCGCGGGTTTCCCTGATTACGGTAACTTTAATGGTTCCTGGATAAGACATTTGTTCTTCGATTTCTTTTTTGATATCTCTAGCCAATTTATGGGCGGAAACATCGTCCACTTGATCGGGTTTGACCAAAACGCGGACTTCACGGCCAGCTTGAATGGCGTAAGCTTGTTCAACACCCTCGTGTTTAGATGAGAGCGTTTCAAGTTGTTCGAGACGTTTGATGTAATTATCTAAGGATTCGCTTCTCGCACCTGGGCGTGCCGCACTTAAAGCGTCACTAGCTGCGACCAAGACAGCGACAACGGTTTCTGCTTCAACTTCGCCGTGATGGGATTTAATGGCGTCTAATACCGCTTTGGGTTCATTGTATCTTTGCGCGATATTAATACCAATTTCAACGTGTGACCCTTCGATTTCATGGTCAACCGCTTTACCGATATCGTGCAACAATGCCGCACGACGGGTCAATATTTCATCTTCGCCTATTTCGGCGGCAAGTTTGCCGGCGATAAAGGCACATTCTACACAATGTCTTAAGACGTTTTGACCGTATGATGTTCTAAAGTGTAAACGGCCTAATAACTTAACTAAATCAGGATGAACTTTACCAATACCGACTTCAAATACGGCTTCTTCACCTTTGTCACGAATGAAACGATCGACATCTTCACGCATCTTTTCAACCACTTCTTCAATACGGCCCGGATGAATCCGGCCATCACTGACTAAAGCTTCTAAAGAACGTTTGGCAATTTCTCTTCGAATCGGATCAAAACCGGATAAAACGACGGCTTCTGGTGTATCATCGATAATTAAATCAACGCCGGTTAACGCTTCGATAGTCCTAATGTTGCGACCTTCGCGTCCGATAATCCGACCTTTCATATCGTCGTTAGGTAAGTTAACGACGCTAACGGTTCTTTCAGATGTGACATCTTGTGCATATTTTTGCATCGCCGATGCCAACAAGTGTTGCGATTTTTTGTCGACTTCCATTTTTGCTTTGTCTTCTTCGTCTTTAATGAACTGTGCAATTTCTTTTTCCATTTCTGCTTCTACTCGTTTGAATATAATCTCTTTTGCTTCTTCTACGGTTGTCTGTGCAATTTCTTGTAACCGCTTGTTTTGTTCTTCTATTAAACGCTCTAGTTTGCTTTCGTTTTCTTCCAAGGCTGTTTTTTTCTGTTCGATACTTTCTTCTTTTCGGTCAATATTAGACTCTCGCCGCTCAAGATTCATCGCGCGATTATCTAAAATTTTCTCACGTTCGAATAATTTATTTTCTTGGGTCGAAATCTCTTTTTTGCGCTCTTTAATATCTTTATCCGTTTCAACGCGAAGGTTATGAACCTCTTGTTTTGTCTCGAAAATTGTTTGTTTTTTTGTTTTTTCCGCTTGTTTCTCAGCATCTTCAATAACTTTTTTCGCTTGGGACTGGGCCTTGTCAAAACCTCTTTCAATGAGTAACGCACGGACGATAACGCCAATGACGATTCCCATAATTAAAAGAAGCAAACCGGAGACGATTAATATTAATGGTTCATTCATATTAATTCCTCCGTTTCTGTTGCTATAAATATATCATACGTTAAATACATCAAATGCCTTTAAAGGCACCAAAAAATCAATGAGTAGAAACAAAGTTTTACTTTTTCATTATACCGTAGTAAAACTTTAAAAGTCAAACAATATTCAACATTAACGTATCATAAAAAAAGACGGTTTTCACCGTCTTTCATTAATGTTTTGAGAAACGTTGCTCCAAGTTTTCCACGGTCATACCGCGCATGGCTTTGCCTAAACCTTTAGAGAGTTCGGCTAATTTTGCATCGTCTTGATAATTTGCGACCGCTTCCACAATCGCGTTGGCACGTTTTTTTGGTTCTTCGCTTTTAAAAACACCTGAACCGACAAAAACACCATCACAACCAAGGCGCATCATCAACGCTGCATCCGCAGGGGTGGCAACCCCACCAGCCGCAAAATTCAAGACCGGTAAACGTCCATGTTCGTTGACATAACTAACCAAATCTAGCGGTACTTTAATCTGTTCAGCGTATTCTTTTAAGCGATTGTTTTCTAAACCACGTACATATTCGATTTCTGTTTGCATTTGACGCATGTGATTGACCGCCTCAGAGATATCACCCGTACCGGCTTCACCTTTGGTGCGAATCATTTTTGCCCCTTCATGAATACGCCGTAGCGCCTCACCTAAATTTCTAGCCCCACAAACAAATGGGGTCTTAAACATCGTTTTATCAATGTGTCTATCGTTATCTGCCGGCGTTAATACTTCACTTTCATCAATGCAATCGATCTTTAAGGCTTGTAAAATACCCGCTTCAGTAAAGTGACCAATCCGTACTTTGGCCATCACCGGAATATCAACCGCTTCCATAATCTCTTGAATGAGTAATGGATCACTCATTCTAGCCACGCCACCTTCAGACCGAATATCAGCAGGGACACTCTCTAAAGCCATAACACTTCTAGCGCCAGCCGCTTCTGCGATGAGCGCTTGGTCTTTATCAATGACATCCATAATGACGCCGCCTTTTAAAAAGTCAAACATTTTTTTTGAATTCATCATAACCTCCAAATTGTCTTTATCATTTCTTCCATTCATATTATAATAGAAATGTGCCCCTTTTTAAATAGACAGTTTTACGAGGATTGGATGTGGTCAGATGAACCGCAATAGAACCGTACTTTATCAAAAGATATACGATGATTTTAAAGAAAAGATTACCAACGGGTGGTATGAGGCCCATAGTAAACTGCCTTCGATCAGACAAGCCGCAAAAAACAACGGATTAAGCACCACCACGATTGAACATGCCTACCAACAACTATCCATTGAAGGTTATATCTACAGTTTGCCTAAAAGTGGTTACTATGTCGAGGATTTAACGTTTGTTGAGATTCAGAAATCCGCAGATATAGGCGATGAAACAACATATCGTCCCGCTTTGAATCAACGCCAAACCAAAGATATGTTTAACTTAAATCGTGTACGTATGATAATGAATCGTGTACTTACAGACAACGACCAACTATATGAGGATTGTCATCCGACGGGTGAGTTAGCGTTAAAAAAAGAAATTCAAAAACATCTCGCCAAACAACGCAATGTTTTACTTCGCCCCCAACAAATGATCGTGGCCAGTGGGACTCAACAACTGATTATGTGGCTTTCTTCCATGTTTGACAGCCATACCTGTGTCGCTTATTTAAAACCTGGCTTTAAACGTGCTTTACAAGCGTTTAAAACAACCGGCTTTAGGTGCATGGGACAAAACACGGTCGATGATTTGATTAGGGCTGAGGCGAAAATCATTTTTATATCGCCATCAAACCTATATCCCAGTGGCGATGTTTTACCGGTAAAAGAGCGTTTAAAATTGATACGCTACGCGCAAGACAACGATGCTTATATCATCGAAGACGACTATAATCATATGTTTCGCTACAACGCATATCAAATTCCCACGATTCATCAATTATCTAAAGGCCATAATGTCATATATATCGGGTCTTTTTCGAGAAACACTTTGCTCAGTATTCGGATGAGTTATATGGGGTTGCCTTTAGCGTTGGTAAGGGACGTCAACCACAGTCTATTTGCACAAAGTGTCTCAAAAATCGATCAGTTGATGATGGCCGATTTTTTATCGTCAGGAGAATACCAAAAACATTTAAGACAGCTAGCCCGCTATTCCAAAAAGCGTAACGATAATCTAAAAATAGCGTTGGACCCTTGGATGGATGCCAATCACTTTTCCATCAGTGGGTTACAAAGTAATATGCATCTCTTGATTACTTGTTATAATCAAGCTACCAAAGCAAAATTCATTAAGAATTTAGAGAGCCTCAATTTTGCCTATACCACTTTTGAGGCTAATCCACGTTTGTTATTGATTCCTTATAGCGGTATACCCATGCATCGTTTTGAAACGCTATTTAATACCCTGTTTGCGGGGATTTAATAAAAAGAGTATGTGCGAAACGCACATACTCTTTTAGATTAGTTTTCCTTTAATTTTCCTTTAATTTTTTCTTCTAAGCTCTTGAATAAATCTTCGTGTTCTTCTAGATAGGCTTTTACGTTCTCTCGGCCTTGGCCGATTTTATTGTCTTCATATGAAAACCACGAACCGCTCTTTTGAATAATATCAAACTCCACGCCCATATCGACAATTTCACCAGCTTTAGAGATACCTTTACCATAAACGATATCAACTTCTGCGGTTTTAAACGGGGGTGCAATTTTATTTTTGACAACTTTAATTCTAGTACGGTTTCCGATGATATCCGAACCGATCTTCAATTGCTCACCACGGCGTATTTCGACACGAACGCTGCTGTAGAATTTAAGAGCACGGCCACCAGGGGTTGTTTCTGGATTACCAAACATAACGCCAACCTTCTCACGAATTTGATTGATAAATACCGCCGTCGTGTTAGATTTACTGATGGCGCCCGATAGTTTGCGCATCGCTTGAGACATAAGTCTTGCTTGTAATCCAACATGTGAGCTTCCCATATCACCACGAATCTCAGCCTCTGGTACAAGGGCAGCGACACTGTCAATCACAACGATATCCACAGAGTTACTACGAATTAAGGCCTCAGTAATCTCCAAAGCTTGCTCGCCGGTATCGGGTTGAGAGATAATCAAATTATCGGTATCCACCCCTAAAGCTTCTGCGTATTTGGGGTCTAAGGCATGCTCAGCATCGATAAAGGCAGCATAACCACCTTTTTTTTGCGCCTGCGCAATCGCATGCAAGGCAAACGTGGTCTTTCCAGAAGATTCCGGACCATACATTTCTACGATGCGGCCGCGAGGATACCCGCCAATCCCTAAAGCTATGTCTAAGGCTAAAGATCCACTTTCCACAAAATCGATATCTTTTCTAGCCCCTTCATCTCCAAGCAACATGACAGAGCCTTTCCCATGGGTTTTCTCAATATCTTTCATCGCTTGGTCTAACGCTTTTTTACGATCATCTTTTGCCAAGATTATTCCTCCTTCAAATTCATAGTACGCTTGTATGTGTGATTTTACTTTGCATCTTTAAAACTATGTTGATTTTTAAGAATATACTCAAACCCAGAAATAATGGTTAGCGCTGTGGCGATATATAAAACGATAATACCGGGTAACAAGATGTGAAATAATAAGAGAATCAAAGCCACCATAGTTGAAGCGGTTTTGTATTTCCCAAGGCTTGAAGCCGCAATCACTTTTCCGCCATCAACAGCGATTAGACGAATGCCCGTGACGATGAATTCGCGTGTCAATATCACAAGCACAATCCACATATCTACAAAG
Source organism: Mollicutes bacterium (assembly GCA_003558105.1). GTDB lineage: Bacteria > Bacillota_I > Bacilli_A > Izemoplasmatales > Izemoplasmataceae > B1SED10-225. The sequence goes on along the minus strand of PWMS01000096.1, from coordinate 77,627 downwards.
CCCATATCGAGTAACATCAATAAGGCAAACATGACAAGTAATTTATCGGCCAAAGGATCGAGGAATTTTCCAAAGACAGTAATAACATTCCAACGCCGTGCCAAAAACCCGTCAAAAAAATCGGTTAACGAAGCTAAAATAAATAAAATCGCAATGGCAATGGAAAAGCCATTGAGAATTTCAGGCTCCGGATCTATATAATAAAGTATCAACATGAAAGGAATGATTAATACGCGTAAAACCGTTAGTCTATTGGGAATATTCATAAGCTCACCTCATGTGCAATTATACCATAATATAGCTATCTATAACAACGTTAAAAACGTTAATCTTTAGCGGTTACATCGACCGGTTCATAGGCGAAGCCAAGACCGCCTTCTTGTTTTTCAACGTTCGCTTTTAACCGCAATTTATGGGATATAAAAAGCAAGATAAACGCAAAGATGAACATCATCGCCGAGATATCAAAAACCAACGTTGGATTGTAATCATAGATGAAACCACTAATTAAAGGACCTATAACCATACCCGTAGAGAAAAAGGCATGCCTTACCCCAAGAATGGTCCCGTGTTTTTCTTTTGGGGCTTGTAAGGAAATATAGTTTTGTTCGAAAGGTTGAAACATCGCCTTCATCATATAGTAAAACAAGAATACCGTATAAAGCATAATATAAAAATACGCACTTCTAAAAACCAACAGAACAATAATCGCTGAAATGATTTGAATCGAAAGCATAATCGGCATATCTTTTCTTAATTTAGATAATTTTGGTACGATAAAAATATTCGTAAGAAGACCCACAACCCCTGTTACTAAAATAAAAGTACCGAGTTCTCGTGGACTATAGCCCAAATCGATCATATAAACATCAAAATATTTCGATAAAATCGAAGCGCTAATGGTGGCTAAGGTTAACCCTATTAAAAACAATAGCAAAGAAGGCGATAACTTTGTAATATCTTTAAAGTTTTTAATGAAAGACGGTTTTTTTGTCGATAACTTGTGAGGTATTTCTTTCATACTTAAGGCGATAAATAAAACCCAAAACAAATTTAAAATCGCTTGAATATAGAATACTTCTCGAATGATATAATCGCCCATAATCCCACCGATTTGATAACCGATCGTGGTGCCTAAGGCAAAAAGAGCGACCGAAATCGAGATAAATTTAGTACGCTCCTTTAACGGTGCGATACCAATTAAGTGCGACAGCATTAAGGTGATGAAGGCAGAAACCCCAAACCCGGCGATAAAACGCGCTAATGTCATAAGCACAGGCTGAGTAAAAAACGCAAACATCACTTGCCCAAAAGAATAGATAATCAACCCCAAAAGGATAAAGAACTTTTTACCTCTGATATCGCCTAAAACACCCCAAATTGGAGCGCCGATGAGCATACCCAAAGACATCGCAGAAAAGAAAAAGCCAAACATAAAAGAAGGTAACCCTAATTGATTGACAAAGGTCGGGGTTACCACATGGCCTAAATTATGGATGATACCTTGTAGGAAGTAATAACTCAAGGTCACCGCTAATATCGGGGTTAAGTTAAGCTTTTTCATCATTGCCTGTCACATCCACATTATGATACACAGCTTGCACATCATCGATGTCATTCACCATGTTTAAAAACGTCTCGAGGGTCTCTTGATCGTCTTGGTTTAAGGTAATCATGTCCTTGGCAAACCACCCGCGTTTTGAGGACACGATGTTAAAGGAAGCTTCACGAAAAGCATGCTCAATCGTATCCAAATCATAACCATCGGCGATGATTTCAAAGCCTTGATCTAAAGACGTAATATCGTGTACATCGATATCGGCATTCAGCAAGGTTTCTAAAAGGTCATCTTCCAAAACTTGGTCAACTTCCAAAATGCTGAGGTGTTCAAACATGTGTTCGACCGAACCCTTAACGCCCATCTTAGAATGAATCTTGGTAAAACAATAACGGACCTCTCCGACCGTACGGTTCACATTATCACTTAAACAGTCGATTAAAAACGCACTACCCGAAGGCCCAAACCCTTCGTAACGTATGGGTTCATAATCAGAAGCATCGCTACTCTCCGCTTTTTTAATGTTGCGTTCGATGATATCCATGGGGACTTCTTCTTTTTTTGCCCGCTCAATTAAATGTTTGAGCGCTAAATTGCTATCGAGATTGTGGCCGCCTTGCTTAGCAGACATAAAGATTTCTTTGCCATAGCGGGCATACAGTTTACTTTTACGCAAACCACTTTTTTGCATACTTTCTTTTCGTACTTCAAATTTTCTTCCCATAAAAATCACCTGAATTTATGTTATTTTAAACGTGTTTTATCTTTTTCTAAACTTACTTTTTCTGCTTTGTATAACTGACCAAGTGCTCTTTTAAAAGCGGCTTTAGACATATGGAATACCTCAAAAATCGCTTCGGGTGAGCTTTTGTCATGTAGATCCATGGTTTTATGTTCTTCTAGATAATTCATGATGCGCTGGGCATCCTCTTCCATCACGAGTTCTTTTTGTTCAATCAAAGTTCCGTTATAATGCAAATCATCGCGCACAATGGTGATTGTGACCTCTAGCGCTTCCCCGAAACGGTGTGCTTTGCGCGTATGTTTATAATAAACAAAAATCTCATGGCCTTCTTCAGAAAAAAGGACCAAGCCTTCGTCCGACAAACGGTGGACGTAAGCCTTGATGGTTTCATCTTTTTCAAGCGTTCTTTTTGGGCGGATAAACTCCAGCATCCGAAAACGACTGACTGGGCGTGCAACCATTTGGTTTTTCGCGGTTTTTAAGTAACAAAACAGCTTATCGCCGATATGAGGCCACTGGTTTTTAAGATGCGGCAAATCGTCTTTGCTGACGAGCATGTCTTTTTTAAGCCCGATATCCACAAAAACCCCAAGGCATTCTTTTTTCTCCACAACCGCCACAAAGGCAGCACGGTACTGATCGATATAGGGTTCTTTCATCGTGGCGGCTAAGTTTTTATCGTGATTGATATACACAAATGCCTCAATGTTCTCACCAGGCTTCAAGCTTTCTGTGGCTTCATGTTTTTCCATCGGAATGTTCGCTTCTTCATGAGACAAAATATAAGCATGATTTTCAACGTTTTGTACGGTAAATAAATTGGTATCGCCAATTTTTAATTTAGGCATGGTATCACCTCGAATTGCATTATAACAAAAAATTGGCAAGTACACACGTAAAAAGAACGATTTTTAACCTCAACGACAACTTATCGTTGCTTTTTAAAGCTGTATTTGTTAAAATATATTCGCTAGTTTCCAAATGGAGGTGAAATCATGGCAAATATCAAACAACAGAAAAAACGTGCCAATCAAGATATCAAACGTCGTCAAGCCAATCAAATTTTTAAATCTAGTTTAAGAACTGCGATTAAAAACGTTGACAAGCAAGTTTCTGAAGGCAACAAGGAAAAAGCTCAAGAAGCCTTTAATATCGCCAATAAAAAACTTGATAAAGCATTGGTTAAAGGCATTTATCATAAAAATGCGATTGCCCGCTATAAATCGCGTCTCCAACAAAAAGTTAATACGCTTTAAAAAAGTCTATCCTCGAATAGACTTTTTTTATACTTAGGCCCCTAATATGAACATCTCTACCGCGTGTTTTTTGTCGACACGACCGCTTTTGATGTGAAAATCTAGTGTCTCTAAGGTTTCTAGGTGATTTTCAATGGTCTCTTTCAAAACGCTTTTAGCGTTTTGAACCATGTAATAAGCACGGCCGCTTTTAACATCGAAATGTTGTTGAATATCTTCTTGTTGGTAACCTTTTTCAAGCAAGGTCTTGACATGCAGCATCTCTCTGTATTTATTGATAATAATCGATAAGATCCTTAAAGGGTCTTCGCTGTGCAAAATGAGGTCGTTATAAATTTCTAAAGCCCTTGAGGGTTTGTTATCCAAGATGGCGTTGGTCAGTTCATAGACGTTATCTTCGACGTTTTTGGTAATCAGTTTTTCGATGATGGTTTGGTCGATGGTATCTAAATCTTTGGCATACATCAAGAGTTTTTTAAGTTCTAAAAACGCAAATTCGGTACTGTGTTGAATCCGTTTAATCAAAAGCTCAAGCGCACCCGGTTCGATGGTCAAACCAGCGTTAGCCAATTGGCGTTTCGCCCAATTGGCCAAATCTTGAGGCCCTTTTAGTTTGCATTCGATGACTTGAAATGTTTTATATAATTGTTTGACAATCTTTTGACGTTTATCCAACGATGCTGTGGGTACACTGATAATCAATAATGTGGATTCGGTTGGATTTTGTAGGTAGTTTTCTAAATAGGCAGGGTTGTGTTCAGGGGTGCTTTTTTTAACTTTTTGTCTGGTTAAAAAATAGGCGTTTTTGAGCACGATTACTTTAACCTCGCTCATAAAGGGTATGGTTTGCGCATCGGAGATGGCCTCTGATAAAGGGGTTTCATCCAAATCGTAAGTCGTATAATTAAATTCGTCGACGTTATATTTTTTTATAAACTGTTGGATTTTACTTCTAATAAAGAACGCATCTTCACCGTAAAAACAGACAACATTTTCATCCATAAATGCAAGCTCCTTTTTTATGCCATTCACATCATACATTATAGCATACATCTATTCACTCAGGGCAGTCTTTTTCATCCGGTACTGGAAAAAATATGATATCTGTACACTCCCGTGTGTTTTGGTGGTATAAATCACATCGGTGTGATGAGATAACCTTTCTAACACGTCTTTGTCAGGAAAGTTAAAACGATTTTGCCGGTGTGCAGGGATCAAGGCGATCTCTGGGGTGGTAGCCTCTAGAAACGAAGCCTGCGTAGAGGTGTTTGAACCGTGATGGGCAACTTTTAATATATCGATCTCATCCTCAAAGTTAGCGACAAAAGCCGCTTCTTTCTGCCATTCCATATCGCCAGTAAAAAGATAACGATCACTCCCTATTCGCATTTTCTTAACAAGCGATTGATTGTTTAAAGATTGGAATGTCCCATAGCTTGGATAGATGAAATATTCGATCGACCCGCATTGATGCCACGTGTTTTCATACGTTTTTTGATCATCGCTACTTATTACCTCCAAGACGTTAAAATCGGTTAAGATATCGTCTTTAGCCCCCATATGATCATCATGATTATGACTGATAAAAAGCATGTGAATCGTCCGGATATTTCTTTGTTTTAAGGCCCGGTTTAGACGCTGGTGTGCATCGCTTTCGCCTGTGTCGATGAGGATGTTGCAAGCGTTAAAACGGTCTTGTATAAAAAAGGCATCACCCGCCACATCGTACATAAATACATGTTGCATGGGATCAAGATACGGTTTAAACGCGATTAAAGCGATATAAAGCACAACGATAAAAGTATGAAGCATACTTCGTTGTTGAATCAAAATACTCCGCAACCATTGCACCATCAAAGCGTAGTAAATAACACGCCAAATACCTTTGGGTATATATAGATTTAGAGGTAGGTATAACCATTGATAACTTATATTGATCGTCGTTTCAAACAAGGCGATGATAATCTTAAATACATCGCTTAAAAAAGGCATAAAAAACGTTATATAGCTCATCGGTAGTAATACCATACTTAAAAAAAGACCGAAAAACACATTCAGGATGGGACTAAGAAGATTGACGTGGTATTGAATCGATAAGATCAAAGGCATGGTGAATATAAACGCTAAAAAAGAGACCATAAACAGTTGTTTAATGTTCGCTAAATTTTTGAGATAAGGCAGACTTAAAAGAATGGCCATACTGACTAAAAAACTGAGTTGAAACCCCAAATTTGTATAAAAATATGGGCGATATAGCAGCAAAGCAAGACATAAAATAACCAAGAGATCCAAAGCAGAAAAACCGATATTCAAGCGCTTATTAAGCAACAATAAACCGCTAAATAATACCGCCCTTAAAACAGAGGGTGGCGCCCCGCTAATCCATAAAAAACCCAGTAAGAACACGATGACAACCCAGTCGCTACTGGCCGGTTTTAAAAATGGGTTGAGACCCTTTTTTAAGGCCAAAGCCATTAACCCAATATGGAGGCCCGAGACGGCGAAAAGATGAGTCAGACCAAGTTTTCCAATCTTGGTATAAGTAGCCTCTTCAAACCCGTCGTTACTAGCCAGTAAAAACGCTTGTAAGTAGGGACGAATCTCTTCATCAAACGCATCGATATAACGCTCAATCAAACCCCTTGGGGTGTGGCGATTAAAAGACGAAGGTCGCAACTCAACCTCGGCTTCATATATAAGGCCATCGAGGTTCGTGCTTCTTAAATATTTAGCGTAATCAAAGCCTTCAAAATAGCCACTTGGATGCGCTTGTTCAATATCGCCCTTAACCACTAGATGCGTGCCGCTATAAAGATCACTGGTTGCCTCACTATAAACCAAATAACGGTTGTTCTCAGTAGCAAAGATAAAGCGCGGGTATTCTTTGTTTTTTTCTACCGCCACCACGATTCCTTGATAATCATGATGATCAGGGATGGTGGGTTGGGGTTGGTATAGCCGCCATGAAAATAAACTGCATAAAATCATGACCGTGATAAAGAAATATTTGTCTTTGTGACACAGATACACTATATTGATGAGAAAAAGTCCCCATAATAATGGAGACTCTAAGGCCATGATAAAGATAACAAAAGGCAAAATGAGTTTCTCACATTCGCCTTTAAACCTTGATAAGCGCTTCAATCTCACGGAACGTCGCCTCACCGATGCCAGAAACTTTCATAATATCCTCAGGGTTTTCAAAAACGTCATTTTCGCGATAGGCGATAATCGCATCCGCCGTTGCTGGTCCGATATTTGGCAGGGTTGTCAGTTCATCTTTTGACGCGTGGTTGATATCGATACGCGTATCGTGATTATAATCATCACCGCAATCATCATAAAGATATGGGATGATGATATGCTCACCATCTTTTAAGGTGCGGGCTAGATTAATACGCGTTTGATCGGCGTCCGCTTTAAAACCGCCGGTTTGTTCAATCAAACGATAAAGTCTGGTTCCGGGTTTGAATTTATAAACCCCAGGATTATGGATAGCCCCATCGATATCAACGTAAATATCATCATCTTGTTTCGGTGTTTCTTGCATGCCATGGTTTTGATCGAGTGTCGATACGGTTGGTTGGTTGAAATGTTGAACCATAACAAAAGCCAATAAAATGATGCCCAAAATAGATAAAACACTCAACGTGGATTTTGACATTAAAAACACACCCTTTCAACTTGATAGTTGGTTTAAACGGGTGTGTTTACTTTTTATATACATAGATGATACGATCTTCTAAAACTATTTTTTCAAGACAAGTTAACGCTGTTAATAAGGCTTCTATCTTATCCTCCCGATAACTTTTTTCGATATGATGAGCGGTGTTTTCATCATCTTTAATGATATGCTTTACCGTGCATGCTTCGCCGGTTTGTTCAACCGACCAAACGAGATCATCAGCTAGGGTTTCTTGGTAGCCAACAAGCTGACTAAGATATTGACAGCGCAAGACATCAAACATGATAATGCCCTTAGGATTCAAAGCGTTTGTCCATCGCTTTAAGATAGCTTTAAATCGTGAAAAATCTTGAGCATGATTAAAGACATCGATTGGCGCGATAATCATATCATAACGCTCTTTAAGCCCCTCATGCATATCATGGACAAAAGCACGAAAGTTTTTGGGGGCGGTGGTTTTGGCTTTTTCAATGGCTATCTCATCGATATCAAAAGCATCCACTTGCCGGAATAAAGAGGCAACACTTTTACTTATAGTCGCGTGAAAAGCGCCAATCTCCAAAAGCTTGCCGCCGGTTTGATAACGGGTAATCAAGGTCTTATACAATTGGTATAAATAAGGATCTTGTAATTGATCGTAGCGGTCTTTTAAAAGCCGGTAAGTCTTCATAGTTTCTCTAAGTTCACCTTAGGAATATCAAGCCACATTTTTTCTAGGTTATAATATTCTCTGGCTTCCTTGGTAAAAATATTGACAATGATATCATCGGCATCAAATAAGGCCCAACCAGAATCATTGCCTTCTTTTTTTGAGCCGGTTTGATCAAGGCTACTAAGGGCGTTTTTAACATCGCGAATCGCCGCATTCATCTGACGCTTATTGGTCGCGGTTGATAAAATAAAGAAATCAAAAAACGGATTGACCTCGCGCATATCGAAAACAACGATATCCTCGATTTTGATATCTTCTAAGGCTGCGATAACCGTTTTGAGTTTATCCATGGTTCCCTCCTTTTAGTCGGTAAAAGATAACATCCCGCCACTTACCTTTGGGATCCTTCCAAAAACGACGTTTAATCTCCAGGGTTTCTGCACCTAAAGATTCGTATAATTTTTGTGCTCTTTTGTTATCTAAAAGCGTATCGATATAAATGGTATTAACGTGGTAGGCTGTTTTGATGTATTGACAAAGCCCACGCGTCAACTCTTTACCGTAGCCTTTTCCTTGTTGGGTCAAATCGCCTATCTTCAGGCCGATGCGCATGCTTTTGTCTTTTGGGTTAAATTCCCCAAAAGACGCTTCACCCAGCGGGGTTTTTGTTGCCTTATGATAAACGATCATCAACTTTGTGGCCTCAGGGTCTATAAAACTTTTCTCGATTTGTTGTTCAATTTTTTGAAGGCTAATATTCAAACCATCCTCAAAGCCAACTGAAACCATCAGGTTTCCATCGTTCCACCAACGGTGAAAAATGGGCGCGTCGTTTTTTTGCGCGAAATAAAACGAAAGTCTGTCGGTTTCGAATATAGGGTCTTGACCGCTTGTCACTTTGTAATAATCACGAGCAGCATACGCGATTTTTGGAATGATGTGTTTTTCTTCACTAAAAAGATTAATGGAGTTGTTGATAGCATGATAAACCGCAAGATCAATATCTTGAAAAGCGATTTCTCTAACTTCTTGACATACTTTATAAGGCCGGTTGGGTTCGATATAATCACTAATAAAAATAATCTTTTCGATCAGTGGCATAGCGGGGCGTCCCACCGTATGATGTTTAATCGCATCTAAAATGGTATCGTCTTTAATATCGTAAGTCGCCTGCGCATAAGCTGCGGCACTAAAAGCGTGATAAAGCGGTGGGGTGTAGGCCTTCAATATATCGTTAGAAAAATAGCTTGTGATCATATCTTGGTGGTATTTTTGAGACTTTCCTTTGGTTATATCGTGTAAATAAGCTGCGATGATTAATTTATCTTGATCGATATTTGGGATGTTTTGTGCGAGTTTTAAAGCGGTCTCTTTGACGCCAAAAATATGTTTTAAACGGCCGGGATCGTCTTTAAATGTTTCCATTAAATCTTGATGGATCCGTTCAATCATATCAATGACTCCCGTTGGTATGGCACGATGCCTTTAAACGTATAAAGCCTTATGACACCCATACCTTGCATGCTGAAAAAGCCGAGGCCGGGAATCACGATATCGGTTTTTTGATCGCGTTTTAAAGGGAATTGGTGAGCGGATAAATCTAGCTTGCCGTTGCTTAATTTAAGATTGGGTTTTAATAAATCTTCTTTGTGTTTTTCATAAAAAGTGTCCGCGTTAATCATTTTTGTTCGGTGCAAATTAAGACCACTTGAAAAATAGAAAACAAAGTCACTGGGCAGCCCCTTTAAAAAATCCATGCGCAAAAGCGAACCGACGAAAATTGTTTGGTTGACCTCTAGTTGATAGACGCGTGGTTTGATTTCATTTTTGGGTTGAATGGTTTTTAACTTTACATCATCCAAAAGCGAAAACATATGATTCTTCTTTAGTAAGCCTGGCGTGTCATAAAGCGTTACATTCTCAAAGGGGATTGCAATAAAGTTTTGGGTAGTACCTGGGGCGAAAAACGTGGTAATGGGGTCGCGTTTTTCCTTAAAAACCGCATTAATCATATGGTTAATCAAGGTACTTTTACCAACATTAGCGGCCCCGATAACATAAATATCTTTACCCTCGTGGGCTTTTGAAAGCGCATCAATAAGCTCATCTATGCCCTGGTTTTTCTCCGCACTGATTAACAACAATTGATCAAACCGAAGTTCATAAGTGTGTAAGATGGCATTGAGTCTTTGTTTTAACTTACTTTTTTTAACGCTTTTTGGTAATAAGTCGAATTTATTCGCCACAACAATGAGTTTGCTGGGTTTAACCATCTTCATAACCTCGGGCATAATACTGCCTTCAATATCAAATAAATCGATAACCTTTACCACTAAAACATCTTCAGGAATGCTTTGTAATAGGCTTAGATATTCATCCTTGTTAATATACGATGGTGTGATTTCACCATAATGCCGCATACGGTAACATCGTTGGCAGTATATGGTTTCATCTTCTGTAATTTTTTTAGGCGTGTAGAAAGGTTTTTTAGAATCTTCGTTTTGCAATTTCCCACCACAGCCAATACAGTTTATAGCTTTCATTTTATCACCCTGTCTTCTAACTTAAGTTCACGGTACGATTTAGCATGGTTTTCCTTTATTTTTTGAAGCATTTTTTGTTCTAGACCACGGTTAAATTTTGTATACCATTTTTCACTTTTTTGTTTTAAAGGTTTGACAAGCGCCACGTTTAAACCAGTTCGTTTAGCCCCATAGACATCGGTCATCAACTGATCGCCAATAACGAGGACTTCTTCTTTAGCAATTGGATTTTCGAAGTAACGCAAGGCTTTTTTAAACCCTTTTTTTAAGGGTTTTTTTGCGCTGGATACAAAAGAGATATTTAAAGGTTTAGCGAAAAATTGAATGCGACGAAAGTGATTATTGGAGACAAAAACAATAAAAAACCCTAAAGTTTTCAAGGTCTCAAACCACGTGATTAAACGTTCATTAGCACTGAATTCATCGTAAGGAATCAAGGTGTTATCAATGTCGATAATCAGCATTTTGATGCCTTTTTTTCTTAAGGCCTCAACATCTAAATCAAACACCGAATCGATATGATAATCGGGAATAAATTTTTCACTGTTTAATAAGCGTTCTATCATAGTTTTAGCCTCCGAACATATACGTTTATTATACTAAATTGTAGAAAAAATGTCACGTTATAACGCGTGATAAACCCCTCGCTACCATGTTTCATGCGAGGGGTTTATCACGATTTTGAAACGCTAGGTGGTAACTTTCTAAAGCCTTCTTATCTTCGAGATAATCAGGGTTCAAGCGCTTTAAAGTCTTGTAAAACGCTTGGCTGTGATTGGGATGATCAAAATGTGTCAGTTCGTGTAAGTAGACGCTTTTTAAAAAACGTTTTGGATAATGGATTAAAGCCAAGTTTAGGTTAATGGTTCTTTCCTTATGGTTTGCGGAACCAAAACGGGTATGCATATAATGCGCTTTAAGTCTCGTGGGTAGAGCGTAGAAGTTTTTGTTGGTAGCTTGAAGCGTGTGGTGATAATCTTTTATAAAGGCGATTAGTTGATTTTTTAAAAAATCATATATCGTGCGTTGCAAACCGCTTCTACTAAGCGTGGGGTGGGTAACGATAATCTTTTGGGCTTTGATTTCTATATTTTTTCGGCCCTTTTGATACATCATTTCATGCGGTTGGCCAAAGATATCAAGCGATTCAGGACGGGCTAAAAGGCCTTTAAAATCAAGCCGTAAAGGTAAGGTGTCAATCGTTTTAAGGTGTTGATTGAGCATCGTTTTAATCTGTCTTTGAGGCATGCGTTTTGGCGCGCTGATTTTCAACGTATCTTCAGATAACTTTCTAACCGTGATACGTTTTTGGCCTTTACGTCTGTGTAGTTTGATCGTGTAATGACCGTATTTCATCTTATAAAGCCTCGCAAAATGTTTTTAAATATTGCGCATTTTGATCAAATGTGACCTTGATGGTGTTTTCGTATTTTTCGAATTGATCGACACTACCGACGACGTCGCTTATGGTTCTAAGGGCTAAAAAAGGAATTTTATAGATATAAGCGACTTGGGCGAGGGCGGCGGTTTCCATCTCAAAAGCCTTGATGTCAGGATACTGTTTGAAAACGGCATCAAGATGATGGATAGCGGTGATAAACTGATCGCCTGTGGCAATGGTACCGGTTTGATACCCTTCTTTGGGTAAGGTCTTTTCGAGTGTGCTTAAAAGCTTTTTATCGGGGGTGAAGTAGGCTGGTAAGCCCGGTATTTGTGTGAGGGGGTAACCAAATGCACGTACATCAACATCGTGTTGGATATATTTCGTACCGATAATCAAAGCCCCAATATGGGTGTTATATCCACCCGCAATGCCACTTGAAAGCAAGTAATCGACAGTGTAGTTTGTTAAAAAGGTGGTGGCGATACTGGCAGCTTGAACTTTACCAATACCACTTTTCACCGCATAGATGGTGTTTTTGTCAGTCGTAATTTCATAAACATCTAAAAGCGTGTCGCGAGACGCTTTTTTTTGATCAAATAAGGCTAAAAAAGCCTCTCTTTCTTCATCCATCGCAAAAATAATACCTAGACGCATAAGCTAACCTCCAAATGAAAAAAGAATGTTAAAACATTCTTTATTTCACATCTAAAATCTCAATCGTAATCTCTCTTCTGGTATCGGTTTTATAAGTGACGGTATCGTTTTTCTTATGACCGATAATGGCTTTACCTACTGGTGATTCATTAGAAATTTTATGGTTGAAAGGATCCGCTTCTAAAGAACCGACAACGGTATATTCAACAGGCTCTTTACCGTTGACTTTTAACTTAACCGTCTTACCGATGGTGATTTTATTGCCTTTCGTATCATCGCGGATAATCTCAGCGTGTTTAAGAATGTTTTCGATTTCTTTGATACGTGATTCGATACGCGCTTGTTGTTCGCGGGCGGCATCGTAATCGGCATTTTCACTTAAATCCCCTTGCGCACGCGCTTCTTTCAGGGCTTCTAAGTTTTTTTCTCTTTCGGTGGTTTTTAAATGTTCTAACTCGGTTTTAAGTTTATCCAAACCCGATTGGGTAATTTGATAGACTTGTTTGTTGTTTTTCTTTTCCATGGTTGCCTCCTTGATTATGACGTTATTGTATCATGTTTTTTTATCGGTTACAATCGTTAATTTTTACGCGCTTTTCGAAGCATATCGTAGGGAGATAAAGGCATTGGTATAGGGATATATAGCTGTTCTTTTGGATGTCTAGCAACATCGCGCTTTTCCCCATCGATGGTTTGCATTTTTTCAACCACAAAACTGACGGGTTCAAAATTCGGACTTAGAACTTCAATCAATTCTCCTACCTTAAAATGGTTGCGTTGTTCAACCAAAACTTGTTGGGTTTTGGGGTCGTATGATTGAACGATACCGATAAATTCTTGGGTTGGTTGTTCACTTCTTAAGTTATAAAGCTGTTCTTCTAAAGTTGTCAGTCCTTCCATAAAGCCTTTCGATGATAGCCGGTTCTCCGCTTTTTTAATTTCTAATAGATATCGGGGAATATCAACATCGATTTCTTTGGTCAACTCATCGATCAGTTTACGGTAGGTTTTAACCACGGTTGCTATGTAGTGAATGCTTTTCATCCGCCCTTCAATCTTTAAAGAAGCGACATTTAAATCAAGTAATTGTGAAATGTAGCGTACCGCTTGTAGATCTTTTGAGCCCATGGAAAAAGGCGTATCATCCGATACTTTCTTCTGCGCATCAAAAAGATCGTAATTCCAACGACACGAATGCGCACAACCGCCACGATTCGCATCTCGGTCTGTCATGGTGTTAGACAGCGTACATTTGCCTGAGTATGAGACGCACATACCACCATGAATAAAGACTTCTGTATCGATTGTGCTATGCGATTGAATCGTCTTTAGTTCATCTAAGGATACTTCTCTGGCTAAAACGATGCGTTTGATGCCTTTTTTGGCCCAAAATTCAATGGCTTTAGAATTGGTGATTGATTGTTGTGTCGAAACATGAACTTCCAAGTCGGTATGATTTAAGGCTGCATCGATGATCGCACTTGAAGCGCAGATAATCGCATCCACCCCAATCGTCTCCAGTTTTTTTAGATAAGGGATTAACCCTTCTAAATCCTCAGGGTGTGGAAATATATTGGTGGTCACATAAATCTTTTTATCGAGTTTATGGGCGAATTGGACGGCTTCTTCGATATCGTTTAAGGTGAAATTGGACGCTCGCGCGCGAAGTGAGAAAGCTTTGCCACCTAAAAAGACCGCATCTGCGCCATAAAGTAGCGCTATTTTAAGCTTCTCTAAATCGCCAGCGGGGGCTAATAATTCAGTCTTCATGGTGAGCGGTCTCCTTTGCTTGTTGGTAGATGGTCTTTTTAAAGAAAAAACCATCATCATGATCGGAATATGAAGCAATATCGATGTCTATTTGCGATTGTATTTTGATGTAATCATCGACAATCGTTAAAAAACGCGTCTCATCGATCAAAAGCGAATCGATGATTAAATAATCGATTAAGGGCACCAACTGACTATAAACGTTGAAACTCGCCATCGGTTTTTCTCTAAAAATATGTGTTCCGAAAGTATCTTGATAAATAGGATGGGTGCTTTCGCGTAATTCCTCTTTAATGGTATACGTTTTTTTAGTAGGATCAGCCGTAGAATTTGTATAATCGAAAAACGTTTTAAGTAAACGACGTTTAGAGTGAAACATATTGACATACCCGTGTCCAAATAAGGTTAATGGAAAGGCGGTTTTTGCGGCGGTGGTTTCAATGGCATCTAAAGGTAGTTCCCGCGCTAAAACAGCGCTTTTTATAGCTTGTTTTTGCCAAAAATCAAGATCTTGGGGATTGGTGATATAGGTTTCAGGATAATAGATTAAACGGTCGGTAAAACCAAGTTTTTCAGCTAAACTATAGACCGCTAAATCCGCAAATAACAACCCATCAAAATCTAACGTCTTGATGGTGTTTAAGACGTTTTCTAATGTTGTTAAATCCGGTTCATGAAATAATGCATTACAGTTTAACCAAACGGTTTTGTGATGGCGTTTGGCGTTTTTTATAATAGGCGTAATCTCTTTAGGCGTATATAAAGCATCACTTCTTTGTGCGAAGCCTTCAATGCCGATAATGATACCTTCAATGTCTTTTTCAAGCAGTTGATCGAGGCTATGTCTTGGAGCTGTAACCATGTGTTTCATCGTTTCACTCTCCTTGTTTAATCGCAACCGCTAAGCCATCGCCGATGGCGTGAATAGCCGTATCATAACCCTGTTTTTGCGTGATATAACGGTTGAAACGATCGATCTTACCGATGAGTTGACGTAAGTTTTTTGAAGTGATTTTTTGATCGATCATATCGTGAAAAAGAACGTTATCCACAACGATTAAGCCGTTCGGATTCAATTGTTTTTCAAATTTTTCAAAAAACTTGATATTCTGCGCTTTGGCGCCATCGATAAAAATAAAATCGATTGGCTTGGGGGTGGTTGTCGTATCGATATCTAAAGCGTCTTCTTTAAGCAATGTAATACTAGCTTCATAGGGTGAAGCAGAAAACGTCGCTTCAGCTAAGGCTTGCATCGCGGGATCACGTTCGATGGTGGTGATTTTTACACCAGGCAGTACGCTTGCAAAAAAACAGGCGCTAAAGCCCATAGCCGTCCCGATTTCAAGAATCTTTTTAGGTTTTTTCATGATTAATAGTTGTCTTAAAAAGCGCATCGTTTCAAGGGTGATGATAGGAATATCTTTTTTCGCTGCAAAAGCGCGTAGTTTTTTAAAATACGCGCTTTCTTCAGGATGGATATCTTCTAGATAGGTCACTGTTTTTCTTCTTCCTCTTCTTGTAAAAAGGTGTTTAAGACTTCTTCAATCATGTCCCATTCTTTATCGTCTTCAATCGGTCTTAAATCGCCACCATCGGTTTCTTTTTCATCGTATGATGCCGCAAAGACTTCATCGGAGTCACCGGGTTCTTTGTAGACGACATAAGACTTATGAGTCTTTTCAGATTTGAAGGTCAACACAATTTCAAAATCTTTTTCATTGCCTTTTTCATCAACGACGCGTAACGTTTTGTCTTCCATGGATTAGCCTCCTCGTTTTTTTTCATCTAAATACTGTTGCAGTAAAATCACAGCGGACATCTCATCAAGGGTTTTTTGACGCTTTTTACGCGATTTTTTCGCATAGAGCATCGTTTGGCTGGCTAGTCGCGATGTGAGCCGTTCATCGTGTAAAACAATCGGAATATCTAGTGCTTCTTCAAGCATGGTTTTAAATTTTTCTGTTTTTTTAGCTTGATCACCGGCGGTGTTATTCATGTTTTTGGGGTAACCAAGCACAATCGTTTCAAGTGATTCTGCCTTAGCGATGCTTTTTACTTTGTCTAAGGCTAGGTTAAATGCTTGGGCTTGGAAACGATAGTTTTCGACGCCTCTGGCAATCGTTTTAGTTGGGTCGCTGATTGCAATCCCTAAAGAGGCATCGCCTAAATCTAAAGCAAGAATTTTCATGACACTTTATCCTTGACATAAGCGATGACTTCATCGACTTTGTCGATTTTTCGACCCCCGGCTTGAGCGAAGTCGGGACGTCCGCCCCCACCGCCACCAGCAATTTCAGCCGCTTTTTTAACCAAATGACCCGCGTGAATATCGCTTTGGCTTTTGGCGATGAAGATAACTTTATTATCCAAGACATTGGCGATAAATACAACGCCTTTTTTCGTCTTGTCCATCAAACGATCGGCTAAGGTTTTAACGGTATCCATGGGATAGTCGTTTGTCTTGATGATGATATTGCCTTTTTTGTCTTGTTGGTCTAGATAATCGTCAATCGATTGTAGGGATGCTTGTTTGGCTTTATCTTCAAATGTTTTTTCTAAAGCTTTGACTTGCGCTTGGACTTTGTGTAAGTATTCACGAATATTGACGATATCTTGATATGACCCGATAATTTCTGGTTTTTTTGGAGCTTGGTATGCCACCTCAATATTTTTTGTGGCGGCTTCTTTTAATATATCGTCTTTCTTTTGTTCAAGGTGATTCAAATTGCTGATAAAACCGCGCATATAGGTTTCGATATCGCTGACTTTATCTTTAGCCAGTCCGACAATTCTATAGATGCCGGAGCCTTTTGATTCAATTGATACAATCGCAAATCGCTCGATCTCAGCGGTGTTATCAACGTGGGTTCCGCCACACAAATCTAAGGTGTCACCCATATCAACCATCCGAACTTCATCGTCGTATTTTTCACCAAATTCAGCGATGGCACCTTTGTCTTTTGCGGTATCTAAATCGGCATATTCAACACCGACATCTAAGCTTTCTTGAATTTTTTGGTTGACGGTTTTTTCAACCGCTAACAAGGTTTTTTCATCAGGGAGTTCAAGGTGATTAAAATCGAAACGTAAGTAGTTTGGACCAACGAGTGAGCCTTGTTGTTTGACGTGTTCACCAAGCGTCTCGCGCAATGTAGAAAACAGTAAATGAGTGACGGAATGGTGAGCCTTGGTAAGGGCACGAGAAGCTTCATCCACGTAAAGTTCAACCGGGTCATTTTCTTGGATATCGTGTTCATCAAGATGGTGGATGAATTGTCCATTCGGGAGTTTTTGAACATCCAATACCTCATGGACTTTGCCGTTTTTAACAATCACACCACTATCGGCGACTTGGCCGCCGCTTTCAGCATAAAAGGGAGTTTCTTTAACCACAATACCTTCATCAAATACTTTAATGACATCGCTTTTTACCGATGTTTTTTGATAACCTACAAACGTACTTTCTTCTTTGAAATCTAGGTAGGCTTTGTTTTGATCTTTCATGGCGCCAAGGTCTTTGCGCGCATTTCTAGCACGTTCTTTTTGCGCTTGCATGTAGGCTTTAAATCCTTCTTTATCCACGCTAAAACCTTGGGCTTCAGCGTATTCTTCGGTCAACTCGACGGGAAACCCATACGTATCATAAAGCATGAATGCATCTTTACCTGCGATGATAGTGTCGCTTTTAGCGATGATATCTTCCAGCATTTTTTCACCTTGGTTCAAGGTTTCTAAAAACTTATCTTCTTCTTTTTCAATCATCGCCTTGGTAAAGGGTTGATTGTTTAATAGATAAGGATACGTTTCCTTCATCATAGCGATGACGGTATCGACCAAATCCTTTAAAAACGGTTTTTCAATCCCTAGGCTTTTACCATGTTTAATCGCACGTCTTAAAAGTCTGCGTAGGACATAACCTCTACCTTCGTTGGAGAAAGTAGCGCCATCACTTACCGCAAAAACGACGCTACGGAGATGATCGGCAATAACTTTAAAAGACATTTGGCCAGTATAATTAACCCCAGAAATCGCTTCGGTTTTTTCGATTAGTGGATAAAATAGATCGGTCTCAAAATTGGTCTTTACATCTTGCATGACAAGGGCCATACGTTCTAAACCCATGCCGGTGTCGATGTTTTTATTGGGCAGTTCCGGATACGCTTCTCTTTTAAGACCTTTTTTAGCATTAAACTGTGAGAAAACAATATTCCATATCTCCACATAACGATCGTTTTCAATATCGTTTTCGATCAACGATAGATCTTTTTTACCATAATCATCGCCGCGATCGTAAAAAATCTCGGTACACGGTCCGCAAGGCCCAGCGCCAATTTCCCAGTAATTTTCATAGCTTTTAATGATATGACTTTCTTCAACCCCAACATCTAGCCACTTTTGATAAGAAGCCGAATCGGTAGGGTATACCGTGATATAAAGTTTATCTTTATCAAAGCCAAAATAGTCATTCGATGTCAAAATTTCAAATCCCCATTCAATCGCTTCATCTCTAAAATAATCGCCAATGGAAAAATTGCCGAGCATCTCAAAAAAAGTATGATGTCGAGCGGTTTTTCCCACATTTTCAATATCGTTGGTTCTAATACATTTTTGAACATTGGCAATTCGAGGGTTTTTAGGGACTCTCGAACCATCAAAATACCCTTTTAAAGGCGCAACACCCGCATTGATCCAAAGTAGGGTTGGATCGTTGATAGGAATTAACGACGCACTTTCTTCAATCGCGTGGTTGCGTTCTTCAAAAAATCTTAACCACGTTTTTTTAATATCATGTCCTCGCATGTTTTTCATGATTCTACCTCCTAGTATCAATAAAAAACGTCCTTAAATAACCTAAGGACGACATAGCCGCGGTACCACCTTTATTCATTAAGCACTCTATGGTGATAACGCTACCGAAGCGGACGGGTTTGCCATCTCTCAGAAGTAGCTTCAACAAAGATACGTGGTTTGTTTTCAGCGACCACAAACTCTCTTTGACACCTATCGTTTGTTTACTCATCTTCTTCTATGATTTATTTCATTATACCGAAGCAAACGTGAAAATGCAAGCAAAAGCCCTTCGATTAAGACTCATCCATAAAGTCATAAGGGCTTTTGCCCTGCAAGTTTTCCCCAAGGGTATCAAAGGGGATATCAGGATCATCGATAAAGGTTTTTTCTGATTTGGTTTTTAAGGATTGTAAAGCGACTTCAATGGTTTTTTCTCGGCTTTTTGTTGGGTCTTTTAGTTTATTTTTTAAACCGGTAAGTCTGGGCGCTTCGATTTTTTGAACCGCATCAAAGAGGCAATCGATGTCCCCGGCAATAATCAATATTTCTTTGGCTCTGGTAATCGCCGTATAAATCAAGCGTCGTTTTAACATGATGGAAAAACTTTTAAAAAGCGGCAAAATGACCACAGGATATTCACTGCCTTGTGCTTTATGTACACTCATTGCATAAGCGAGGGTAAGCTGATCTAAATCCTTTTTAGGATAGGTGATCTCCTTACCGAAAAAATCGACATATAGCGTTTCAGATTCACTGTCAATCCCAATGATGCGACCTTGATCGCCGTTCATGATACCGTCTTCACTACGAT
This sequence comes from Mollicutes bacterium, assembly GCA_003558105.1. Taxonomy (GTDB): domain Bacteria; phylum Bacillota_I; class Bacilli_A; order Izemoplasmatales; family Izemoplasmataceae; genus B1SED10-225. Next base: position 57,778 of record PWMS01000096.1, on the reverse strand, counting down.
TTTGTAGCTGCAGAATTTTATCATCAATCAAGAATTTTTTGTCGCCGTATTCAAGTGTTTTATGTTGGTTTTGATTATAGCTTCTTTGCATAAAATCGTTGATTTCATCAATCCCAACTGTCCCTTTATACATGGGAATGAGTATCTGGATATCATCTTTGAGATTATAGCCTTTATCCATCATATAATCGACCATGCGTTTAAGTCTATCTTTAAAACTTTTAGGCGCTTCATTGATGATGTAGCGATCATCCTTAGGTTGTAAGATGTGTTTGGGTAAATTGCCTTGTTTGATGTAGTTGGCCAACTGAATGATACTGGATTGATGGGCTTGTCTGTGAATGGTGGTTAATTTGGTCGTATGCATGATGTCTGAATCAATCAAATCTTTTAAAACTTGGCCTGGTCCAACAGAAGGCAGTTGATCATCATCACCCACAAGCACAATCCGGGCCGTTTTCGGCAGACATTTAAACAGATGACTGGCCAAAGGTAAATCGATCATCGAGGCTTCGTCGATAATGAATAAATCCCCTTCAATAGGATGATGCTCATCGTGCATGAAAAATCCATCATAGCCAAAGCCTAAGGATTTATGAATGGTTGAAGCGCTTTGTTGGGTTGCTTCTTCCATGCGTTTCGCCGCACGACCGGTGGGGGCCATCAGATGAATGCTGCTAGGTTTGGTTTTAAAGTACCCTTGCATCGTCGCGATGATGCCTTTGATGACCGTCGTTTTACCCGTTCCTGGTCCGCCCGTTAAAATCATCAGTTTATGTTGCATCGCCGCAATGATAGCGCGTTTTTGCCTCGAGGTGTAACTGAGGTCTTCTTTGCTTTCAAAGGCTTGAATGATGCTTTGAATCTTAGTTTGATCAATGAGAGTTGCATCTTGACTTCGATTCAACAACATATCCGCAAGCGCTTGTTCTTGTTTGAAAAATTTGTGAAGGGTCAGATATGTTTGGTCTTTAATCACCAACTTTTCACGCTGTAAGGTCTTTAGAACCGTCTCTATTTCGCCTTTTTGAACCAAGGATTCTTGACGGTTTAAAAAGTCCATCGCTTTTTTCAAAAAGTCCGCTTCATCTTGATGGGTGTGGCCTTCTTGATAGGCCGTTGTCTCTAAGAGAAAGAGTAACACGGCTTTGATGCGTTTATGATCGTTGGGTAAAAACCCTAAATTACTGGCAATCGCATCGGCCCGTTCAAAGCCAATGCCTTCAATATCTTCAATCATTTGATAAGGATTTTCTTTGAGTTTGTGCGCGGCATCTTCACCATAAGCATCGATCAAGCGCTTCGCAATTTTCGGTGAAAAACCGTATCCGTACAGCTTTATCAAGGTTTGCTCATTGGCTTTGTGCGCTTCTAAAGCTTGTTTCAAGGTTTGTTTATGTTTTTTAGAAAGGCCTTTGATATCGTCTAAGACGTCTTTGTCCTTGGTGATTTTTTCGATCGCCTCAGTCCCGAGGTTAGCCACAATTTTCTTTGCAGTCTTAGGGCCGATGCCTTGAAATAAGTCACTCGATAGATAATCGATGAGACCAGCTTTGTTGGTGCCTTCAATTTTTTCGTAACGTTCAAAGTTAAACTGTTCACCATAGGTATCGTGATGTTCCATATGCCCAAAAAAGCGAATATGTTCGCCTTTCTTAGGGTCTGGCAAGTAACCTTTAACCGCCCAAACTTCGCCTTCAGGATTGAGTAAGCTTTGCGTGAAAGATGAATCGGTGACTTCGATTTTTAAAATCGCAAAGGCGTTTTCTTCGTTGGTAAAGGTTATGTTTTTTATAATCCCTTGAAGATATTCCATAACGACACCTCAATGTTTATTATAGCATCATCGCATGCGAATGTTTTGAAAGTTTGTAGAAAAAAGGGTCCTATTCAGACCCTTTCAGTATTGCTTCGATATCTTTTGTTTCTTTTGGAATCGCTTTGGATAAATTTTTATAGCCATTTTTGGTAACTAAGATATCGTCTTCAATGCGCACGCCGATTTGTTCATCCTTAACATAAAGACCAGGTTCAATGGTTAAGACCATGCCTTCTTTTAAGGGCATATCATAAAGACCGACATCATGGACATCAAGCCCCATAAAGTGGCCAATGCTATGATAATATACCTCGGTGATTTGACTTTCATCATTGATAATGTTGAGGGCTTTGGCTTTTTTCGCGAGCATTTCTTTAGAAAAATCGTTCAATTCTTTCCATGTTACACCTGGTTTAATCATTTCAATGGTGGCTTTATTGACGCTTAATACCGCTTCATATATCTCTTTTTGACGCCCTTGGAAAACACCACTTAAAGGATATGTCCGCGAGATGTCGGCGGCATAATTCTCATGCAAAGCCCCGAGGTCAAATAGAATTAAATCATCTTGATTCAAGGTGTCGCGATTGGCGGTATAATGTAAGATTGTCGCGTTTTTGCCACTTGCCGCAATCGTATCAAACGCATGGCCTTCACTACCGGATAAGGTGATTTCATGAAGGAAATCCGCTTGCAATTGATATTCGTGGGTCCGTTTCTTTAAATTTTTTAAAATAGTGTTTAAACCTTTGGCAGTATGGTCGATGGCGGTTTGAATCTGTTTGATTTCTGCGGCGCTTTTAAACATTCTTAGATACGCTAGATGTTCGTTCAGCGATTGGACTTGGAGTTCAGGATAATGCGCTAAAATGGTTTTTGCATGAATCAAGCTTTGGGGTTTTTTCTGAACACTTGGATGGTATAAATCCAAATATAAAATCTTAGCCGGGCGGCCTAAGATACTTCTGGCATAGTTCATCACTTGGTTAAAGGTCGCATCAAATTTTGACAAAGGAAAAATCGCATCCTCATCAATACCGGCGCGTTTTGAGGCGTCTTCTTTTTCCATTGAAGCGCCTTCCCATTTGATTTTATGATCGGTGTTTTCTTCGATGAACAAAAATTCTTTGTTGGTTTTTTCGCCTTTTAATAGCATCAAAATCATATTGGGTTCGCTGATATTGGTCAGATAAAAGAAGTTTCTTTGCGGGGTGTAATCGTAGTTTTGATCCAATGATTTATGGGGCGCTTTCCCAGCATATATTAAAGCGACCGCATGTTTATCCATTTTTTCAAGCAATTTCTTCCTGGCTTTTCTAACATGTTCTTTCATATTTTTCACCTCATTAAATATTATAACAAATTCTAAGTTTCTGTGCTCGAGCTTTTCGGATTAAATTTCATGATAATGCTCAAGGCAATCGCAAACAATACCACGACAATACCTAAGCTTAGGATGCTATATAAGACGCTGATTGGGGCAAAACCAACCAACAGCAAAATCGGAAAACCAAAGAGGATAGCGGTACTTGAGCCGAGTACCAAATCGTTGATCGCCGGGGTTTTAAATTCAGGGTCAACCTCGCGAATCAAGACCACGCCAGTTGAAACCGTTCCGGTAAGCATGCCAAACATGCCCATGGTTGCGGGAATAGCGTATTTTGGATAGATGCGTTTGACAATCCATTTGATATAAAGAAGTGTAACGATACCAACCGCGAAGACCAAGATGAAAAACGGAATCCACAGTTGACGCAAATCTTCAATTCTAATCGCCGTAATCGCTGCGACAATCATAAAATCAAAGATGAAGCCGGCAATGCGGTTTAACATAAAATTATTGGGATACTGACGGGTCATTAAATTGATTTTTCTAAGACCGATAAAAATACGTTTGAAGACCAAAGCAAAAAGCATCCCGAAGATAAAGTTAAATCCGATAATCAACGGTTTGATGGTCTCAAAACCAAAGTTCCCAAGCACCCCGGTATCTAAAAGACGCGCAGCACCATAAATAAACCCAAAGGTAAACATATACACCATGAAAACAAGCGCAATTTGGATGGTAAATTTATCGATCGCCTCAGCCACAGGAATTTCATCGGGCGTATCGATCTCTTGGGGCGAGGTTAAATGCCGGTGTTCAGTGATACGCTTGGGTAAGCGATCTTTTTTGTACAAGTAATTAAAATATATCACACCGACCGTGCTGGCCCAAATAAATCCGAAGGACGCAATCGCGAGGCCAAAGGTGGACCCACCGATAAAACCGTAGGTGTTTTCATAAAGTGAACCGATATTAGACGCTTGGCCTGGACCTTGTCCAAAACCCATCGGTAAAAGCATTCCCGCACCGCTAAACAATTGCGGGAACAAGGTATATGTCATCGCGAGTGTTAAGCTTATACCTACAATGCCTTGCAGCATATAAGTCGATACAATCAAAAGACCACTAAAAAGACTACGCGTCTTGACTTTCTCATCGACAACTTTTTTCTGCATTTTAAGCCCTAAGGCGATAAAGCCTAAAGCGATGCTATGATAGATGATAATTCTTAAAAAATCACTGCTCGCTTGATAACGTGCTTCTGAGACGATACGAATAAAGATTGTCTCTTTTAAGATCAGTCCGATAAACCCCGCGATGACCGCGGTAGGTAAAAGCGACTTTCTTAAAAAAGGGATTTTTCGGCGTAAAGTGTTGGCCGTCAAAAGCAAGATGCTTAAAACGCCAAAATGCAAAACCCCTTCCCATACTGAGAGTTGTGAATAGTCCATATTATGTAGCCTCCTTTTGTGTCAAATACTTGACCGCGAGTTCATATTTAATCGCATTTCTTTTTGGATGTGAGATAAAGTAATAGGTCTTTTTCAAGGTGTGGTTATGGACGATCAACTTATTTTTTTGTTGGACAGCCACATTTAGATCCTTCAAAGGCCAAATGGTGGGGTCTTGATGATTGAAATGGATTTTAAGCGTGTTTTCATATAGTTCTAAGGTTGCTTGACCCAATCGTTTCTTTCGTTTATTGGGGATGTTTTCATAGACATGCTCATGGTTGTCTTGAAAGATAGGTAAGGCTTTGGGATAGGCTTTGTTTTGAAGGTAACTTTGCAGTTTTTCACATTGCGCGTCATACCAGTCGGTTGTTTTAGAAAAATAATCAATTTGTGCGTTTAACGGGGTCAAAAAGCCTTGTTCGGTAAACCGCAGATGAAGGTCGCAATTTAAACAACGGACTTCATCATCGCTGGATAATAATGTGTGAAACTGATGACAATTGGGACAATAATAAAAGGTACTTTCGATGTCTTCAGCTAGACGCTTACCTTGATATGAGATTTTCGCTTCTTCTTGTAGGGCTATTTGATCGACATCCAAAGCCGCGGTGATATGATCATAAATCGCATCGATGGATAAATCTTTATAGGCTTCATAAGACCATACTTCTTTCACATAACCCGTGATTTTACCTTTTCTTGAATAAGCCGCCCATCGTGGTTTGGAAAGATAGGAGCCTTCAATTCGATAAAATACCACAGGAATCTTTAACAGTTTGACCAATTTAGCCGTGGATTTAGGAATATGCATCGCACGACCGCTAAAGGTTGAATTGCCTTCGGGGAAAATACCGATGGTACCCCCGCTTTTAACAACCTTCCTAATATCGCGAATCGTCGCGATATCGGAGCGGTATTTGGTTTTCGGAATCGGGCCGGCCAAATGCCTAATAAAAAAGGACCAGTATTTAATAGAAAAAATCATGTCTGAAGCAACAAAATGGATCGGCATCTTAAAATTGCATGTTAAGAGGATAGGGTCCATTGCCAAGGCATGATTTCCTAAAATTAAATAGGGGGGTTTTGTCCCTTTTTTTGGTTTAAATGTGATGAATTTCACATTGTATTTTACGATGAAAAAAAGTTTGAAAAAAGGGCGAAATAAAAAGAATGTGACACGATGGCGAAAACGTGTTTTCATGGGGTGCTCCTTTTTGGTTTTCTATCTTTAAATATACCATCAAAAAACCGAAAAGTAAACCAAACGAAAAATAAAACATGTCCCCTTGTGAGGACATGTTTTAAGTGTCGATTAAATTTGTTTGGCTAAAACTTTAATGGTACGAACCATTTGAACAACATAGCCCATCTCGTTATCGTACCAAGCTAGGACTTTGACCATCTGTTTACCGTCAACTTCAATGACTTTTGTCATTTGAGCATCGAATAATGAACCGAATGTGGTACCGATGGTGTCGCTTGAAACGAGCGGATCTTCGGTATAACCGAGCGTATCATCAGCGGCGGCTTTCACCGCGCTATTAATCTCTTCGACGGTGACGTTTTTGTTAAGTTCAACAACCAAGTCAACCGCTGAGCCTGTCACCACGGGGACACGGAGTGCGATACCATCAAGCTTGCCATCTAGATGTGGCAATACTTTTCCAACGGCGGCGGCTGCACCGGTAGAAGTTGGAACGATATTGGCGGCGGCTGCACGGCCACGACGGGCATGAATGCCCTTAGGATGTGGAACATCTAAGGTCGCTTGGTCATTCGTGTAAGCATGAGCTGTGGTCATAAAGCCTTTCGTAACACCAAAATTATCATCTAAAACTTTAACCACTGGCGCTAAGCAGTTGGTGGTACAAGATGCGCCACTAACGATTTCTTCACTACCGTCTAAATCTTCATGGTTAACCCCATAAACGATGGTTTTTAAATCGCCTTTTGCAGGGGCAGAAATCATCACTTTTTTGGCACCAGCTTTGATGTGTTTGCTGGCTTTGTCTTTAGAGGTAAAGATGCCGGTACACTCTAAGACGACATCGACGTTTAAGTCACCCCAAGGTAAATCTTCAGGGTCCTTTTGAGCGAAAACTTTAATTTCTTTACCATCGACAACGATACCATCATCGTTAAAAGAAATACTATCATCTTTGTAACGACCTTGTGCTGTATCGTATTTAAGTAGATAAGCTAAGGTTTCAGCATCGGTGAGATCGTTTAGTGCGACAATCTCAAATTCCGGGTTGTCAAACATGTAACGGAAAGCGAGTCTTCCAATTCGTCCAAATCCATTAATTGCTACTTTTACTGACATAAAATATGCCTCCTAATTCGTTTTTTTTCTTTCAAATTCATTATAACTAAATAAAATCTATAATACAAGAATATCACGCTGTTTAAAAACGTTTTCAGGGGTTTTATAAAAAAAGAAACGTCTAGCGAGACGCTTCTTTTGAATCTTTTTCTTTCAATTCTGCAAAATATTTTTCGAGGGCATGTACATAATCACAATCTTCACCTTTATCACACGTTGTACACATAATGATTTCTCTTAAGCGTCTCGGGATAAAAGTTCTAATTTCATCTTCGTTATAACCTACTTGCATTTTATTGTTTTCAACGATAATAGGCCGTCTTAAAACGCTCGGATTTTCGATGATAAAATCGGTTAACTCGTTTAATGTCATTTCTTCGATATCGAGATTATGATCATGAAAAACTTTTGATCGAGTAGAGATAATATCGTCGAAACCACCCTCGGTGTTTTTAAGCATCATCATGATATCGTCTTTGGTTAGTTTAACATTAAATATATTTTTCTCACGATAATTGATACGGTGTTCTTCAAACCATTTTTTGGCTTTACGGCATGAGGAACAACTCGGTGTTGTAAACATTTGAATCATTTTATATAAACCCCCTTTTGGATAAATTCATTTTAACGAAACAAGTATAACGTTCTAGTTTCTTTTTGACAAGTTTATCATAACATAGTTTAGAATAAATATAAATAGGTTTCTATTGTTTTTTTGATGAAAGGGTTTTAATTTTTTCATGGGCTTTAGCTAAGCTTTTGTGGTGTTAAATATTTATCGATAGTGGCGGATTATTTAGAAAATATGGTATAATAACTCCTGATACGACAAGATTAATGGAGGCCTATTTATGAACTGGGATTTAAAAAATTTATTTGAAGACCTTGACTCTTGGAAAAGCGAGTATGACAATGTGCAAAAAACCATTGAAACCTTGCCTTCCTTTCAAGGTAAATTAGGGGATTTTGAAACCTTTAAAACGTACTATAAGACACAAAAGGACCTTGCGGTAAAATTGCATAAGCTCTATCAATACGCATCGCTTAAAAGCGATCTCAACAAAAAAGATGTCGACAATGCGGCTCGCGTACAAAAAATGGCGAATTTACTAAATGTTTATTCGCAAAACACCGCCTTTGAACGTCCGGAGATTTTAGCCCTTGGAAAAGAGAAAGTTTTCGCATTTTTAGATCGAGACGAAGGCTTGAAAGAATACCGTTTTCCACTAGAAAAATTGTTCCATCAAAGCGAGCATATTTTAGATAAGGACAAAGAAGCGTTACTCGCCAACTATAGCTTGTTGTCATCACAAGGTAGCGAACTTCACAGTGCCCTTAGTACCGCCGATAATGAAGCGAAAGACGTTACCCTTAAAAACGGTGAAACCATCCGTGTTACCCAAGGCAACTTTCGAAGTCATTTAGCAGAATTACAAGATAAAGAAGACAGAGAGTTGGTATTTAAAGCCGTATTCGATCATTATAACCAACATAAACATACGTTTGCAGAAATATATAATACCATTTTACAAGCCGATATTGCCCATATGCGTAGCCGCAGTTACAACAGCTCTTTAGAAAGCTTCCTACATGGCAATAAAATCGATCCAATTGTTTATCATAATTTGATCGATGTGGCTAAAAACAGTACCGATTTGTTGAAACGATACTACCGTATTCGCAAAGACTACTTGAACTTAGATGAACATCGCACCTTCGATCGCTTTATGCCGTTGGCGGAATCATCTTCAAAGTTCTCTTACGATGAAGCTAAGGACATGTTCTTTAAATCGATTGATCACTTGGAAGAAGACTTTAAAGATAAAGCCTATGACGCCTTAAAAGAAGGCTATGTTGATGTTTATGAACAAGACGGCAAGCGCACTGGGGCCTATTCTTCAAGTGCCTTAAATGAGCATCCTTTTATTCTCCTCAACTACGATGATACTTTAAGTGATGTCTTCACCGTGGCACATGAAGCAGGACACTCCATGCATTCCTTGTTCGCCAAAGAACACCAACCGGTGGCGACCCAAAATTACACTATTTTTGTAGCTGAAATCGCCTCAACCTTTAACGAACATTTGTTGTTGGATCATTTTATCAAAAACAACAAGGGGACAAAAGAAGACAAAATACAACTCTTACAACAATCGATTGATGATATTGCGGGGACCTTCTACCGTCAAACCCTGTTCGCCGCTTATGAATTAAAAGCGCATGAAATCGCGGAAAAAGGTGAACCCATCACCCATGAAGTCTTAAGCAACATCATGAAAGACCTTTACTTGTCTTTCTACGATATCGATATTTCAAAAGAACCTGGTAAATCTTATGTTTGGGCCTATATTCCCCACATGTTCTTCGCCCCGTTTTATGTCTACCAATACGCCACAAGCTTTGCGGCTAGTTTAAAACTTTATGAATTGGTTAAGGAAGACCCCAGCAACATCGAAAAACATATGACGCTTTTGAAAGCCGGTGGCGATAACTTCCCGATGGCACAAGTTGAGCGTGCTGGACTAGATTTAACCGATAAGAATGTTTTTGAAGCCGTCGCAAAACGTTTAGAAAACTTACTTGATGAACTTGAACTTGCACTTAAAGCATAAATCATATACACTATGATTAACACAATGACAAGGAATCCCCTTTGATCATGAGCGAAGCCGGGATGGTGAAAGCCGGCAAAACAAAGTGGGACGGACCTTGGAGTGGTACTAATACTACCCGCTGGCAGCGTTAAAACCAAGAGTGCTGGATTACCAGAACTAAGGTGGTACCGCGGATATTTATTCGCCCTTAATGCGTCTACGTGTTAAGGGCGTTTTATGTTTAGGAGGACATATTATGAAACATATTGTATCGGGCATTCAGCCCACAGGCAGTATTAATATTGGCACGTATCTTGGCAGTATTAAAAACTTTGTGGCTTTACAAAACAGCTACAAGGATCATCATTTTTATCTATTCATCGCCGATTTGCATGCGATTACGATTCCAAAAGACCGCTTAAAACTGCGAAAGATGATTAAGGAGTTGGCCGCGATTTACTTAGCGTGTGGTTTAAAGGAAGAACGGTTATCGTTATTCATTCAATCGGAGATTCCTGCACATTCACAGATGAGTTATTTAATTCAATGTTTTACCTACATGGGCGAATTGGAACGCATGACACAATATAAAGATAAAGCGCAAAAACAAGCATCGGTAAGTTCTGCATTATTTACCTATCCCACTTTAATGGCGGGTGATATTTTGCTTTATGATGCGGAATATGTTCCCGTTGGCGATGATCAAAAACAACACTTAGAACTAACAAGAGATATCGCGCAAAGAATCAACCATCGCTTTGAAGATTTCTTTAAAGTGCCCAAACCGTTGATTCCAAAAGTCGGGGCACGGATTATGTCGTTGGCCGATCCGACTGTGAAAATGAGTAAATCTGACGCCAACGTCAAATCGAGAATTGAACTTCTCGATGATGATAACATCATCCGTAAACGCATCATGTCGGCGGTGACCGATAGTGAGGGTAAGATCTATTACGACAAGGTCAATAAGCCCGGACTAGCCAACCTGATGACGCTGATGGGGGCTGTGAAGAATGAAAGCCTTGCGGCGATTGAAGCGGCGTATCAAGACAAGACCTATCAAACCTTTAAAGAAGACCTTGCGACACTCGTTATTGACCATTTGCGTCCCATCAAAGAGCGTTATCAAGAACTGATAAAATCTGATAAACTCGATGACATCTTAGAAAAAGGGCGTATAGAAGCGGAGAAAATTGCCCGTAAAAAAGTGATGAAATTCAACCACAAACTCGGTTTAGGCCGAAAAAAATAAAAAAGAATCCGTGGATTCTTTTTTTTCGCACGAAAAAGCATGCACCTAAGCGGTGCGGGTGATTAAAAATTACAAAAAGCGGTCAAATAACCGCCTAATTAACGTTTAGTTCTTTGATATGTTTGGTGAGTGCTTCCATAGCTTCGGCTTCATCTTCGCCTTCGATTTCAATCTCAATGAGCGCACCGCGGTCAATGCCTAAAGATAAAACCCCCATAATTGATTTGAGATCGACGGTTTCGCCTTCGTAGCGCAAAATGACATTAGCGCTAAATTGGTTGGCCTTGCTGACGAGGGTTGTCGCTGGCCGGGCGTGCAACCCTTGTTCGTTCGAGATGACAAATTCCTTCTTCATTTTAACCATTCCTTTCGAGTTTAAGGCTTTGATAAACCTTTTCATTGTCGGTAGGGTAATAAAATTTTATGGTAGGACCCACAACGTTAATGCCAACTGCCCCAGTCTCTTTTAAGGCGTTTAAGTTGCACTTTTTGATATCATAGGTCTTCACAACAATTTTATGACGCGTGTAATCGATGGCTTGAATGTTGTCTTTGCCGATGGCTTGAAGAATGTTTTTTGTATCAGGTAAATCGGGGGTTTTGCGTTTTTGCTTTCTGAGAATGAGGATTAAAATCAGAATCAAAATAAAAACAATGATCGCAATGATAAGAAGTTGTGTTTGTGTCAATGCCCCCATGAGGTTCACCTCTTTAAAACGTTTTCAGATACTGATATTTTACCACAAATCATTTATTTTTGAAACGATTTCGTGTATAATGTGACAAAAGATTTTTTAGTTTTTTATTCGAGGAGTGGTGAGATGGAAGTCATCATTGCTAAAGACCAAAAGACGCTCTTGGATCACTTTTATGTGCGCGGTCAAGTCTTTATCGTTGAACAAGAGATCGATTGGACTTTAGAATTTGACGATTGGGACTATGACAGTACCTTATTCAACATATACGATAAGACTTTAGTGATTGGAGCGGCAAGGCTTTACAAAAATAAGGTTGGTCGGGTTGCGGTTTTAAAAGACCACCGACACAAAAAAGCCGGCAGTCTTTTGATGAAAGCCATTGAGGATTTTGCTAAACACAATGGGATTAAAACCTTAGAACTCGGTGCACAAACTTATATTATTCCTTTTTATGAAGCTTTGGGTTATGAAGCCTATGGTGAGATATTCTTAGATGCCGATATCGAACACCGAATGATGAAAAAAGATATTCTTTAAGCTAAATACTTTACGGGTTCTTCTATAATACACTATAATATCCGTATGAGGTGATACTATGGACCGTGTGATTGAGGCCATCATCGAAATTCCGATGGGCACAAAAAATAAATATGAAATCGATAAGGCCCGCAATCGAATCAAACTCGATCGCGTCCTTTATTCAGAGATGACCTACCCCGCTGAATATGGCTATATTGAAAAGACCTTAGCGGAAGATAATGACCCTTTGGATATTTTGGTCATCGCATCGACTAAAACATTTCCTGGTTGCATTGTAGATGCACGGGTCATCGGTTCTTTAGATATGATTGACAACGATGAGAAGGATCATAAAATTATTGCCGTCATGGACAAAGATCCACGCTTTTCTCATATCCACGATATCACCGATATTCTTGAACACATGAAACGGGAAATCCGACACTTTTTCAAAACCTATAAAGATCTTCAACAAAACAAAAAAGTCGAAGTGTACGATTTTCATGATAAAACGTATGCGTTTCGTTTAATCGATGATTCGATAAAGCGTTATCAGGTAGAAAAAAAGAAGGAGACTAAATAACATGGCTAACAATGTAAAAATGGTGTTTGACAATCAAATGCATGGTATTTTAACCGGGCATCACGGCTCATCACAAGTCGGGCCCTCAGAAGGCGCACTCGCCCCTTATGATATGGTTTTAGGCGGATTGGGTGGCTGTTTGAACCATACTTTCCAATCGGTTCTTGATAAAAAACAAATCAAAATCCACGGCGTTAATTACGCCATTGAAGGTGTGAAGAGAACTGAGGTTCCCACAACTTTAAAAGAAGTCCAAATCGATGTGATTGTCAGTGGCGTTGATGAAGATAAAAAAGCCCAAGTCGAAAAAGCTTTTGAACTCGCGACAAAATACTGTAGTGTCTTTCAAACGATATCCAAGATTGCAACGATGCATTATACCGTCAGTTTTAAATAAAAGGGATCTTAAAGATCCTTTTTTTATAAAAAAAAGTGCCCACAAGGGCACTTTGAATTTTTAATGGAGCGGGTGAAGGGGATCGAACCCTCGATTCCACCATGGCAAGGTGGTGTTTTACCACTAAACTACACCCGCGTTTTTAACCTGTGAGAATGGAGCGGGTGAAGGGAATCGAACCCTCACTATCAGCTTGGAAGGCTGAGGTTCTACCTTTAAACTACACCCGCTTGACTTATGCAAGCGTTAGTATCATACCATGAAAAGTTTCGCTGTGTCAAGTACAAAGGGCGCTTTTTAAGAATTTTTTAGCGTTTCATTAAAACGCGCATTTTAGCGCTGTGGGCGCGATGATTTGAGGCGATTTCTTCGTTGCTTGGGGTGATGCTTTTTTTGGTGGGCCAAAGGAATGGCGCTTCTTCTTTCGGCATCGTTGGCAAGCCTTTGGGATGATCGATACTCGATTTATCCTTAAAGATTTGTTTGACGATTTTATCTTCTAAAGATTGAAACGTAATAACAACGATTCTACCAGAGGATTTTAAGAGGTTTAAAGCGTCATCTAAAGCGGTCTTTAAGACGTTGAGTTCGTCGTTGACTTCAATCCGAATCGCTTGAAAGGTTTTTTTAGCGGGATGACCTTTTTGGCTAAGGGCTTTTTTCGGGTAACTATCCTTAATGATCGTCACAAGTTCTAAAGTCGTTTGGATGGGATCTTTTTGACGGGCTTTAACGATATTCTTTGCGATTGATGGGGCGAACTTTTCATCACCGTAACGATAAAGCAAACTTCTAAGTTCGCTTTCACTATAGGTATTGACAATCATCTTGGCGGTTTTTTCTTGTCGTTGGTCCATGCGCATATCTAAAGGGGCGTCCTCGCGGTAGCTAAACCCTCTTTGAAAATCGTCAAAATGAAAGGAAGAGACCCCAAGATCAAATAAAATGCCATCGATTTTGGTGATGCCTAAGTGTTGAAGTTCGGATCTTAAGTTTTTAAAATTACTGTGAATAAAGGTCACTTTATCGACGTCGAATGCCTTGGTTTTTTTAGCCTTATCAAGGGCGTAGGCGTCTTGGTCAAATGCGATGAGACGACCGGTACTAAGGCGCTTTAAAATCGCCGCAGCGTGGGTGCCGCCACCTAAGGTCGCATCGATATAGGTACCGTTGGGTTTAATATCTAAGTGTTTTATGGCTTCTTTGAGCATCACGGGAATATGTTCCATGATTATCACCTATCTTTAGATAAAAGAAAAACGCTTGTACAAAGCGCTTCTTTTGAGGATGTTTAAGCTTCAGTGCTTTCTTCCTCTTCTTCTGTGATTGGTTCTTTGATGATTTCGCGTCCTTTGTAATGACCGCATTCTTTACAGACGCGGTGGGCTAATTTCATTTCGCCACAATTATCACAAACCACCATGCCTGGTATCGCTAATTTAAAATGCGTGCGGCGTTTGCGCTTTCTCATTTTGGACGTTCTTCTTTTGGGAACTGCCATTGATGTGCCTCCTAACTTTTGTAGTCTTTCAATTTAGCAAGTTGTGGATTAACCTTAGGTTTTTTATCGGCATCTTCTACGGATGTGAAATCGTCCATATCTTTCGCATCGGGATGGATGATGCGCATAGGTTTTTCCAAGTATATATTAGACCATATAATCGGTGATAAGTCAATAGTTATTCCGTCGATTAAACGATATTCGTCCGTTTCATCATGGCTGAATGTTTCCCTTACGGTAAAATCCAAAGGAAGTTCTACGGGCTTAAGTGTCCGAGCACAAGCGACGATTAAGGTCGTTTTGATGTGCAGGTCGAAATTGAATAATTCATCTTCACCATCGATGGACATTTCCCCAGAAATATGCGTTTTTTGAACATCGATAACGTCATCGTCTTTGGGAACGAAAGCGCTCAAGTCCAAAACCTCTTCAAACGTCGGGTCTTGATGGACGCGTTTTTTGATTTGAGCCACCGTGAATTTCATGCTATCACCTCTAGTCTTTCAAATTATAAGGGCTATTTACATTAATGTCAAATATAAGGTATAATGAATGTCGACACATAAGAAAGCGGGTGCACTTTATGCGCATATTAGGTTTGATTGTGGAATATAATCCCTTGCATCTTGGGCATATACACCACTTAAATAAAGCCAAAGAAATCACCAAGCCTGATCTCACCATCGCGGTCATGAGCCCCCACGTGGTGCAGCGTGGAGAATTTGCTTGTGTAGATAAATTCAAACGGACAAAATGGGCCTTAGAAGCGGGCATTGATTTGGTGGTGGAACTACCAAGTCTTTTCGTCTTGCAAAACGCCGATATTTTTGCGAAAACCAGTGTAGAGATTCTCCATCACCTAGGCGTTGATACGATTGTTTTTGGGAGTGAAAGCGGTGATGTGGACCAATTGAAAGTGATCGCAGAGATCATGCGTACCGATGTCTATAATGCCCGAGTCAAAACTTTAATGCAAGCGGGTAATTCTTATCCGACCAGTACCGATCTAGCCTTAGGGGAATTGTTGGATATCAGAAAAACCCTACACCCTAACGATATCTTAGGCGTCCAATACATTCAAGCGATTTTTGAATTAAATGCCGATATCAAACCCATCGTCATCAAGCGCAAAGATGCTGGGTACTACGCTGAGTTAAACCAAGATCAAGAAATTCAAAGTGCTACAGCCATTAGAGAAGCCTATAAAAACAAACAAGATATTAAGGCTTATCTTCCCGCCTATGTGCATGAAGACATTGATAGTATGGTTGATTTGCAAGACTTTGAGACCACTTTACTTTTCGCTTTAAAGCAACACTCACCCCAGAGTTTAAGAAGGATTTTTTCCTTTGATGCGGGTCTTGAAAATCTCTTTTTACAATACCGTGATATCAAATCGTTGGAGGGGTTAATCGATAAATTAAAATCAAAACGGTTCACCAATGCGAAAATAAAACGCGCTTTAATGCATATGTTGCTTAACATTGAAAAGGATGATATCAAGTCTTTTGATGTCCCTTATCTAAGAATTTTAGGCATGCGCAAAACCGGACAAGCGTATCTAAACACCATCAAAAAAGATCCACCGCTACCTATTATAACGAAGATTAAAAGAGACAAACATCCGCTTTTAGAAATAGAACTTAGAATCAGCGATATCTATGATATGTGCTATCAAGGTGACTTGGTCAAAAAAGAATTGCAGCCTGTCATAATCTTTTAGCTTTTTGTTTGAACGTTTCATGATTTTCGCATATAATGCATACGGGTGATAAGATGAATAAAAAAGACAAAATTATAGTAGCTTTGGGCGAGGTTGTCGATCCCTCGAATGAAAAACCTTTCAAAGAAACAAAAGCCATCAGACATGTTGGTGTTGATGAAAGCGATGGTAAAAAAACGGTCAATTTACTGATCGCTTTGGGTAAAGAAGACGACAAGGTAAAACAACAACTCAAGCGTAAAATTGCCAAAATTATCAAACTTGATATGCAATACCACGGCTTATCGATTGATTTTGAACTTCTCGAAAAAAAAGAAAGTATATTGCATAAAGATATTCGTTATATCGGCATCGCAAGTGGGAAAGGCGGCGTTGGTAAATCAACCGTCGCAGCCAATTTAGCGATCGCCTTACAACGACTCGGTAAAAAAGTTGGGATCATCGATGCCGATATCTATGGTAGTTCTATTCCTACGATTATGGATGTGCCTATTGCCATGCCAACGGCGGGTGAAGATGAAAAGATTATTCCTTTCAGCAAATTAGGGGTTGAACTCATTTCCACAGAGTTTTTCTTAAAACCCGACCAACCCTTAATGTGGCGTGGTCCGATGCTTGGAAAAATGTTGAACCACTTCTTCTACGATGTTAAATGGAACGATGATTTGGAGTATGTTTTAATCGATTTACCGCCTGGAACCGGTGATGTCGCGATGGACATTCAAAAATTGATTCCCGAATGTGAAATGATCATCGTTACGACCCCTCACGCGAGTGCCTCTCATATCGCGGTTAAAGCGGGCTTTGCGGCACAACAATTAAAACATAAACTCATTGGTGTAGTTGAGAATATGAGCTATTTATACCATGCTGGTGAAGTTTTAGAAATCTTTGGTAAAGGTGGCGGTAAAGAAGTCGCCGATAAACTGAAAACCGATCTCTTACAACAGATTCCTATCGGACAACCAAAGAGTGGTCATCACAGTCTATTTGACATGACCGAAGAAATCGGTGTGACTTATTTAGGCCTTGCCAACAAATTGCTTAAAGAAACTTAAATCTTAAAAAACCACTTTATTAGTGGTTTTTTTAAAGTTTACCATGTAACAATGGTATAATAAGGTTAATAAGGGGGAAACTGTGATGAATTTAGATGATATTAAAAACGACAAAGAATGGTTAGTTCAAGAAATTTTAGAAGTCATCAACCCCGATTACAAAAACCGTTCACAAACCCATCTTGAGAAAGAAAAGCGTGATATTCGCTACACGTTGCTTTTTACCATGGAAGGGATTGAAAATATCAACGCGACTTTGATTATCAATTATTACCGCTGGTTGATCGATACTTTATCGGCCTATAACATAAAAAAAGATATCTTGTTTAAGATGCATCGCGTCATTAGCGAGAAATTGTTACCGTATTTAAGTGAAGCGCAAAAAACGTTTTTAGAACACTTAGATATAGAACAAAGCCTAACGATCAAAGACCCTTTTAAAATAGATGAAAAACACACGGTCCATAAACTCTATTTAGATGCATTGTTGAACAAAAATCGTGAACAAGCCTTGCAAGTTGTCAATCAATATCTAGAGGATGGTATGGACTTAAAAACCTTGTATATGGACGTCATTCAAATTTCGTTGTATGAAATTGGTTACCTGTGGCAAACGAAAAAAATCACCGTGGCCGACGAACATTTAGCCACGGTCATCACGCAGTTTGTCATCGCAACCCTTTATCCGAAAATCTTTGCGATGCAAAAACACGATAAAAAAGTCTTAGGGGCTGGGGTTGGTAAGGAATTACATGAAATCGGTATTCGCATGGTGATGGACTTTTTTGAAATTGATGGCTATCAAACCCAATATTTAGGCTGTAATATTCCCCCAAAAGAAATTGTTGCATATGCCCTAGATTTCCAACCTGATATCATCGCCTTATCGATTACTTTGCCCATCCATATCGGTGATATGAAAAAAACCGTAGCAATGATTCGTGATGAGACGCGTTTAGATCACGTTAAAATCATTATCGGAGGACAACCCTTCTTACACGATACGGCTTTGCACAATATAATCGGTGCGGATGGGTTTGCGAAAAACGCTGTCGATGCGTTAAAGGTAGGTGGTCAGCTTGTCGCTAAAACAGCCTGAGGCCTTTGCGCTTATCATCGATGAAGAAGCCTATATAAAAAAAGTCATCGGTCAAGATGAGGATGTCAAATTGTTTCATAAGGGCGATAATCTTGTCAATTACATAGAGCCTACCTCCCTTAATCGTTTCATGGAATTTTTAAAAGACACCAATGAAGATGATTATAGCTTTGGTGGTGAGATTGTCTTTGGCTTCAAAGACCAGATGATAAAGACGACATTATCGATGTTACAGTATGGTGAGGACATCATCTGTATGTCTTTAAACGAATCAGAATCAACCCTGCATGTATTAAACGAAGTCATCCGTATCAACAACCAGCAAACCAATATGCTCAGGCGAGCTCAAGCCCTCTCACAACAAGTTGGTGATGATGACAATAGCGTTTTTTTAGAAGAAGTCACCAAATTGAACAGCGATTTAATCAATACGCAAAGAAAGCTTGAACAAAGAAATGTTGAGTTAACCGAGTTGAATGAGAAGTTACATCGTGTCGGTAACACGGATTATCTCACCAACACCGGCAATCGAAGAAAATTTTTCAAAGACATTCAAACCTTGACAAAAAAACAAAGTATGATACTAATTATGATTGACTTCAATAATTTTAAACTGATAAATGACGAACTCGGCCATTCCAAGGGCGATGAAGTCTTGGTTAAGTTTTCAACGTTCGTACAAAAGAAAGTTGAACCCATCGAAAGTGAGCTTTACCGCATAGGGGGCGACGAATTCGCAGTTTTAACCCCGAAAGACAAACCCCTCAATATTGAAGCTTTAATCACCGAGATCAACCATCTTTTACAAAAATATCACAAAAATGTTTCGGTCGCTTATGGGGTTGTAGTATTGAAAAAAAATCCTGCGATTACTAAGAAAGAAATCGAAGAATCATTAATCGATGTCGATAAACAAATGTACAAAAA
The DNA here is from genome assembly GCA_003558105.1 of Mollicutes bacterium. Classification (GTDB taxonomy): domain Bacteria; phylum Bacillota_I; class Bacilli_A; order Izemoplasmatales; family Izemoplasmataceae; genus B1SED10-225. The sequence goes on along the minus strand of PWMS01000096.1, from coordinate 38,504 downwards.
CAAATCTAGTCTAAAAAAGACACAATAAAAGCCTGTTCAAAGTCAAACAGGCTTTTTTTAGACAATTTTTCGTTTTAAGTCATACATTTCGTACATATAAACACCGAAGGATAACAAGCCCGCAATCACATCAGCGGTAACAAAAGCCCACCATATACCGTTGAGGCCGAGCCACTGTGTCAATAAGAAAGCCAATGGTACAAATAAGAAAAACTGTCTTGATAAAGCGACAATGAAAGCTCTAAACGCATAGCCCATCGCTTGATAAGTACTGCTTAGAAGGACTTGGAAAGAAATCAAGGTGAAGCCTAAAGCAACAACCCGTAAAGCCATCGCGCCATATTCAATGAAGTATGCGCTATTCTCTCCACTAGAAAACATCAAGAAAATATATTCCGCAAAGATGATAACCAAAACAGACACAATAAAGAAATACGCAACCAAAAGCTTGGTAGCATAGCTGATGACTTCATGCAAACGACGGTAAAATTGGGCCCCAAAATTAAAGCCCACAATCGGGGTCAAGCCTTGTACAAGACCTAAACCAGGTAATAAAGCAAACATGGTCATACGTGTAATCACACCATAAATAGAAATATAAATAGCGGGATCACCGCTCGCATAAAAGTTAATAAGATTGTTGATGATAATAACCAAGACAGCCGCGAGAATATTTCTCACAAATGTCGGCATGCCAATCGCTGAAATTTCACCGATCATCTTAAAATCGACCTTGTATAATTTCCTTAGATTAATTTTTAAGGTCGATTTAGGGCTTAAAGCCATCATGAAGATGAAGATAAATGAGGCTGTTTTCGAGATTACCGTGGCCAAGGCTGCACCGGTGACGCCCATACCAAGACCAAAATCAAATATAAAGAAGGGATCAAGTATAATATTAAGCCCTGCACCAATTAAAAGCGAAAACATCGCCACATTGGCCCGACCTTCGGCTCTGGTTAAATTGTTTAAAACAATCGATAACGAAAAGGGGGTTAGTCCAATGAGAATTAAGCGTAAATAATCCTTTGCATAACCGATATTCGACGCGGTCGCCCCAAAAAATCTAAGTAAATCATCCAACATGAACAAGCCAATCGTCGTAATAACAACGGATAATACCAAAGTAACCAATAAAGCGGTATTAACCACGCGTCGCATAGAATCCTCATCGCCACGGCCATAAGCACGAGAAAAGATTGATGAACTTCCGATTCCAATCATCAAACCAATCGCAATGACAATCATTTGAATCGGGAAGGCGATTGAAAGCGCGCCGATGGCAATCTCACCATCAGACCAAGATACAAACAAGGTATCAACAAAATTATAAAGCGCATTGATAAACATCGCTACCGTGGCTGGTACCGACAATTTAACCAATAATTTTTTTACATTCATATGACCTAACATTTGACTGCGCGCTTCTTTTTGCATAAAAAAAACCTCCAAAATAATTATATCACTTTCGGAGATTTTTTTAACCTTGCTTTAGGTACTTTGTATTTTTTTTATCGCACTTTGGTAGCGACGTTCAAGGAAAAAGGCCTCTTTATAGCGGTTATGGCTAATTTTATCATCGATTAGTTTCTGACCAAAATATTTAATGTAAGTCACAGAATCTAATTGAATCGCCATCGGAAAAGCGACTTCATTGATGTATTCAATTAACGATTCACCAGATTTTCGTTGGACGGTATAAAGCATTCTTTCAAGCAAAAATTGTTCGGGCGCATTTTCAAATAGATGCGCAATTTTTGTTGTTACTTTTTCCTTACAATTCCTACTTATAATAATAAGGCATTGATAATAATAAGAATCTTTATAGTTGTGATTTAAATAATCAAAGATATTTGAATCAAACATGTTAAATCGTTTGAACTTAAGTTTTAAATCTAAATAAAAATAATGATTTTTCGTACGATGGTCCATATTTTCAATAGCCATATCTTTAAAAGCTTCATGAGCTTTTATGATGGACTCCTCACTCATCTGTTCAATCGAATATAGACGTAGTTGATGAAAGCGACTTGATTGAAAATTTATCTTCATTAAATCAAGCGCACGCTGGTATGAGAGTGCTGCAACGGCATTGTGATTAATTTTTGACTTAATTTTATATCTTAGCTCATGATATAAAATCGCAAATATATTTGTAAATGCATGGGCATCTTCAAGACTTTCAATAAGTTCATTTGCCTTTTTATATTCATGATTGTTGTAACAATGATAAGCATTGAGAAATATAACAGCGATAGTACTAAAATAATCCATGTTCGAAATATTATTGATACATCTTTCGATAATCGGTTTGCTTTTATGACTATCATTTCGCAAGACTGTTGTAAATAAACTGAAGATGTCGTTGGTTAATTCTAATTTTAAGCCTTGCATTTCTTTATGGATACTCTCTAGTTTTTTAAAATCAAAATAGTAAAATGCGCGTAACGCTTCTTTTAATATTTGTCCTTCTTCAAGACGCTTCCTCATCACTGTAAGAGGTAATCCCAAAGCCTTTCCTGTTTCTTCAACTAGTTGTTTGGAAGGGATGATTGTCATCCTTTCAAGTTTTGATCCATTGGTGTAACAATATGCCTCCACAACTTGCATCTGTGTTAATTTTCTTCTAATCCGTTCGTTTTTTGCGGCGGCCGCAATATAGTTTGTCGATGAGGCTAGATGGAACTCGAGTTTCTTTTTCATAAACTTCTTAATTTGTTTTGTTTGCATTTGATCCTCCTGTTTTTTTATCCTCATTATAATAACCATAAGGATATAAAAAAAGGGGTATATTTTGAAAATTTAAAACTTATTTTACACTTGAAGTGATACACTGTATAAGTATAGGTTATAACTGCGTTTTATTTGAATTTTTAAAACAAGAAAAAAAACCACAAATTGTGGTTAAATGTTGGGATAACGGCACCAAGATATCAAAGGACACGCCTGGCAGTTTGGATTTCTTGCGGTGCAATGATAGCGTCCGAAGAAAATAATTTGATGATGTAGTTGCGACCATTGGTTTTTGGGAAATTTACGCATGAGTTTTTCTTCGACTTTTAAGGTTGAATCTGAATTATAAGCCAATTTCAACCGTTTGGCTACCCGCTCAACATGGGTATCTACCGCGATTCGCGGGACATCATACCAAACGCTTAAAACAACGTTAGCGGTTTTTCTTCCTACCCCCGGTAATGCCTCTAAGGCTTCTTGGCTTGCTGGGACACCGCCCTTGTGGTGGGTTTGAATCGCAAGACAGGCCTTTTTAATGTTTTTTGCTTTGTTTTTATAAAGACCGATGCGACGAATGTCGTTTTCTAAAACAGCCAAAGGCGCATCGATAAAATCTTGTAAGGATTGATATTTTTGAAATAGGGTTTTGGTGAGTTTATTCACCGATACATCGGTACTTTGGGCACTGAGCATCACCGCAATGAGTAGTTCTAAAGCGTTGGTATGATTTAGTTCGCATTCGGCGTTGGGGAACATCTCATCCAAAGCCGACATGATGGCTTCTACTCTTCCCATAGTTTATAGAACTCCTTTAAGGCTTCTTTGTTGGCAGGGGTGGTGGTATCTTGAGCTTTTAGTTGGTTACGCAAAATATGGTCGATGGTTTTTAAAGAAGGATATTTTCTTTTTAGTGATTCATTAGCGGCGGTTTTAATCATATCGATGTCGTATTGTTCTTCAAAAACCCAAGCTTTGATTAATTCTAAATCCAATTGATTCAATGGCTTGCTGAGAATATCTTCTAAATAATCAACAATTTGTGATAAGGTGTTTTCTTTTTGTTTTTCTTTGGTGTGTTTAATGTGATCAAAGACTTTGGTTAAAAAATAGTCAATGTTAAAAGATTCGCATTCCTTACCTTCGTCGTCTTCGCTTAGATGAATAATTAAATAGCCTTTTTCAATCAGGCTACTTAATATGTTTTCCGTGTCGTTTGAAGAACTTCGCAACCATTTGGCGAATTTTTTCGGTTGAATAATCTTTTCATTTTCTTGTTGTAGGGCAAAAAGTTTAAGTAATGCCATCGCTTCACGCTCGTTTAAATCGAATTTATGATAATACTTAAGCACAAGCTTGTTAAAGTCGATAATGCCCTCGTCGATCAAATGTTTGAGGATGTGTTTCATACTTTCACCTCTAAAATTTTATGCTTTTTTTGGCAAGTTTTTTCAATGCGATTTCGGCGGCATGTTGTTCCGCTTCTTTTTTGCTTTTACCTTTACCTTCGCCCATTAAAATATCATCCATATAAACGCGAATCGTAAAGGTTTTGTTGTGTGAAGGGCCTTGTTCATCAATAACTTTATAAAATAGTTGCCGTTTGTCTGATTGGACCAATTCCTGTAGATGGCTTTTAAAATCGATAAAGTTTTTTTCTTCTTCTTGTTCGAGGAGGGGGAAAATAACTTTATTGGCGACTTTGTAACATTCATCGATGCCCTTGTCTAAAAAGATGGCACCGATGAATGCCTCAAAGGCATCGGCTAATAAAGCAACGCGCTGACGACCCCCACTTTTTTCTTCGCCGTGTCCAAGTAAGAGATAGTTGCCTAAATCACATGCCTTGGCGTATTCTACTAAAGCGGCTTCGCAGACGTATTTTGCTCTTCTTTTTGTTAAATCGCCTTCGTTATAGTGTTTGTCTTCTTCATAAAGGTATTTAGCCACGATGACATCTAAAACCGCATCACCGACAAATTCCAAGCGTTCATTGGATTCACATTGTTCTTCATTTGCAAATGAAGAATGGGTTAATGCGGTTTTTAACAATTGTTGATTGTGGAAGTTTAAATTAAAAAACTGTTCGAGTTTAACCATCTTGATTGGCCTCGCTTTCGATGATGGCTGAGACTTTGCCAATAACATCCTGTCTAACGACATGGGCGGCTTGTTTAATCGCATTATAAAAGCCATCGGCTTGCGATGAACCCTGGGCTTTGATAACGACGCCTTTAAGGCCGTAAATCATGGCGCCACCAATTTCTTCTGGGGCCAAACGTTTTTTGAAACACTTTAAATTTTTCAACAATAAAATAACACCCAGTTTGCCTAAGATACCACGCATCAATTCTTCTTTCATAATACTAGACATGCCTTTAGCTGTGCCTTCGATGGTTTTCATCACAATATTGGCGGTAAACCCATCAGAAATCATAACATCACAAGGCGGGTCTAAAATTTCTTTAGGTTCTACGTTACCCACAAAATCGATGTGTTTATTTTCTTGAAATAACGTGTAAGCGTCAGTATCAAGCTGGCGTCCTTTACCTTCTTCAGTCCCGATGTTAATTAGACCTACTTTGGGCTTTTCAACGCCTAAAATCTCTTTTGCATAAATACTGGCAAAATAGGCTTGTTGTACCATATATTCAGGTTTTATTTCTAGATTGCCACCACTATCTAAAAGGATAAAATGTTTTTTTGAAGCGGTCGGTAAAACTGGGGCTATCGCGGTACGTTTCATGGTTTTCATCCGGCCCACCAAAATATGAGCGCCAGCGATTAAAGCTTGGGTAGCGCCACTGGATACAACCGCATCGTTTTCTTCTTTGCGGACGCTGCTCAAAGCCATCGCCATCGATGATTTCCGGTTACTGCGAATCGCTTTGATAGGGTCTTTTTCTCCCATATCAATAACGCCATCGCTCGCGACGATACGAATTCTTTTTTCGTCTTTAATGTATGGTTTGATTTTCTCAGGATCCCCATACAGCGTAATCTCAATGTCAGAAATTTCTGCGAGCGCTTTTAAAGCGCCGTCAATTTGTTCTCTAGGGGCAAAATCGCCGCCCATGGCATCAATAGCAATTTTAATCATGTCAACCACCTCTTCTTAATATGTATTCCCATTATAGCATAAAATAATGGACTTAAAAGCTTTTTACCTTGCTTGGTTCAGTTGTTCTTTAATCATGTGGCGCAAGTGTTGGTAGGTTTTTTCGCTCGGGTTAAAAATTGTGGCGCTATAAGCTTTCGCCTCTTTCACCGCGACTTCTAAGATGTTTTGATCGCGGGCAAGATCGGTATAGCGAAAAGCGATATAACCGCTTTGAAGGGTCCCAATCAAATCACCGTGACCACGGTAGGATAAGTCATACTGGCTGAGTTGAAAGCCATCGGTTGTTGCTTTGAACTCAGCCAAACGAGCAGGGGCTTCATCGCTGTTTTGATATAGACAAACACAAACCGAATCAACCGTGCCACGGCCAACGCGACCTCTAAGTTGATGGAGTTGGGCAAAACCAAAACGCTCAGCATGATAAATGATCATCAACGTCGCGTTGGGAAAATCAATACCGACCTCAATGATGGTGGTTGCGATTAAAATATCGAGTTGATCTTCTTTGAAGCGATGTAAGATATCATCTTGCTTTGTTTGTGACATCCGACCGTGCAAGATTCCGACATTCAACGTTTTAAAGCGTTTTGAATAGCGTTTATAAAGGGCTTTAAGGCTATGTTCAAAGGTTTCTGAGGTTTCGATAACAGGCGAGACAATAAATACTTTGTGTTTGGTGCGTACGGTTTTTTCAATCGTTTGAAATAAACTGGCTTCATAAGATACAGGATGAATTTTGGTGGTTACTGTCGTTTGCTGCATGGGTTTTTTTGTAATGGTACTAACATCCATATCTCCATATAAACTTTGGGCGAGCGTCCTAGGAATGGGGGTAGCACTCAAATGAAGTCGATGGGCGTACGCACCTTTTTTTGTGAGTTGTTTTCGTTGATTGACCCCAAAGCGATGTTGTTCATCGGTGATGACAAACGCTAAATCATGATAGGCGATGCTTTCGCTGTATAACTTGTGTGTGCCAATGATGAAATCAGCTTCATGCATCGTGATTTGACGCGCGGTATCTTTGAGCGTTTCTCTATCTAAGGATTGCGATAAATAGACCATCTTAAAGGGGGTATGGGCAAAGTGTTTTTGAAACGTTTGAGCATGTTGTTTGGCTAAAATTTCCGTTGGCGCCATAAAAGCGACTTGTTTTTGATGTAACATCACATAACAGGCCGCCAAGAAAGCCACAATCGTCTTGCCTGAGCCCGTATCCCCCTGTAATAAACGATACATCGTCTTGGCTGATTGTAAGTCTGAGATGATGGCTTTTAAGCTTGTTAACTGTTCGTTTGTGAGGGTGAAATCAAGTGATTCAAAAAAAGGGTTTAAAATATCAAACGATTGATCGGTAGTGGGGGTTATCGATGTTTGACGCAAGCTTTTTTGATAACGCATTTTGAGTTGGAATAAAAAGAGTTCTTCAAATTTTAACCGTCGCATAAGTTGATGATAAATCTTTTCATGCTTGGGTTGATGAATGTGTGTGTATATTTGTTCAATGTTAAATAACTTGTATTTTTCTAACAAAGCCCTAGGTAAATACTCTTTTGGTGGTTCAACTTGTGCAAGGGCGGTTTGAGTCAATTTATAAAAGGTTGGATCGGGGATGTTATCCATATTGTAAATTGGGATATACCCTTCTACAAAATGTTTGGCTAAGAAAATTTTTTGGGCGGTGAAGCTTCGTTTGGCTTCAGAGAATTTCCCGTATAGGATAACGTCTGTATCAATATGCAAATGCTGACGTAAATAATGTTGGTTAAAAATACCCACGCTAAATTCGTGGGCATCTACAGCCGATTTTAATGTTAGTTTGGATAAGTTGCGACGGATAAAAAATACTTTGGGTTTGCTTTTAACCTTGGCTTTTAAGTAGATGGTTTCTTCTACTTTTGCATCTTTAAAACCAGTGATATGACGATGAATATAGCGTTTAGGAAAAGTGGAAGCCAAGGCGAAAGGCGTGTGGATATGACACGCTTTTAGTTTCTCAGCGCGCTTTTGACCAATGCCTTTTAAGTCTGTTAATTGCATACTATCACCTAGTCGTATTATATCATGAAATCAAAATAAAAAGGACCTTTCGGTCCTCTATTCTACAGCTAATAAATAATCGTATATGCTTTGTTCGCCCTGAATGACTTCAATTTCTATCTCAGGGAAATGTTTCTCGATGTATTCACGAATTTTCTCAACTTCTTTTTTATCAACCTCTTCACCAACCATGATGGTGATAATCTCAGCGTCCTCGCAAATCAGTTCATCAAGCAAAGCTTGGGTGGTTTTTAAACGGGTTTCTTTAGTGGTGATTATCTTGCCTTCTTTGATGCCGAGATAATCGCCTTTTTTAATCTCAAATCCATTAATTTTTGTATCGCGAACCGCATAAGTCACTTCACCACTTACAACATGGTCGATTAATTCTTTCATCTCTTCGACCGCGGCTTCAACTTCTTGGTTTGCATCGAACATTGTCAATGCCGCATAGCCTTGCGGTATCGTTTTGGCAGGCAAGACGATAACGTTTTTATCTTCAATCGCTTTTGAGGCGTGCTCAGCACTCAACATAACATTTTTATTGTTGGGGATAATTAAGATATTATCGGCATTAACCAATTCAACCGCATCGATAAAATCTTGGGTTGATGGATTCATGGTTTGGCCGCCGTCAATCACGTAATTAACGCCCATCTCTTTAAACATATCATGCAGACCATCACCATTGACCACGGTTATTAACCCAAATTTTTTCCGAGGGCCTAAATCATATTCGGTGTGTTCATGCCCACACATATGTGGTTCGCCATCATTAGGGGGAGCATGAAGTAAGGTCTCGGTATGTTGCATGGTCATATTTTCAATTTTCAAATTGGCAAATTCGCCATAGTTTTGACCGATATTAAGCGCATCACCAGGATTTTTAGTGTGAACGTGGACTTTACAAATTTCTTCATCGGCTACCACCACGATAGAATCTCCAAGACGGTTCAATTGGCGAATCAGTTTATCTTTATTAAATTTTTTCTCATGATCAAGTTGAATGATGAATTCTGTACAATAACCGAATTCTTCAATTTCAGTCTCGCGTTGAGCTTCTGTTTTTTGAGCGGCTCTTCGAGCAGAACGCTCTTCTTTGATGATATCGCCTTCCAAGGCGTCAATCATGCCTTCAATAATGACAATTAATCCAGCACCACCGCTATCTACGACGCCACTTTCTTTTAATACAGGCAAAAGATCGGGCGTTCTTTCCAAGGACATTTTAGCCTCTTCTAAATAAACCTTCAATACATCCGTAATATCAGCATCTTCAGTGACGTCTTTTTCTGCCTTATCAGCAGCTTCTCTTGCCACGGTTAAAATCGTGCCTTCAACGGGGTTGATTACGGCACTGTAAGCTTGTTTTACACCTTGTTGTAAGCCTTGAATAAATTCTTTGGCATTGGCTGTCTTCAACGATGAAAATGCTTTGGCAAATCCGCTAAAAAGCTGTGACAAAATAACGCCAGAGTTGCCTCTTGCGCCCATTAAAAGCCCGCGTGATAAGGCTTTACCAATATTTTCAATCGTGGCGTCATCTAGGGATTCAATCGCTTTTACGCCCGACATCATCGTTGATTGCATGTTGCTTCCAGTATCGCCATCTGGCACTGGAAAGACGTTTAAATCATTTATGTATTGATGGTTGTTTTTTAATTTTATACTACCGTTTGTGATGATAATTCTCATTAAATTTCCATCGATTTCCTTTGGGCACATAATCATATCCTCCGTTTTTTTTATAGGTTCGATGTCTAATTGTTTTGTCTAAAAAATACTTTGATAACCTTAATATTTATAGTCATTTTATTTTATCATAATGTAGGCTAATATGCAACATATTAGCGATTTCTAACCGTTTCACATTTTTTTCGCAGATTATCTTGCAATTTAATTTTATTGTGGTATAATTTATTAGGTTTTACGGACAACGATTCTAAAGTGAATGGAGGATGACGTATGGCCAAAGCATGTTATATCACAGGCAAGAAAAATCTAACTGGAAATAGTCGTTCTTTCTCTAAGACTGCGACACGTAGAAAGTGGAAAGCGAACTTACAAAAGGTTAGAATCATTGACGAAAATGGCGAGAAGAAAACAGTATTTGTCTCTGCTCGCGCACTTAAAAAAAGTAATTTAACCCGTGCTTAATTGATGCTTTAGTAAAGGTCGACATGTCGACTTTTATTATGGAAAACCATTGTTCATAAATCTTCTTCTTTTTGAAAACGCTGCGAATCCGCAGTGTTTTTTTTAATCGTTGGCTTGGATAACCAATAAACGGCCTTTTTCAAAACTGACGACACCTTCACCTTGATTCGAGATGCATAAAGGATCATCCACGGCTAAATCATAATCTTTGATTTCAAACGAAAAACCACGCAAGGTTAGTTTCTTGATAGGTTCTATCGCAAAAAACGATATATAATCATAATCATGGGTAATGCCGTAGCTTCCTGCTTCTAAGACAAAGGCTTTTTGATCATCCGTACGCAAAATAATATTACCCCGTTTTAAAAACATGAGATTCCCGTAGGTGTGGTCTAGGCGCTTCCCGATACCGCCGTAAACTTCAATGCGATCAGGATGGAGTTTTAAAGCTTCACTGATAGCCAAATCACTATCGGTTTTATCTTTTCTTATAGCATGAGTTTGGGTCTTTTTCGCATGTTTTTTAATATAGGCGAGTTCACGTTGACTGACGCTGTCAAAATCGCCTAGGGCTAGTTCAAGATTGATACCTTTTTGAAGCGCATAATAAGCGCCTTTATCGACGCCAATACAAAGCTCGTTTTCCTCTTTTTGATACACTTTATCGATCGAATAGCTTAGAGGATTAACAAATATTTTAACAATCATAATTTTAACCTCTGGATTCGTTCGTTGCGGTCTTTAGCCTTAAAGATATACGACCCCGCCACCAAAACATCGACCCCAACATCCCGGCACTGCTTTGCGGTCGTTTCGTTGATACCACCATCGACGACAATCTCATAGCTATAGTTATGCCTTTTTTTAAGGTCCGACAACCTTTGCATTTTGGCAAGGGTCTTCTCGATAAAACTTTGACCACCAAACCCTGGTTCAACGCTCATAACCAAAACCACGTCGATATCCTTTAGATAAGGTTCGATATCCTTCACAGGGGTTTTCGGCTTTAAAGACAGGCCAGCTTTAACGTTATGTTTATGAAGTTTATCAATAAGCGCTTTAGGCGATTTAACCGTTTCAATATGAAACGTGATATGATCGCTGCCTGCGGCGATAAAATCATCCAGATATTGTTCGGGGTTACTGATCATTAAGTGGGTATCAAAGGGTTTGTCGGTATGATTTCTGATCGCCTTGACCACCGGCGCACCAAACGTTAAATTAGGGACAAAATGACCGTCCATAACATCGATGTGAATCCAATCCGCCGCGCTAATGGTGTTTAGCTCAGCGCTTAAATTAGCAAAATCTGAGGCCAGTATAGAAGGGGCTATTTTCATTTTAAACACTCCTAATATCGTTTTTTCATTTGCGAAACTTCGGTTTGAATACGGATATAGTTTTCATATCTCAAACGTGGTATTTCATGGTCTTCAACGGCTTTTTTAACCGCGCAGCCCGGTTCTTTTAGATGCAAGCAACCCCGGAATTTACAAGCCTCGGTATAAGAAATAAAATCGATATAACAATCTTTAATGTCGGTCGCATCTAAACTTTCAAAATCCAGTTTTGAAAATCCTGGTGTATCGGCGACCAAGCCACCGAAAAGATCGATTAATTCACTGTGTCTTGTGGTATGACGTCCGCGCCCTAAAGCTTTAGAGATCATTTGCGTCTTTAGTTTTAAACTCGGGTCAATCGCATTGAGAATGCTGCTTTTGCCACTGCCGGTTTGACCGGCAAAGACGCTGACTTTATCTTTAAATTCAGCCCGTAAATCATGGAGGGTTGCTTCTTGTTTTGCACTGACAAAATAAATGGTATAGTACTTTTCATAATGGCGAAATTGTTCTTTAAGTGTTTCTAAGGCTGCAGGGCTTAAAAGATCAATCTTGTTGATAACGATAATTGCATCGATCCCGGCGTGTTCTGTATGAACCAAGAATCGGTCCAACAAGAAGAAACTAAACTCAGGTTCCTTAGCGCCACTAATTAAAAAGGCTTGATCCACATTGGCGATTGAAGGCCGCTTTAGAATCGATTGGCGGGGTTTGACTTCTTGGATGAAATCATCATCAAACAACACGACATCCCCAACCCTGGGATCGATGTTCTCATGGCGAAATAAACCGCGTGGTTTGAGCGCAATTTTTTCATTATCCTCGGTTTTTAATGTATAGATACCACCGATGAGTTTTACAATTCTCGCTTCTTTCATATAACCCTCAATTTTGGTAGACTTTTAGCGCAACACTTAAAGCAACATCGGTTACTTTCTTTTTCGCATGTCGGCTCGCTACCATAAAAATAATAACATAAAGTAGGGCGATTCCGAATAAATGTAATGGATTTAATGACATCACAAAGATAAAGCCAAACATCATCGCAAAGAAGTTTCTAAATAAAACAAAGACCCATAACGTAAAGGGAATACAAAGTATGAATAACACAATATTGAGTTTTCGATAGCCCCCAAGTAAGATCGTATGAATCGCTTGATCATCATAACCCAGCATTTTAAACAAGGCGATATGGACGTAGTGGTCTTCCACGATTAAAACACTTAACAAATAGACAATAATCAACCCGATGAAAAGGCCCGATAATACAATCACATAAAAAACTTGCATGGTCACTTCGTTCAAATCATCGATTTGATTCAATAGCGTATCGACGCTGAAAACCGATTGAAATTGTGTCTCATCCAAAGGATAATCGGCATAGATGGTGTTATAGTAATCGGCATCGTTAAAAAACGTCTTAGCAAGCATCGCGCGATCTGTAAATACGTGATCCCCTGGATAAATATTAGCGACACCAACCACGGTATAGGTTTCTTTTTGAGCCCCAAGATAAATCTCGATACGGTCATTAAGCGCAAGATCGTTTAACAACGCAAAGCTTTGCGAAATGACGAGTCCTTCATTTAAACGCGGGGTTAAATCACGGCCATCTTTATCAAACAATGGATGCATGGTTTGGTTTTCAGAAAGCCCAATCAACATTGCTGGAGATTCATAAATTAAAGCGTTTATCTCAATCACTTTGTCTCCGGGTTGGGCTTCTTCAGGGTAATATCCGATATGGGTGTAATGAACAGAATCGTAATAATCGGTGACGGTGGCTTCAAAAACATCGAGCATCCCAAGTGCTAAGAAGCTAAGGAAAAAAGCAAAGAAAACCCCAACGGCATAGATGAGGACCTTAAGTTTATGCCGCAACATAAAAATGGTTTGATAGCGGGTGTTAAAGCCCAGTTTATTTATCAAGCGTCGCAAGCGACTTTGATGAACTTTAGCCATTTTCGTAATCGGCGGATGCATCATATGTAAAGCATCTTGGTTTAACAGTCGATTCGTGATGAAAAAACCCATCACAAACAGCACTAAAAACGGTGCGAAAACTCCAATGAGAAGCGCCAAAAAAGAAAATTCAACATCGGTTTTTGGTAATAGATAAAAGGCCAAATACACATCTCGCAATATTGGGGCGAAGAGGAATCCAATCATATAGCCCAGCCAAAGCGCCAAGAAAGAAAAACCTAAGATAAGCGTCAAATAAGGCCACATCAATTCCTTTTTTTCCATGCCTAAAGCTTTTAAAATACCAAAAGGTCGTTGTGATTGTTCTAAGGTCTTTTTCATCATCAAACCGACGATGACAATGCCGATAAAGGCGATGATGATACTGATAAATAGACCGCTGGCATAGGAGGCTTGAATTTCGGTATAGATGGCGCCAGAACGAATGTTATTTTCCGTCAACATCATATGTTGTATGCCATAATTTTCCGTATCGTGTCGTTCATAAAACTCACTCACACCAAAAGGCTCATCTAAAAATATGCCACCCAGATGATAGTTCGGCGCTTCTGATAGCGCATCAAAGAAATCAGGATGCACCATCATTAACGTTTGTGATTCGGTACCATACGCAAAGACGTGGTCAAACACCGGTAAGGTATAATCCGGCAATAACAAAAAACCGGTAACTTCATAGTCTTCCCCGCGAATTACAAGCGTATCGCCAATCTTAATATCGTTATGATTGGCATAATTTTCTAAAATCGCTATCTCGTTTTCATACGCCGGTTTTTGTCCTTGAGTATAGTAGCTTCGATTAATAGCCACAGTTTCCTGCATTAAACGAAACCGGTGTGTGTGGTCGTTTTGTACAGACGTGATATCTTTAAAAAACCTAGCTTCAAGCGTAATCGCTTCAAGGGTTTTTAAGGCTGTGATTCGTTGATCGATGAGTTCGTAATAACACGCTTTATCTTGTTGGTATAACGCGGGCATGGTTGGGGCTTGAATCACACAGTGTTCCAAATCAAGCTGATGTTCTTTTGGGGTGATATAAGGACTCATTTCAAAGACAAAATCCTCTTGATTATAATCATCAAAATAGGCTTCTGTTGCTTTTTCGATCGTGGCAGCTCCCATATGCAAAGCCACATAGACAAACGAAGACAACATAATGACAATACCGAGTAAAAATAACGTTAATTTCTTTTTCGCAAACGTTCTTAAAACGTGTTTGTAGATCATCATGGACTGAATGATATCTCCATAGAATCAACTTTTGTTTTTACCCGGATGTCTTTGACAATTTTACCCGAATTAAGATGAATCACGCGATCCGCAATTTGAGCGATTGCGGTGTTGTGGGTAATAACGATAATGGTTGTCTTCATCGTTTGATTTAGGTTTTGTAGAACTTTCAGTATTTGCTTGGCAATATCTTCGTCCAAAGAACCGGTCGGTTCATCACAAAACAAGACTTTTGGTTGTTTTACCAAAGCTCTGGCAATGGAGACGCGTTGTTGTTCGCCACCAGAAAGTTCATAGGGGTATTTGTCTTTGTGTTTTGTAAGACCGACTTGTTTTAACGCAGTATCGATATCCAAAGGATCATCGGAAAGATGATAGGCCATATCGATATTTTCATAACTGGTTAGCGTGGGCAAAAGATTGTACTCTTGGAAGACAAAACCGATATGCTTTCTTCTAAATTGCACCAGCTTTTTTTCATCAAATGTACTGATGGGCATCGCATCGACGGTGACATTGCCTTCGGTTGGTAAATCCAACCCGCCCATCAAATTCAACATCGTACTCTTCCCGCTGCCTGAGGGACCTAAAATAACCACGAAATCGCCCGCAGAAATTTCAACATCGACATGATCTAGGGCTTTTGTTTTAATGTTACCGGTTTGATAAATCTTTGATACTTGTTCAAATTTAATCATATAGACCTCCTAGACAACCTTTTTATACGTACCGTCTAAAATAGAGTATAAATAGCCTTCTACCGGTTTATCACTCAACATACGTAAGGTATTGACATAGCCTTCGACTTGCGTGATATATTCTGGTTTATCGATATTTTTAAGTTTATAGTCAATGACCATAAAGGTTGATTTTGTCTCGATGAGTAAATCGATAAAACCACGAACATCGCTATCGTCATCCGCGTATAAAAACGGATGTTCTTTGTAAACCCCCTGCAATGCTTTATCTTGCATAAAGGGTTGGGTGAAGAATGTCTGAATAACCGCTTTTTCTTCTTCATCAAGCGCCATCTGATCGAGTTGTGGGGCGATGGGGGCATAAAAATCAAGATGTTCTAAAACATTGTGTAATAAATCCCCATAAGCCATAACTTTAATTTCTTCTAAACTCAAGAAGGTTTTCACCCCATGCGCATAAGAGCGAGAAAGTTTTTCTGTTGTTTCAAATTTTGGGGCTTGATACGTTTTAGAATGTTTTTTCTCGCTTGGCATTTTTTGGCGGCTTTGTTGTTTATGATAGTTGATTTTATCTTTATATGCTGCCGCATCAAAGGATTGACGATGCCAGGATAAACGATCAGCGATGCCGATGATCATATCGTAAAATGATGAAAATGTCGTCTTGGTAAAATCGGTGAGCGGACGAGGTCTAGAAGTAGTCGGTTTTGGCATGATGAGATGAACTTGATCGATGGCTCTTGTAAGTGCCACATAGAAAAGACGTAAACGCTCACTGATAATTTCGATTTTTTCGCTTTGTTTTTCCAAATCAAACAAAAAACTTTTCACCAAGCCGTCTTCCATATCGCCTTTTAGTAAGAAACCATAGCTTTTATGAAAGGCATACGCTCTTGCCTCAGTAAATCGGAAGGCATTATCTAAATGGGGTAAGATAACCACAGGAAACTGCAGGCCTTTGGCTTTATGCATCGTCATCAGATGAACGGCGTTTTGATGAAATGACATCGGTTGGGCGGTTTCAATGTCTTCATCTAAGGTGATAACCTCATCAAAATAAGCTAAGAACGCTTTTAAATCAAGCCCGTCTTGGCTTTGATTTTTAGCTACCTGACGCAATGTATCCAAACGTTTTAAAGCTGTGTTGGTCTGTTTAAGGTGCACCATGTTGGCTTCAACTTCAAAAACGTCGATGGCGCTTTCTAGTAATTCATGAAGCGCTAAGCATTTGACGTTTTCAACTAAATCATACAGTTTTTGGAAAAACGACCCAAAGGTTTGATCGTGTATAAGTTTGGTTTTTGTACAAGCTTTTGTGGTCTTTTGAATCTTTTGGACAAACGCAAAGATATCCGCATCTTGGTACTGAAAGATAAATGAGCGTGTCACACTTAAAAAAGCGTGTATAAAGGTCTCATCGATCGTATTTGTATGGAGGGTATCGATTAAAATCAATAAACTTTTTAACGCCATCACATCGTTATGATCCAAAAAGGGCGCTTCTTTATGTAGGATTAGGGGGATATTTTCAGTGTCAAAGACGTCTTTAAACATCTTGAAATCGGTACTGCGATCGATCAAGATGGCGATATCGCCATAGCGTAGTTCACGGCTCGCATCGCCAGCTTTAATACCGGGATGACTGGTCATAAGCTCTTTGATTAAGTGCGTGGCTTTAAACGCTTCTAAGGTTTTGGCGGTGAAGGGTTTAGGAAAGGCGTCTTTTATTAGCTCAGAATCATAGGTATGGATCAACCCACCATAAGGAAAAGGATGATCAACGGCAACATCTAGGGTTTGGTTGCCAAAATATAGTTTTTGATCGCGGTCATATAAAACCCCGCCAATCGTCTCATCCATCAAGGGGGTAAAAACCGCATTGATATCATCTAAAACCTGTTTTCTCGACCGGTAGTTTTGATTTAAATCAATCACCAAACCTTCATTGTTTTCTTTATAGCGCCGATACTTTTCGCTAAAAATTGACACATCGGCATCTCTAAACCGGTAGATGGATTGTTTGATGTCTCCGACCATATAAAGATTATCATCGCTGATGGCTGTTATAAAAGCTTCTTGCATGGGATTGGTATCTTGGTATTCATCAATTAAGATCTCATGCGTATTTGCCTTTATATGTCGGTTGATCTCAGGAAAATTTTCCACAAGCTCTAAGGCCATCGCGGCGATGCTTGGGAAGTCAAAGCGTTCTTTTTCTTTTTGCCTAGTGAGATACATTTTTTCAAATGCTTCTAAAATATCCACGATGATAGGTAGGTGTTTTTTTGAAGCCATAAATCTTTGGTAATGGGTCTTTTTGTCGTATGCAACGTTTTTCTTAAGCGTGGTAAAACGCTTGTCATTGATTTGTTTTCGTTGTTGTGTAAAAGCTTCTTTTTCATCTTCATCGATTGGATCTTCATCGCCTTTTGCTTGTAAGCGTGGCATTTTAAAGTTTGTCAGTTTTTGCTGAAGGGTATCATAATCTGTGGCTTCTATTAAAAACGACAAAGCTTCTAAAGTTTCATTGGCGACTCTTTGAATCACAGGGTCTGAAAAACCATTCTCTACCAGTGCTTCAAACGCATGATAGATAGCTTTTGCTTGGGAACACAACATCGCTTCATAGCTATTGAATAATGTTTCAAAATGCTGGTCGGTGAAAAAACGGTCGATATATTGATGTTTGTCTTTTGCGAGTTTAGGGCGAAGCGCTAATTGATTATAAAAATATAAAATCTGCGCTTGTAGGCTGTGGTCATCTTTGTTGGCATACGCGTTAAGATAATCTAAAAATGCCGGGGTTGGCTTATCGTAATACTGTGTAAAGACCGCCTCAATGGTGCGCTTTTTTTCAATTTGTGCTTCTGTTTTTTCCATCACGGTGGCTTGTTTTGATATGTTGAGGTGATGGCCGTATTTTTTTACAATGTGCAGGGCGTAAGCATCAAAGGTTTCGATATGCGCTGAATCCAGTAAATCAAGATCGATAAAGACACCGCTTTGTTCTAAAAGACGTTCTCGAATTCGGCTTTTCATTTCTTTGGCAGCTTTGTTTGTAAACGTTAAAACCACGAGTTTATCTAAAGATACACCGCTTTTGATCAACCGGATGATACGCGCGGTTAAAACCGCCGTTTTACCAGAACCCGCGGCTGCGGAGACCAAGATGTTTTGCGTTGGGGTTTCAATTGCAAGTTTTTGCGTTTCATTCCATTGAAAAGCCATCATTTCACCTCCGCTTTCAAGGTTTTAAATAATTCGGTATGATCAAATTCTGGGTGGGTTTCAAGATCGCTTTCATCGCGATAACAAATATCTTTAAAGGGGCAATACTGGCAGCTGACATTGTTTTTGCCAATCCGTTTTGGATTGATCTTGAAATCTCCTTTTTCAATCTCGTTAAACGCCTTTTTAAGTAACGCATCTAGATGCTTGGTTAAACGTTCTAAATCCTCTGGTTCAAAGGTTTTCATCACTGCGCTTAACCGGCCATCTTTTTTGTTGATGTGAAACCCTTTGATCAGATTGTCGCTTTCATATTGAGGATTAAAATCCGTTAGTTTTTCAGGATTATTTAACGTGATACCTTGCATTTGATAATAATCAAAGATTTGTCTTTCTAGGGTTTTATTGTCTTTTTTATCGAAATTTTTGCCTAAGAGTTGTTGTTCATATAAGCCGATGATCGTGGCATCTTCAACGGTGTTTTTATACATCAAAGCATAAAATAATAGTTGTGCGCCGATGCCATGATAAGCGGTTTTAAGCTCTAAGCTTGTCCGCCCGGTCTTATAGTCGATTAAAACACTGTCTTTGTCTTTTTTAAAAATTTTATCGATCTTCCCTTTGAGGGTGAATGTCTGGTTGAGCGGGTAGGTTTTAGTTAAGGCCAGTTCACGTTGATAAACGTCAAATGGGGTGATGGTTTCTTGTTGTTTAATCGTGTAAAAAGCTTCTTTTAGGGTCGGTTTTAAGTGTTCAAAAAAGACTTGTGTTTTTTTAGAATATGACCGTTTTTTAATGAGGGTTGTAATCTTTTTATCTAGGGTTTCATCCTGAAGTTCAGCGTTTTCAATCTCGATTTCTAAAAGATCGTGACAAAGCGTTCCTAAATCGAGATAAAATGGATTGTCGATGGTATCTAAGTTGAGAAAATGCGACAATAAGAAGCGAAATTGGCATTGATAAAAATTTTCGATAGCGGTAACGCCAACACTTCGTTTTTTACGTAAAAAGCGCGTTAGTGTCTCTTTATCCAAACCTTTAAAGCGATGATCATAGATTTTAATATCATCTTTAAATAAAGGATAAAGAGCGGTTAAATCCTGGCTTTGTTCGCGGTAAAGTTGGTATTGGTCATAAGCGTTTTTCACCCGAATTCTGTCGTCACGATAACTATGTGTTTGGGCGATGATAGGTAGGGGTTCGACTTGTTTGGGGTCGATGATTGTTAGTAAGGTGCTTTTTTCATACGGTTCGTTGTCGATGGTTTTCGCATAAGAAAAATGAACGTTTTTAAAAAGTTTTAAACCTTCAAGATAACGCAATTTTTCCAGTTTGTTTTCGGCGATAACCGTCGGATAGTCGATGGTATTTTTATCGGTTTCATCTAAAAAATCATGGTCTTTTTTAATCTGAGGTCTGAGTCCTTGTGCCATGCCGAGGACAAAGAGGGTGTGGATATTTTCACTATCGAGTTGCTCATAACTTAAATTCTCAACCGCACCGGTTTGGTTCACGGTTTTAATACGGCGTCTTTTAAGTCGGTATGTTAAGCCTTTTAACCCTTCTTCTAACGTCATATCGCCTTCAATTAATGGGTTAGCAATTTGTAGTAATTTATCGTAAACTTTGCGGTTAAAAGGCGATAGATGTTTCAAAGCTGACTGTTCGAATGTTGTTTTTAAGGCCAAGTGAAAAGACGATGCGGGTTGCTGTTTGAGTTTGGATAAAAATGTTTGCACAAAGGGTAAAGCGATAAGCGGGGTAGTCTGGTTTAAATCCAAAGGGATATGATAACGTCTAAAGAAGCTTTTAAGTGTATGATGATAGGCTTGGGGCGCATCGTATAATTTAATCTTATCTAAAGAAACGCCGTCTTTTGTCAGTTCTAAAATTCTTAAGATAATATCGCGGACTTCTGATTCCTTATCTTCAAAAGCGGTAAGGTGCATCGATTGATTTTGGGATGGGGGACTTAGGTGTTCAACCGTTTGATCCTGCTTTATTTCAGTGATGATTTGCAAAAGATGGGCATCGTAAAATGTGCCATAATATATAAGGGTTTTGTTTTCAAACTGTATATCGCGAAAACGATGGTATTGTAATAAATTTTGGTCGATGAGATACGTTTTTAAGGCTTTTAATTGCTTAAGATTATGATGGTGGTATAATCGATCAATCTCTATTTTATGGATATAAGAACATTGTTCTTCAATGATGCTTATATCGGTGTTGAAATGTTTAGCCGCCATGTCTAAAGCATGGGGTTTTAGATTGAAAAAGACCCTTTGAAAAAGGTCTTTTTTGACGATGAATTGTACCGGTTTGATGATTTTTTGGGCGTGCATCGCACGCAAAAGGCGCTCTTGATGAGCGTTGCTTGTGATAATGACTAAGGGTTTGGTGGCGTTTTTGATGCGTTTTAAAATGGCTTCCATCCCGTTACTCATCCTCCTTAATGCGCAATTGACCACAAGCGGCATCGATATCGGCACCTTTTTCTTGTCTTAGTGTTGCGGTGATACCACGTTTTAATAAACGTTTATAGAAGCGTTCTTGTGTCGCTAGATCGCTACCTTGGTAGTTAAATTCAGCGACGCTGTTATAAGGAATTAAATTGACATAGCAATTGAGACCTCTTAAAAGATCGCTCAAGTCATCGGCATCTTTCATCGAATCGTTGACACCTTTTAACAACAAGTATTCAAAGGTCACCCTGCGGTGGGTTGTTTCGGTATAGCGTTTGGCGCTATCTAAGAGTTTTTTGATGGGGTATACTTTATTGATGGGCATGAGTTTAGAGCGCAACGCATCGTTGGTCGCATGTAAGCTAATCGCTAAGTTCACTTGGCTTTGGCGTTTGGCGAAGGCATCGATTTTAGGTACGATACCAGCGGTTGAGACTGTGATGTGGCGTTTACCGATTTCAAAGGCATGGGGGTGATTGATGATATCGATAAAGTCCATGACGTTTTCAAAATTGTCAAACGGCTCACCTGTTCCCATCAAAACGACATGACTGACGCGTTGGTTTTGCAGCGCTTCGGCTTTTAAAACTTGTAAGACCATTTCGCTGACACGAAGATTGCGCGTTTTTTTCTTGAGGCCTGAGGCGCAGAAGCTACAACCAATATTACAGCCGACTTGTGAGGTCACACATAAAGAATCCCCATAATAATGGTGCATCCAGACTGTCTCAATAAGAT
The DNA here is from genome assembly GCA_003558105.1 of Mollicutes bacterium. Taxonomy (GTDB): domain Bacteria; phylum Bacillota_I; class Bacilli_A; order Izemoplasmatales; family Izemoplasmataceae; genus B1SED10-225. The sequence continues at coordinate 16,777 of PWMS01000096.1, read as the reverse complement.
GTTTATCATCCAGGGAAAATAAAAATTTAACGGTTTCATCCTCGGCTTCTTGTTGGGTAAAACAACCGATTTGTGAGGTTGTAAAGTGGTTTTTTAAATACGTGCGTAAATGCTTTGATATATTGCTCATCTGATCGAAATCTGTGATTCGCTTTTTATATAGCCACTGAAAAACTTGTGTGGCATTATAGAGTTTAAACCCCGCATTAACCAAATGGAATTGAAGTTTTTCATAACTGTAATCGTATAAATTTTTCATAACATCACCTGAGGCTATTATAGCATAAAAACAGCTTTGGCTTAATAAATTCAAGCAATAAAAAAAGCTACATCCTTTAGCAGAATGTAGCTTAAGATGTTAAGCTTTTTTCAAAACCTCATCAACCTCGTGATAGGGATGGCCAAACGCATCGGCCACGGCTTTGTAAACAACTTTACCGTTCAAGACGTTTAAGCCCAAACGCAATGACTTGTCGTCTTCACATGCTTTTTTATACCCTTTATTGGCGATTTGTACCGCATAAGGGATGGTCGCATTGGTCAGCGCAAAGGTCGAGGTACGTGGTACCGCCCCTGGCATATTGGCGACACTATAGTGAATGACACCATGCTTTTCAAATACGGGTTTGTCATGGGTGGTAATCCGATCGATCGTTTCCACAGAGCCACCTTGGTCAATTGAAATATCGACGATAATCGAGCCTTCAGGCATGGTTTTAACCATATCTTCTGTGACGATTTTCGCGGCTTTAGCACCTGGAATTAAAATCGTAGAGACAACCACATCAGCGGTTTTAACCGCTTCGGCAATATTAAGTGGGTTCGATTTAACAACACTAACTTCTTTATCAAAAATATGATCCAAATAGCGCATTCTATCTTCATCGAGTTCTAAAATGGTGGTGCGGGCACCTAAGCCAATCGCCATTTTAGCCGCAGAAACACCGGCCGTACCGCCACCGATAACGACCGCATGGCCACGGTTAACACCTGGTACACCACTCAACAATATGCCGCGTCCACCGCGATGTTTTTCGAGTTGAGTCGCAGCCACAATGGTACCACGGCGACCCGCAACTTCGCTCATAGGGCGTAAAAGCGGTAATTCTTTACCTACTTGTACAGTTTCATACGCGATCGCTTTACATTTAGAATCAATCAACGCTTGCGTAAGTTTCTCTTCCGCCGCAAGGTGTAAATATGTGAAAATAACTAAATCTTCTCTAAAATATTTGTATTCACTTTCCAAGGGTTCTTTAACTTTGATAACCATCTCTTGCGCCCAAGCCTCTTCAGCGCCATCCACAATCTTTGCGCCGGCTTCAATGAACGTTTGATCGTCAATGCCAGAACCATGACCTGCGGTTTTTTGTACATAAACTTCATGGTTGTTTTTGACAAGTAAACTAACGCCCGCAGGTGTAATACCTACGCGATTCTCGTTATTTTTTATTTCCTTAGGTACACCAATTTTCATATAAATCCTCCCGATATATGTTTTCAAATACGGTTTAATTGTATCAAAATGCGTGGCTTTATACAACCGTTTTCAGAAAAAATGTAAGGGTTTTTATAATACAGGTTTTTTGTGTAAAAAAACGCTGGTTTTATCTTTCAAACCAGCGTTTTAAATCGTTAGCGTAAAACCGCGTTATGTTCTTGTTTTAAAGCTTCTAGAATGTTTTTCACCATCTCATCGACGGTTTTGGTTTTTAAGGTGCCTGTTTTATCTTCAAAATGCAACCGTATCGCTAAGGACTTCTTATCGGTTTCGATATTGTCGCCGCGATAGACATCAAAAATATGGGCCGTCCTTAAGATGCTGGTGGAATTTTCATGGATACTTCGAATAATCGTACCCGCAGGAATGGCTTCATCACAAATAAGCGCTATGTCTCTTGAGACACTAGGGTATTTTAGGACTTTTTCATAAGCGATGGTCTTGGTCATTAGATCATAGATTTTTTCAATATCCAAATGCGCCATGTACACCGATTCTAAATCGTGAAGCGAGGCGTAGGCGGGATGGAGTTTCCCAAGATAACCAAGCGTCGTATCGTTATGTTTAATCCACGCGGTTTGATGCGGATGGAAGTTATCGATTTCACCCTTTTCATAACGAATGCCACTTAACTGAAAACGATCGAATAAGGCTTCGATAACGCCTTTTAAGGTAAAGAAGTTGGTCGGACTTGTCGCTTGCCAGTAGCGGTTTTGATAGGGTCCTTGCATCACGATGCCAAGCACTTCTGTTTCATAGTTGAGTTGATAAGTCTTTGAAATTTCAAAGGCATGGACGTTTTCACTGCGACGAGCCACGTTATAAGCCGTCATCTTTAAGAGATTGTTTAACGGGGTTAAAATTAAGCTGCTGTGTTCTTCACTGATGGGATTGGCGAGTTTTACTGGTTTTAATTCTTTGTATGGCATCAAGTCGAATAACTGGTGGTCGTTCATAAGGGTGTAGGTGATGGTTTCACTTAATCCAAGTCCGGTTAAACTATGTCTTAGTTGCCGTTTAAAGCGTTGGTAATCGCTTAAACCACCTTTGGAGATGGTCACGGGTAAGGTGTCTTTTAGATTGTTGTAATCATAGATACGGCCAATCTCTTCAATCAAGTCTTGATACGTTTTGATATCGACACGGCGCGATGGTTTTTCAATCGCAAAGATATCGTCTTTAAACTGATAAGTAAAATCTAGCCGTCTTAAAATGTCTTGGATGGTTTTTGCGGAAAGTTCAGTGCCCAAAACACGATTGACTTTCTTTAAAGATAGATCAATAACGTCGGTTTGTGTGTCGTGATTATCAAAATATGCGGTATTTCTTCTGATGGTTGCGTTGGCGTATTTAGCGAGTAGTTCTCCCGCTCTTTTAAGTGCATACGCCGTCTTTTTATAATCGAGTCCGCGTTCGAAACGAATCGATGATTCGCTTTTTAAATCCAACCGTTGTGAAGTTTTACGAATTTGCGTCGTATCAAAGATCGCACTTTCTAACAAGATTGTGGTTGTCGTTTCGCTAACTTCGCTGTCTAAACCACCCATGACACCACCTAAAGCAATCGGTTCATGGCCATTGGTAATTAAGATGTCGCCCGCTTTTAAAAAGCGTTTTTGTTCGTCTAAAGTGGTAAAGGTTTCGCCTTCTTTAGCTTCACGGACAAGAATGGTATCGCTTTTTACCTTGGCGTAATCAAACGCATGCAAAGGTTGGTTGGTTTCAAGCATGACGTAGTTGGTTATGTCAACAACGTTATTGATAGGACGGATGCCTGAGGCAATTAGACGGGCTTTAAGCCAAAGGGGGCTTTCTTTGATTTTAATATCATCGATCACAGCACCGTAGTAGCTCAGGCATTTATCGGTGCTGGTCTTGATGGTAAAAGGGTTGGTTTTTTCGCTGGTTTTAACTTTTGGGCTTGGCAAATGGACTGGCACATCAAACAACGCCTTAATATCGTAGGCCATCCCGTGCATAGATAACAAATCAGGACGGTTGGGGGTTAAATCCAAATCTAAAACATAATCATCAAAGCCTAAGACTTCTAGGGCATCGGCGCCGACTTCCACATCGTTTGGCAAAACGTGAATACCATCTTCATGATGATATTTTTCTTCGATACCAAGTTCTTTTAAACTGCAGATCATGCCATTGGATTCAACGCCACGAATTTGGGTTTTCTTTATTTTGAAATCATTAGGCAAAATAGCCCCTGGTAGGGCCACAATAACTTTTTGATGGGCTTTGACATTGGGCGCACCACAGATAATCTGAAGGGTCTCAGAACCAACGTTAACGCTGCATAAACTGAGTTTATCTGCGTCGGGATGGCCTTCGCAGGTAATCGTCTCACCGACCACAAGGTTTTTCGCTTCTGTTAGTGGAATCAGACTGTCTACCTCTTGTGATTGAATGGTGATGCGTCGTTGTAGTTCATCGTGGCTTATGTCGTCTAAAGAGACGTAGTCATTTAGCCAATTGAGTGATATTTTCATGCGGTTTCCTCCTTTAAAAAGGCACTAATTTTTTGATAAGCTTCAATTCTGGCCTTTTTGTCAAAAAACAAAAAGTGCGAAGAATCAATAGGATACCGTTCCACTTTGGGTGTATCCATCTTTTTGACCAGCCAGTCGACCGATGTCTTTTTGACGATTTCATCATGTAGGGTTTCGATGATTAAGATGTTGGTGTTTTGAATTTTTTTTACGTATTTTTTCGTATACCAGAAGTATCGTTGCAAGGTCCATACATGTAGTTTCGGAACATATTGAAAGCGTCTAAGAAATTCTCTAAAGAAGAGTTTTTGTACTTTTGTTAAGTTTTTCTTATGCGCGAAACTGGCCATAAAACCACGGAAAAATTTTCTAAAGTTTGGGTTTTTTACAATCGGCGCAATTAAGACCAATTTATCAACACGGTTACTTCTGGAAGCTATCACACTAGCGGTGGCTGCCCCTAAAGAATAACCGATAATCATCACATGTTTAAACGGTTGGCGCATCATATCGATGGTTTGATCGATAAAATGATTAAAGTCTTTCACTTTTGCTTTGGGAAAATAATCGCCAACGAAACCACCGGGAACATTATGGGGATAGTATACAAAGGTTGCGGGATGGTGTTTTTTTAGATACTTATGTAACCCCGATAATTCAGCACCGGTCGTGCCAGCCCCATTGACAATAACACATAGGGTTTCTTTCGTCATTTGAATTGTTTGTTAAACCTTAAGTCGTTGGTATAAAAATGCCGAATATCTTCAATACCATATTTAAGCATAGCCAGGCGTTCCACACCAATCCCAAAGGCAAATCCTTGGTAAACCCTAGGATCGTAACCGCTGGCTTTTAAGACTTTATCATTGACCATCCCGGCACCAAGAATTTCAATATAGCCGGTTTGTTTACAAATTTGACACCCTTTACCGTCGCAGTTTTTACAGGTCACATCAACCTCGACGGAAGGTTCTGTGAACGGGAAATAAGAGGGTCGTAAGCGGATTTCTCGATCCGGACCAAACATGTGTCTGGCGACCTCTAAGAGGGTGCCTTTTAAATCGCTCATCGTGGTATGTTTATCGACTACTAGACCTTCGATTTGCATAAATTGATGGGAATGGGTCGCATCATCATCGTCGCGGCGATAAACCTTGCCAGGACAGATGATTTTTACAGGTTTTTTTCCACCCATCTCAAGCATGGTTCTCACTTGTACAGGGGACGTATGCGTCCTTAACAATGTATCGGGTTTGATGTAAAGAGAATCTTGCATATCGCGAGCCGGATGATCTTTGGGTAAGTTAAGCTTTTCAAAATTCATCTCATCGGACTCGATTTCCGGTCCTTCTTTGATGGTGTAGCCCATGCCGATAAACAAATCTTCGATGCTATCGATGATTTGACTGAGACTGTGGGTTTGACCAAAAGAAAAATCAGGGGCATCGAGTGTGACATCAATGGTCTCACTTTTTAATTGTTCTTTGATCGCTTCGGTTTTCAAAGCCTCTTTTTTGTTTTCAATCAATTGATGGAACTGTTGTTTCGCTTCATTGATGGCTTGCCCGAAACGCGGTTTTTCATCGTTGGGTAAGTCTTTCATATGTTGCATCAATTTTGATATGTCGGCCTTTTTACCTAAAAACTTACTTTTAACCTTTTGTAAGTCGTTTTGATCTTTAACATTTTTTAAAGCCGAGGTTAACGCAGTTTCTAACTCTTTAATGCGTGCTTTGATATCCATAAATTCACTCTCCTAAATTGACATAAAAAAAATCCTTACTAACCATAAGGACGATAATATACCGCGGTACCACCTTAAATTCACTTAAGCACTCAATACTATAACGCCAGTTAGCGGACGCGATTAACGCCACTCGAAGGATGAAAAGCATTCATTCAACCATAAGACCTTCTCACCACCGGTCTTTCTCTTTGATGATTGTTTGAGGCTCGTGTTCCTCTTCAACGTGCTAAGGATATTATAATAGATGTTAGCGTTATTTTCAAGGTATAAGGGTTATTTTATAAAAAGCACAATGCGAATGTATCGCATTGTGCTTTCGGGTTTATCGGGTTAAATCTAAGAATAAATCAATCTCTTCTTTAATGACTTTGAGGGATTTGTCCCAAAAAGCCTTTTTCGTAACATCGATGCCGATTAACTGTGCCACATCTTCGACATCCATCTGTCCGGTTTTTTGTAAAAGATGGTCAATTTTAGGGACAAAATCTTGGCCCTTTTCTTGATAGATTGCATAGATACCTTTAGCAAATAATAACCCGAACGCATAAGGGAAATTATAGAAACTTAAAGAGCCCCGATAATAATGGCCCTTATTGATCCACATATATGGATGTAGGGTTTCTTGGTCCAACCCATCGCCATAAGCTTCTTTTTGGGCATCAAGCATCATGGTTTTGAGTTTGTCCACAGAAAGTGGGGTGTTCATGCGTTGTTCAAAGACGTTTTTCTCAAAGATGAAACGCGATAAAATATCAACAATGACTTGCGTACTGCCCATCAAGGATTGTTCTAGGATAAAGATTTTTTCTTCGTCTTGAGCATCTTTGATAGCCGCTTTTTTTACGATGGTCTCACATAAGGTTGAAGCGGTTTCGGCCACAGGCATCGTGTAAGATGCGTTCAATATACTTTCGTTGAAAATTTTGTCTCCGTGATAAGCATGGCCTAATTCATGGGCTAGCGTAATCACATTGGAAAACGAGCCTTCAAAGTTGGTTAAGATACGGCTTTGTTTGATGGGATGGATATTAAAACAAAATGCGCCGCCTCTTTTCCCACTTCTTGGGGTAAAGTCAATCCATGCTTAATCATAAGCGCGCTTCGCGAGGTTGGCCAGATCATCACCAAAGGTTTGGAAGTTTTTAATCACGTAGTCCATAGCTTCCTTAGAACTAAACTCGCGTTCACTTTTGCCCAGTGGGGCAAAGAGATCGTACCACGGAAGACCGTTTTTATGCCCGAGTAAATCGGCTTTTCGTTTTAGATACGACCGGAACATTGGCAAGTGATCACGCATGCTGGCGATCAAGGCATCCAAGGTTTCTTTTTTCATTCTAGAATCATAGACGGCTTCATCTAAGGCACTATCAAAGCCACGCATCTGTACGATTTCATTGACTTCGCCTTTGATGCTGTTTAAGGAGAAAGCGATCGATTGTTCGATTTTTTTATAGGCCGCAAGTTCGGCTTCATAGGCTTGTTTACGTACCTTTTGATCACGCGCGTGTGCTTTGTTCCTGATATCGCTTAACGTGATTTTTTCACCGTCATAATCAACGTCTAAAATACTGGTCAGCAAGCCTTGTAGTTGTGACCAAGCACTTGAACCACTCTGGGTTAATTTTGAGATGACCGCTTCTTCTTTTTCACTTAAAACGTATTGAGAACGATCGACAATCGCTTTTAAATAGTATTCATAGGTCTTAAGCGTCGCATCGTTTTCGATCAAAGCGTCTAGGTTTTCGACGTTTGGGAGCCATTTAGAGAACTTGGTGTTAAAGGTCGTTGTTTGACTTGAAAGTTGTTGCATTTTGTTCATCCAAGTGTTGGATGCTTCATCTTGAGCATTGGTAGATAAGGATAGATTAACAAAACCAAACGCTTTTAAAAAGTTTGATCTTAAATCTGAGGCTAAGTTTAAATACTTTTTAATCATAGCCACCTCATCGGTGTGTTCATCCAACATTTTCGCAAAATCTTGGGCTTCTTCAATTAAGGTTTCGATGGTAGCGATGGTATCTTTAAATGCTTTTGAATCATAACTTTCAAACAGTGGACTTAAATCCCACGTTTCCATAATTAGTGCCTCCTATTATTTTAGTTTCTACTGCGACTTGCGATAATGGCCAGTAGTCTTAACATTTCAATAAATAACCAAACAATGGTAATAACTAAAGAAAAGCTCATCATCCATTCGTATTCTTTTGCGACGCCGGCTTCAACCATCTTGGTGATATTGTCAAAATCAATCAGTAAGAAGATGCTGGCTAAAACCACGCCAATAATGACGATGAATAAATACATCGTTTGAAAATGTGCAAAGCCAATAAATAAAAACATCATAAACAAAAAGAAATTGGCTAAAATTAAACCAAAGAGTAAAGCATAAGCAATTTTTCTAAAGGTTGAACCTACCTTGATAAGACCGGTGCGATATAGAAATAACATGGCAAAAAAGATGCCCATCGTACCGATGAGGGCTACGGGGACAATGTAATCGCCGAACATTATCGTATAAATCGCTGATATCGCGCCTAAAAACAAGCCTTGTACAATACTGTAAAGAAAGGCCATCGGTTTGGTTAAACGGGGGACAAATGTCCCGATTAAAACCGCGATAAAACCGATAATCGGGGCGCCGATTAATAGTGCATAACCGCCGATTAGAACTTCTTGGCGAACCAACATTGTTGCGCTTAAAAGTCCGAGTGCGAACATGATGGTTAAAAGCAAGGTTGTCTTAAAAACAACGCCCGCATAACTGGCCGCGTCTGTCGCGTCCAAGGTAGCATTTTTTTGCATGCGCATCATGAATGGATTTCTACCCATCCCGCGCATACCTCTTCTTCTTGTGCCTCTGTACATATCATCACCTCAAAAAATTATAATTCAAATAGATTCATTTGGGATGTATCGGGTAAATCCCCAAATGCATCCAAAGCTTCTAGTTTGTTAAATAGTGTTGAAGATAAAGCGGTACGTTCCTTGACGTCTTCACGTGAGGTAAACATCTTCTCATCACGGGCTTTGGTAATAGAATCGGCCACTTTGCCACCCAAACCATCCAAAGCTAAAAACGGTAGTCGCAACCCCTCAGAATCTTTGCTAATCTTAAATTCTGTCGCAGCACTTTCCGTGATTGAAACAGGTTTGAAATGATAACCACGTTTGACCATTTCTAAGGCGACTTCTAAGACGGTATAGAGTTTCTTCTCAGGATCGGTCGCTTTGTTGCCTTTAAGGCGAATTTCTTCCATACGTTTTTCAATCGCATATTCGCCCCCTTGCATCGCCACAAGGTCAAATGCTTGGGCGCGTTTTGAGAAATAGGCCGAATAAAAGTAGATGGGACGATGAAGTTTGAACCACGCAATTCTCAATGCCATCATAACATATGCCGTCGCGTGGGCTTTGGGGAACATGTATTTGATTTGACCCGAAGACCAAATGTACCACTCAGGAATCTTATATTTTCGCATTGTGTTTTTATAGTTTTCCCATGTTTGGGGTTGTTTTTGAGCTTTGCCTTTACGGATAAATTCACTGATTTCAAACGCGAGGTCGCTAGGTAACCCACTTTGAATCAAATATACCATGATATCATCACGACAACCGATAACATCTTTGAAAGGGATTTGCCCATAAGGCGTTTTACCAGACACCAACATCTCAGCGTTATTCAGCCAAACATCGGTACCGTGTGATAGACCTGAGACTTTCACAATATCCGCAAATGTTTTAGGTCTTGAGGCTTTTAACATGCCACGGACAAAGGAGGTCCCCATCTCTGGGACCCCATAAGATGCAACATCGGAACGAATATCTGAAGGTTTTAGATGTAAAACATCGGTGCCCGATAACATCTTATAAACATGATGGTCATCTAGAGGAATATCACGGGCATCGCTAAAGGGGAAATTGATGGGATCGGTTTTCACAAAATCCATCAAGTAGCGAATCATGGTCGGGTCATCATGCCCTAAAACATCAAGTTTAAAGAGGTTGTCTTCAAACGAATGGTAATCAAAATGGGTCGTGCGCCAAGTTGAGGCGGTATCATCTGCGGGATATTGCACGGGGGTAATGTCGTATATTTCTTTATAATTGGGAACAACAACGATGCCCCCCGGGTGTTGACCGGTAGAACGTTTGACACCGGTTATTTGTTTGGCACGGCGTTCAATTTCGGCTTTTCTTAACTGTAAATCTTTTTTTTCTGCGTAGCCTTTCACATAACCAAACGCGGTTTTTTGGGCCACCGTGGAAATTGTCCCAGCCCTAAAGGCACGGTCTTGACCGAATAAACTACGGATGTATTCATGGACTTGCGCTTGGTAATCGCCAGAAAAGTTTAAATCGATGTCGGGGACTTTGTCGCCTTTGAAACCGAGGAAGGTTTCAAACGGAATATCATGGCCTTCTTTTTTAAGTTGCGCATCGCATTTTGGACACGGCATGGCTTTTAAATCAAAACCACTATCGACATCTTCTAAAAGCATTTGTAGCCCTTGTTCATCCGGATGGATGCCGTAAGTTTTTTTCTCTTCTGGATTCATTTTAAAGCTTGTAAAGTGGCACTTTGGACAAACATAATGCGGCGGCAAGGGGTTGACTTCTGTAATGTCCATCAGCGTTGCAACAAGCGAGGAGCCCACACTACCTCTTGAACCAACTAAGTAGCCTTCATCCAAGCTTTTCTTAACGAGCAGATAAGAGATGTAATAGACGGTGGAAAACTTATTTTCAGTGATGCTTTTTAGTTCTTTATCCAAACGGTCTTGAACCAAGCTAGGCAGAGGGTCGCCATAGATTTTCTTCGCATTTTGAAGCACCATATCCAACATCTTATCTTCAATGGAAGGGATCCCTTCTAAAGCCAAAAAATCATCCTTAGGCGCAAAGAGTTCTTTGGGAAAAGCGTCGAAGGTTTCAATTTTTTCAGCGATATTCACAGGTTGTTTGATGACGATATCTTCGATTACCTCAGGGCTGAAAACATCTTTGAAGGTGGCTTTCATCTCTTCGGTGGTGCGAAAATATTGGGCGGGAATATCGTCGTACTTAAACAACTGATGATACCCTCCACCAACAATCGGTGTTTGGATATAAATATCGCGAAATTTAACACTTTCTTTTTCGATATGATGGACATCGCCACTTGCGATTAAAGGCTTATTCAATTCACTAGCGATAGTTTGAATACGCTGCAAGGTTGCTTTAATGCGGTCTTCAATGTTTTCCATGTCTTTTTGCTTATAAAGGTAATCATCAAAAGGTTGAACTTCGATATAATCAAACCACTCAGCTTTCGCTTTTAACTGATCTTCGCCTTGGTTAATAGCGATTTCGAAGAAATCGCTGTTCATACAACCACTGCCTACCAAGAGTCCTTCACGGTACTTTTCAAAAACCTTTTTAGGGAGTTTAGGGCCTTTATAATAGTATGTTGTATTCGCTAAAGAAATCAATTTATATAGGTTTTTAAGACCGGTTTTATTTTTGACTAAAACGCTGATATGAGCGGCCATGTGATGTTTGTAAGGGTTGTATTTTTTAATGAACGTCTTGGGGTCTTTTAAGTCGTTAAATTGTTTGAAGCCCAGTTTATCTAAGTCGCTAAGCATATGAAGGAAAATATCGCCCGTTGCTCGGGTATCATATTCAGCGCGGTGATGTCTTTTTAACTCGACGTTAAAATATTTGGCCACGGCTTTAAGATTGAAACGTTTTAACTTATGACCATACAATTGACGGGCAATTTGTAAGGTGTCGATGGTCGGTAACTTGCCTTGATAATGGTCGGTATTTTTTAAGTTCTGATAGATATGGGCCATGTCAAAACGCGCGTTGTGGGCCACCATAATGGTGCCTTTATAAAAGGCTTCAAATTTAGGCAAAACCATCGCGATTGGATCGGCATTTTTTACATCTTTATCTTCAATACCGGTGAGACGTTTGGTAAAGTCACTTAATGTGCGGTTAGGATTAACAAAAGCATCAAAACGATCGATGACTTGGTGGTCTTTAATCTTGATGGCAGAAATCTCGATGATGTGATCGAAATTGGCGGATAAACCTGTGGTTTCAATATCAAAAATCGTGTAAGTCGCATCGCGCAAATCGCCTGAATAATCACCCCAAGCAATTTGTGTGAGTTCCTCATCCACCAAAGAAATTTCGGCACCATAAATCGGTTTGATACCGGCTTTTTTAGCGGCGGCTTCAAACTCTGGAAAGGCTTGGACATTATCATGATCGGTTAAAGCGAGCGCTTTATGACCAAAATTTTGAGCCGTTTTCACATAATCTTCTATCGCATCGATCCCATCGAGGGTACTCATTTTGGAATGCAAGTGAAGTTCGACGCGTTTTTCTAAAGCCTCATCGCTTCGGTTTTCTACCGATACCACTTGGTTCGTTCTTTCGATATTATCCGCAATCAAGACGACTTCATCGTTAAAGTGATCGTATTGCGCGTAGGCTCTAACTTTCATCTTCATACCGGGTTCAACGATATCTAAAAATTGGACTTCATCGTTGTCACGGACAAATTTTTTAACATAGATGGCATCATCTTCGTCGCTTAAGACAAAGGTATATAGCGTGGTTTGTTTTTTGATGGCCCGTTTATCGACGGTTTCAACCAAACCTTCAATGGTAAAATTGGCGTTGTGATGCGCACTTTTATACTCGTTTAATTGGACTTCTGTGGCGGGGACTTCTGCGATCCGTTGTTTGATGCTTGCAACGGATTGATTTTTAAAACTGTCATATTTTAGTGGTACTTCTTCGTTTTCCGTACTCTGTAAGTCTTCTTCGGTATTGGCTTCGATACGCTCGGTAATTGTTGGCGCTTCTTCACAATAGCGCACTTGAAGTTGTAGGGAAAAACCATAACGCAACAATTGATCTTTGATATCTTGAAGCATATCTTCAACATAAGCCCCATCTTTAGGACAAACAAGTTGTAAGCCTTGTTTGATCGTTTCAATTTCCATATCCTTAATCGCTTGATAACGTGGCTTTTGACGAATAAGACGGTCTAAAGCCAAGGCATAATAATCCTTGATATAGCGTCTATCTTCTTGGGCATAATCGATGGTATAAGCGACCGATTGACAAGCATCTAAAACGATGGGCAAATCTTCTATACGCTCGATGAAGCGCTTAAAAACCTCTATTTCTAGAGGCTTTTGCAGTTCTATAACAAAGTGCCATGCATTGGTTTTTTCATCGACCTCAAGTTCAACCAGTTTCCCATTTAATGTCGTTTTGAGGTTTGTTAAATCCAATACAGTCAATAAAGTGTCAAAGGCTTTTTCCATAATCAAACACTCCAATATCTTAACTAGATTATAGCATATTTTCGTAAAAAAAAAGTAGAGGACATCTACTTATTTTTCAAAATCAATATCGATTTTTCCCGCTTTGATTTCTTCTAAAGCAACACCAACCGGTTTATCGCATTTTGCATCGATGGTACTATCATCAAGCTCGCGAATAATTTTTGCACGCATCGCTGCGGCGTAAGCCAATTTGTATTTTGAATCGATGTTATGTAATAGCTCATCGATTGAGGGGTAACGCAATCCTTCTTTATTTTTGCTCATGTTTATCAACCTCCATTAATTCATAGTATTTGTAAATCGCTCGTTCGGTTTTAGCGTGTTCAGCGCGGATGATAGCTAAAACTCTGTCGGCCGCATTTGTAACTTCATCGTTTACGACGATGTAATCATATTTATGGGCCAAAGGAAATTCTCTTTCAGCCTTGTCCATACGCTTTTGGATCGTTTCGGTAGATTCGGTGCCTCGTCTTAATAAACGTCGGTATAAAGCCTCTTTATTCGGGGGCGCGATAAAGATAAATACACCATCAGGTGCTTCTTCGCGAACTTGTAAGGCGCCTTGAACTTCGATTTCTAAAACGACTTCCTTGCCTTTTTTTAGTTCCGCATCGATTTTATCTTTGGGGGTACCATAATAATGGCCAACAAATTCTGCCCATTCCAAAAAAGCATCGGCTTTGATGCGGCGTTCGAATTCTTCTTTGGAAACGAAGTAATAATCTTCGCCCTCGATTTCACCAGCTCTCGGTGGACGGGTAGTCATCGAAGTCGAATAGACCAAGTCATGACCTTCTAAATCAAACAAAGCTTTTCTAACAGTCCCTTTACCAACCCCTGAGGGACCACTTAAAACAACCAGTAACCCGCGTTCATTAAGCTTCATCAGTCGTCCTCCGTTTCCACCGTTATTATTTTATATGATAACACTTTTAACGCTTGAATGGTAGTAGAAAGGCTGACTTTTTTTCAAAAAGCCATTTTTCGTGATACAATGAGGTAGGTGATATCTATGAGCTTTGATGGCCTAGCGTTAAAACGTATTATTGAAGAGCTTAAAACGGTCCTAATTCATGGACGTATCGACAAAATTTATCAGCTAGAGGATTTTAGCTTTCTTTTTTATGTGCGTAAACAAAAACGTCAGCAACTCTTAATTAGCGCCTCTAAGCACCAAACCCGGATGCACCTAACCAATGATAGCTACGAAAAGCCGATGAATCCACCGCTTTTTTGTATGTTGTTAAGAAAACATTTAGAAAGTGCTTATATCATCGATATTGAACAAAAAGACAACGACCGGATCGTGACATTCACCTTAAGAGGAACCAATGAACTAGGCGATACGGCAAAACGCTATCTGATTTTTGAAGCCTTAGGCAAAGATGCCAATCTCATCTTAACCGATGATCAATACAAGATATTGGATGCTTTAAACCACACCCACCCCTTTGATGAGGTTCAACGAACGATGATTCCCTCGGCTAAATATATTTACCCTGAGGATAACCGTATCAATCCCTTTGACAGTGAAGCAAGACAAGCCTTTTTTAAAACCACAACCATCGATAATACCAAAGCCTTGTTAAACCATTTTCAAGGTGTTGCACCACAATTTGCAAAAGAATTTATCTACCGTAAAAATAAAGACCAAAATACGTTGATGCAAACGATGATTAAAGAAAATACGCCTCAAATTATAGAAGCTAAAAAAATGGCCTTTTCAGTCTATGATTTAACCCACTTGCAAGGGGAAAAACAACGTTATCATTCTCCAAGCGAGATGCTAGATAAATTCTATACCTTAAAAGACAGTAAGGAAAAATTCCAACAGCGCAACAAAGATTTAAACCAATTGATCGCCAAACACTTAAAAAAACAAACCCGAAAAATCGAACAGTTGAATCAAGATTTAAAAAAGGCCGAAAAAAGCGATATCTATAAAACCAAAGGCAATCTCATTTTGGCCAATCAACACCACATCAACCCAGGCGATGTGAATCTAGAAGCCTTTGATTATGAAACCGAAACCGCCATAGATATAACTTTGGACCGACATCTAACGCCCATAGAAAATGCGCAAACGTATTTTAAACGTTACAAAAAACTTAAAAAAAGTAAGCCCCATATCAAACGAGAGATCATTAAGGCCAAAAATGAAAGAACCTACTTTAGGCTCTTGGAAAGTCAACTTCAAGATACCAATCTAAGTGATTTAGAAGAAATACGTGAAGAACTTAGTCAGTATGGCTATATCAAACCGAGCAAAAGAAACAAAAAGCTTTCTAAAAAAGCAAATTACCTTCTTTATAAAGATGCCTTAGGTATGGAAATTTTAGTTGGTAAAAATAATATTCAAAACGCCCAAATCACCCATAAAGAAGCACGGCCGCATCACGTTTGGTTTCATGTTCAAGGGGCGCCGGGTTCCCATGTTGTGGTGAAAGCTACTCTAGACCAACTCAAAGAAACCACGATTCGCAGCGCCGCTCAACTGGCTGCTTATCATTCGAAGATGCGGTATTCTTCCAGTGTACCTGTGGATTATACAGATGTTAAAAACGTCAAAAAAATCCCCGGGCAAAAACCGTGTTTCGTCAAATATAGCAACCAAAAAACCATTTATATTGATCCTGATGAAACATTCATCAAAACTTTAAAATCAATTTAACTAAAACAAAGGAGTTTCTATGAGTCTTTTACTGCATGCTTTAGGCTTTACTTTAAAACATTATTTTAAATTAATACCCCTTATTTTACTGGCCAGCATCTTCATGATGGCCATCACCGCTTTTGTACCGATAGTTGGTTTTATACTTGTCCTTCCTTTTTGGGTGGGGGTGGCTTATATAACAACCTATGTTGCCTTAACTGAAAAAACCGCAGGTATTAACAACCTTTTTATTGGTTTTAATCAAAACTTTTTCACCAATATCTTATTCTTATTTTTAGCTCAGCTCATCGCGGCCTTATCCTTTCTACTTAGCTGTCTTTTGTTTTATTTGATGATGCGGTATGTTGATGATCGTTTTTTAATGAGTACAGAACTTTTCAGAAACATATTAAACCTTATCAAATACCAAGAATTTTACTATATCGACGGGTTGATCCTCTTGGCCGGGTTGATCCTCTTGGCTTTATTGCCATATTTCATCATAACGATGTTGTTTTCGATGGTACCTTACTTGTTGGCCGACCCTAAGTTCGATCAACGCAAACAAAACCCTCTACTTACAAGTATACGCATGTTAAAAGGGCACTATATTAAACTGTTTTTCTTAAGATTCATCTTTATTTTATGGTATGCTTGGTTGTATATTGGGCTGATTTATGCGGCCTTTTGTGCGCCCTTTTGGCTTGTTGCAAATGTGATGATTGGACCGATAAATTTAGGAGGTTTTATCACTATTTGGTTATGGTCACTGCCCTTGAGTTTCTTTTTAATCACACCTTGGTACCGGATGGTGCATACCCTTTTGTTTGTTGAATTAAGAACACAAATTTAAAAATTAATGCAAAACTACCATGATAAAAAAACATCGTTGATCTTTAAAATCAACGATGTTTTTAATTTAATTACCAGCAACATAATCATTGACACCATTGACAAAACCTTGAGCTTCTTGAATGGAATCAAAAGTATTTGTCTGATGATAACCCTCTTGTTGGTAAGCGTGCCAATAAG
>PWMS01000088.1 GCA_003558105.1 Mollicutes bacterium | reverse complement strand
TCGGGGTGAAGTCCATCCCGCCAAAAACGAGGAAGCCACGGAATAAACGCATGTATGGATTGGCGATCAAATGAAGGTAATAATAAAATTTACTTTCCCTAAGTTCAGGTACCCAAGAGAGGAGCACATAGCCAATCAAGATGTAAAAATATATTTGTAAGATATAGTATAGGATCGTTAAAAGGGTCACGAGCATGATGATTACTCCTTATATTTGTTAATAAATTTTCGTAGTGATTTATCTTTTAAATCTTTTTTTGTCGCAAAGGCCATGATTTTATCACGGATGACTTCCACATTCCCATCAAGCGCGTAGATAACGCCCGATAAAAAGACGATGATGCGGTTTGATTCGATCACATCAAAATCTTCAAAATTTAATATCAACGGTTGGCGGTAAAGCAGTTTATCGGCCAAGTCAAAAACGTTGGTCTCTGCATCAACCTTGATGAATTCGGTACGGTCGTATGCCGGTTTTATTTTTTTCTTTGAGGATTTCATCATTAACCTCCCAGTAAAACGCGCCCTAAACGCAGGTGCGTTGCGCCTTTTTCTAAGGCAATCGGATAATCATTGGTCATGCCCATCGATAAGTATTTAATCTCGGGATAGGCTTTTTTCAAGCGGGTTAATAATTGCTTTAAAGTATCGAATTGATCCGCAATCTGATCGCGATCATCGGTGAGTTCAGCCATGCCCATCAGGCCGATAACTTTAATGTTATCGTAAGCTTTAAGTTCCTCTAAAAATCCAGGAACTCTCGTTGGGGTTATCCCGTGTTTTTGGTCTTCATTGGAAATATTCACTTGAATGAAACAAGGCAAGGGTTTATCCCGTCGTTTTTGGATTTCCTTGGCCAGTTTCAAACGGTCTAAACTATGGAGACAATCGATTTCGTTGATACACTTTTTCACCTTTTTTGTCTGCAAGGTCCCTAAAAAATGGTGGGTGATGGGATAGGCTTTAAGCGATGGGTATTTCTCGATAAAGCTTTCCACTCGGGATTCGCCAAAATCTTTAATACCCGCATCGATAAAAGGCTGATAATCTTTCACCTCAATATATTTTGAGGCCATGACGATGGTAACATCGGGATGGTTGGTTTGGAGTTCTTTGATGAGGGTTTGGTTAACCATTATTTAAAGCGACTCTTTAACCACGATGGTATCGTGGATTTACGGGTCTCATCGTCTTCTTTTTCTTCTTTTTCTTTAAGTTCTTCTATCGCTTTTTGTTTTTTGGCTTTTTTCTTGCCTTTTTTCTTCGCTTTTGTCTCAGGGATATCATTGTCATCGTTCACCTCAGGGGCGTCTTTAACTTCGACATAATCGCTTTCGCCTAAGGTTTCGATTTCGATATGGCGGTTTTCATCGAAGCCCGCCGCAATCACCGTAACAATGACCTCATCTTCGAGGTCTTGGTTGATGGTGGCGCCATGGATGATGTTGATTTCAGTGCTGGATGCAGCTTGAATGCTTTCAATCGCTTCGGTCACTTCCCAAAGCGCGATGCCTGTGCCGCTTGTAACATTGACAATCGCATCGGTTGCGCCATCGATATTGGCATCTAATAAGGGCGATTCAATCGCTTTTTTCGCGGCGTCTACGGCACGGTCTTCACCAGAGGCAATTCCGATACCCATAAGGGCGGTTCCTTTGTCTTTCATAACCGTTTTTACATCCGCAAAATCAACGTTGATCAAACCAGGGACGGTGATAATTTCTGCGATGCCCTGCACCCCTTGACGTAAGACATTATCGGCTTCACGAAACGCCTCAAGCATGGAAGTATTGCGATCGACGACATATAACAAACGATCGTTAGGGATGATAATCATGGTATCAACGTAAGGTTTCAGCGCATCTAAACCTTCTAGTGCGGTCGCCACACGACGACGGCCTTCGAATTTAAAGGGTTTTGTAACGATACCAATGGTTAAACATCCGACTTCGCGGGCGATTTTCGCGATAACCGGAACAGCGCCTGTACCGGTGCCACCACCCATACCAGCGGTGATGAATACCATGTCGGTATCTTGTAAAAGTTCACGAATTTCATCTTCACTTTCCACAGCTGCCCGGCGGCCAATTTCAGGATCAGCCCCAGCGCCTAAACCGCGGGTCAACATTTTACCGATTTGAAGTCTGATGTCGGCCTTCGATAGGCGCAAGACTTGTGCATCGGTATTAATGGCAACAAATTCGACGCCTCTTACTTCATTTTCAATCATGCGGTTGACGGCGTTACCCCCACCACCACCAACGCCGATGACTTTAATTGAGGGTTTTTGGTGAAATTGATCGTTGTCTTCGAACATAGTATGACCTCCATCAAATCTTTACCGTTATTATAACGTATTATCTAGGATAATAAAATACAAAGCACGCAAAAACTAAGGAGTTTTTGCATAAAAGCGTGCTAAAAATTCATTTTTGTAAGTAGAAAATCGATTTTCTTCAATCGATTTTTGGATATTTTCCATTAAGCGTTTCAAAAAATATAGGTTATGGTAGGTAATCAAACGCGGACCGAGGGTTTCTTGCGCTTTAAATAAATGGCGAAGATAACTTCTCGTATAAGTCGAACAAACCTTACAATCACAGGTTTCATCAAGCTTGCGGTAATCTTCTTTATAACGCGCCGCTTTGATTGGTATTTGCCCATCCAAAGTATAAGCACTACCGTGTCTGGCTAACCTTGTTGGATTGACACAATCAAACATATCGATGCCCGCTTCGATGGCCGCAAAAATATCATCGGGCGTGCCAACGCCCATCAGATAACGCGGTTTATCCTTAGGCATTTTTGGGGTGATATACTGTAGGATTTTATACATTTCTGCTTTACTTTCGCCTACGCTTAAGCCCCCAATCGCATACCCAGCGAAGTTAAGCTTCTTTAAAGCTTCTAAACTCGCCATGCGTAAATCTTCAAAAGGACCGCCTTGAATGATACCAAACAGCGCTTGGTCTTCTTTTTGATGGACGGCTTTACCGCGCTGTGCCCAACGCGTGGTACGTTCAACGCTGTCTTTCATATAAGCATACGAGGCATCGAAAGGTGGGCATTCATCAAAACTCATAATCATATCAGCACCGAGTTTTTCTTGGATTGCGATGCTTTTTTCAGGGCTTAAAAATAAGGCATCACCACTTTTGTGGTGTTTAAAATAAACCCCTTCTTCTGCAATGTTACGGTTGTTGGCCAAAGAGAAGACTTGGTAGCCCCCACTATCGGTTAAAAGCCCTTTATGCCAATGCATAAAACCTTTAATGCCACCGTGGTTGGCGACGATATCAGCGCCCGGTTCTAACCACAAATGGTAAGTATTGCCCAAGATAACCCCAGAAGAGACCGCCTCAATTTCCTCAACATCCAGTGTCTTGACGGTCGCTTGCGTACCAACAGGCATAAAAAGCGGGGTTTTGTAAGTCCCACTCGGTAAATGTATTTCGCCACATCTAGCGTCGCTGTTTTGGGCGGTAAAATTTGTTTTGAATCGCATATTATTTTCCTTCCTTTAATTTTCTAAAGGCGTTGGAAACCATTAAGTTAATTCGGTTTAGTTGATTGATGCGTGAGGCGGAGGTATCGTAATCAATCGCAACAATGTTGCTTTCTGGATGGAGGCTTTTCAGTTTCTTAAACATCCCTTTGCCGGCGATATGATTGGGCAAGCACCCAAAGGGTTGGGTACATACAATATTGGGCGCGCCATGGTGAATGAGATCGATCATCTCAGCGGTTAAAAGCCAACCTTCACCCGTGTGGGTCCCAACATCGATAACCTTGTGGACGAGACTTTTTAATTTTTTGTAAGAAATCGCGGCTTCAAAGCCGTGTTTTTTAATCGCTTTACGAATTTTTTCGCGACGGATCTCGACATACCAAACAATCGCTTTTAAAAGCCATCTTTCTGCCTTGCGGCCGCCGTAGCGTTTGATATCATGGGCGCGCGAGTCAAAGCTGTATAAAAAGAAATCGTATAAAGGCGGGACAACCACCTCAACCCCTTCTTTTTCCAAGGTTTCTTCTAAGTGATTGTTGCCAAGGGGTGAATACTTAACATATATCTCACCGACAATACCGACTTTTGGTTTGACTTGATCAATGGTTTTAACCTTTTGAAACGCTTTTAAAATTTCTAACATCTTTTTCTTGCTGCGTTTCCAGCTAAAAAGTGTTTTATGGTTAAAATAGGTTTCTAGATCCTTATCGATTTTCACTTTTAACTGATCGACATGGCCTGCGTAGGCTTCATAAGGTCTGGTTTGGTGGACCAGGGTCATGACCAAATCGCCGATAATCATCGCATCGTGCAATTTATGTAATAACCGCGGCGATACTTTAAACCCAGGGTTTTTCTCAAGGCCGCCGGCGTTTAAAGATATGATCGGGACAAATTCGAGTTTCGCTTTTTTCAAGGCTTTTCGAAGCAAATTGATGTAGTTGCTCGCCCGACACCCACCCCCGGTTTGGGTGATGATCAGCGCCACTTTATCTTGGTCATGCTTTCGTTTTTTAATCGCATCGATAAATTGGCCAATCACCAGCATCGCTGGGATACAAATATCGTTGTGCGCATATTTCATCCCTTCGTGGATGAGGCTGTAGTCGGTGGTTTTTAACAATTCTGCTTGATAGCCTTCGGTATTGAACGCTTGGACAAAATACTCAAAATGATACGGAGCCATCTGCGGGATTAAGATGGTATATTCTTTGCGCATCGCTTCGGTAAAAAGCAAGCGCCCACCTCGGTCGTATTTAAGTTCTGCCATGGTCTTTCGCCTCTTCATTCATCGTTGAGAGCAAACTTCTTAAACGGATATTAACCGCACCAAGATTGCTGATTTCATCGATTTTAATTTGGGTATATAACTTGCCTTCTTTTTCTAAGATCAGTTTAACTTCATCGCTGGTAATGGCATCCAATCCACAACCAAAACTGACCAACTGGACCATATTAACCCGCGCGTTCAAGCCCGCCACAACGCGGGCACTATCATATAACCTGGTATGATATGTCCACTGATTTAACACATCGACGTCTTTCTCATCGTGTAAATGGTTGATGGCATCTTCACTGATCACAACGACGTTTAAAGAGCGGATAAGTTTCGGGATGCCGTGGTTGATTTCAGGATCGATATGGTAAGGTCTTCCCGCCAGTACCAAGGTGTTAAGATTATGCGCTTTAGCATAAGCCAAAGCGCGTTCGCCTTCTTCTTGAACCTCTTTTCGAAACGCTTGGTAACTTTCCATGCCCTGGTCAAAAGCCATTTTCATCGTATGTTTACTAACGTTGAAATACGGTTTTAACATGGTATGCACTTCATCGACAAACCGTTTTTTATCGTTCATGGTGAGATAGGGTTGTAAGAAATTATCCAAATCTAAATGCGTCATATTCGCCTCGACAACCTCGGGATAATGCGCCACCACCGGACAGTTATAATGGTTATCGGCATGCACCTTTTCCAAGATGTTATAAGGGATATTGGGATAAAAGATAATATCGGGTTTTTTCTCATAAAGCGATTCGATATGACCGTGGGCTAGTTTTGCGGGATAGCATATCGTGTCGCTGGGAATCGTATCTTGCCCTTTTTCATACAGCTTTTTACTGGAACGATCCGAAAAGATGGTTCGAAGCTTTAAAGCGCTAAAAAACGGCACCCAAAAAGGAATGTTTTCATACATGTTCATAACCAAAGGCAAGCCTATCGTGCCTTGATAATCTTTCTTTGGTAAGTTTTGATAGTTGTGTAACTTTTGATATTTATAAAGATATAAATTCGGTAGTTCATCAAACGACACATTTAAATTTGCGCCCTTCTCACAGCGGTTGCCACTGATATATTTTTTACCGTCGTTAAACATATTTATCGTTAAAGGACACCGGTTTTCACATTTATTACAAATCGCGCGGCGGGTATCGTAGGTAAACGTTTTTAAGGCGTGTGGGGAGAGTAGGCTGGTATGGTTTTCTTTTGTACTTTCTTTTTGTGCCAGCAAAGCGGCGCCAAAGGCCCCCATCAAACCGGCAATCTCCGGACGGGTAACCATCACACCGGTTTCTCTTTCAAAAGCTCTTAAAACCGCATCGTTGTTAAAGGTCCCACCTTGAACCAAGATTTTATCGCCGTATTCTTCTGTAACATCGTGGGCACGAATCACTTTATAAAGCGCATTCTTTACCACACTAATCGCCAAACCCGCAGAAATATCTTCGGTCTTAGCCGCATCGGCTTGCGCTTGTTTGACACTAGAATTCATAAACACCGTGCAACGCGAACCAAGGTCAACCGGCGCTTTACTGCGAATGGCGAGCTTTGCGAAATCCTTTATTTAATAGCCTAAAGACTCACTAAATGTTTCGATGAACGAGCCACAACCACTACTACAAGCTTCATTTAAGACAATCGAGGTGATAACCCCGTTTTCAACTTTAAAACATTTCATATCTTGTCCGCCGATATCGACGACAAAGGAAACATCCTCATTAAAAAATTTAGCCGCATTGTAATGACAGATTGTTTCAACCTCAGAACCATCCAGATGAAAAGCGTTTTTAATAAGCGCTTCACCATAACCGGTGGAATACGCTTTTTTAATGACGATCCCCGCGGGCAATTCAGCGTATAAAGCGAGCAAGGCCTGTTTGACCAACTCTACGGGATTGCCACGGTTGTGGGCGTAATATTCATGCAATAGCTCATGATTTTCACCCATCAACACCATTTTTGTCGTCGTTGAACCAGCATCGATGCCCAAGTAAGCATTGCCCTTATACTGCTGCAAGGGCGTGCGGTCCAAAGACGCTTTTTGATGTCGTTTTTTAAATGCTTGATACGCCGCTTTATCTTCAAATAAGGGCGCGATGGTTTGCGTGGTATTGTGTTTTCCTGCTTTACGGTACGCTTTAATGCGGTCGATAATCGATACGATATCAATAGGCGTCTCTTGCGCTTCTAAAGCGGCCCCAAAAGCGACAAAAACTTCGCCGTTTTCCGGGATGAAAACATTCTTTAAATGCAAAAACTCGATAAACCGTTTTCTAAGTTCCGAAGCAAAACTCAACGGTCCGCCTAAAAAGGCAACCCTACCTTGAATTTTTCGACCTTGGGAAAGACCGCCCACCGTTTGGTTGACAATCGCTTGAAAGATTGAAGCGGCGATATCTTCTTTCCGCGCCCCTTGATTGAGCAGTGGTTGAATATCGGTTTTTGCAAAGACACCACAACGCGAAGCGATATCGTGCAGTTTTTCCGCGTTTTTAGCCAGTTCATTGACGCCTGCGGCATCGGTATTTAAAAGCGAAGCCATCTGATCGATAAAAGCCCCTGTGCCCCCAGCACAAGTCCCATTCATACGTTGTTCGACGTTCGCACCATCGAAAAACATAATTTTCGCATCCTCACCACCGAGTTCGATACAAACATCGATGTCATCGACATGATGCCTTAAAGCGCTGGTAGCACTGATGACTTCTTGGGTAAACTGCGCCCCAATATTTTTCGCGAGACTAAGCCCTGCGCTACCGGTAAAATTAATATGCATTTTTTGCGCGCCAAAATGCAGCTTCAAATCCTCAAACATCCGCTTCAAAGAAGCGGATATACTACTCATATGGCGGTCGTATGTCTTATGGATTATGGTATGATTGCGGTCTAAAACAACGACTTTTATAGTGGTTGAACCAATATCTATCCCCACGCGATATGCATCCATTAAAATCACCTTACTTCGCTAATTTCTTACCTATTATACCTTAAAACAAAGGGAATTTCTACCTTTTCAATCAAAACTGACTATCTGTAATAGATTACAAATAAGGTTTTATTAATATTTATGATTTTAATTTAAGTTTTCATTAACTTTTATATAAAATAAATTGATTTTTATTACTATATATTTGACTTTATCACAAACAAGGTGTATAATGAGCCTATCAAATTAACCTACACCCCTTTGTGAGGTGATAAAATGCCGGAAAATGAAATTTTAAGTACACTGTATCATGGTGAGATAACCACACAAGATGCTTATGATGCCATGTATAAAAGCAAGCCATCGATCAAGAAACTAAGAAGAGCGCGTTATCTAAGAATGCGGATCACCTTACCCGATGAATCGGCGGCGTTAAACTCCTTTTTACGGATGCTTTTTATCTTTCCGATTCCCTTATGGTTGTTTAGTTTTTCCTTTAATTTTACGAACAAGTTTGCAAAATTGAACGAAAAGCTAGGCGAAGACGTCGATTTAGAAGAAATCAAGATGCTCATGAAACACGCAAGAGGTACAAAAATTCATATTGTTAGCGACGATGCGATTGTACGCATCGATATCAGTTAAAGGAGGCTTTATCATGCAAAAGTATGTGATTGGCGAATGTCCAATTTGTAATCATGATTTATTTGTTACTAAATTAGAATGTAGCAACTGTCACACTGAGATCAGTGGCAAATTCCAATTATCAAAATTCAATTATCTCTCCAAGGATCATTTATATTTCATCGAGCTGTTTATCAAAAACAAAGGTAGCATCAAAAAGTTGGAAAAAGAACTTAGAGTATCGTATCCAACGGTGAAAAAGATGATGAAAGAAGTCACTGAAAGTCTTGGCTACAAAGTTGAAGACGAAGAGGATGAAGAGGAACATCAAAAAACGCGCGATGATATCTTAGAAAAACTTCACAAAGGTGAAATCACCTCTGAAGAAGCCTTAAAGATGTTGGGAGAGTGAAGTTATGAACCAAGAAAAAATTAAAATTTTAGAAATGATTCAAAGTCAGACCATTACCCCACAAGAAGGCGCTGAATTACTCAAAGCCTTAGAAGATCCTAAAGGCAACGACCTTAAAATCAAGAAAAAAGAAGCCTTTAAAATGTTTAAAATTCGCATCAAATCAAGCGATGGCGACAAAGTCAACGTACAAATTCCCCTTGAATTTGCAAAAGTCGCTTTAAGATCACAAAAAGGCATTCCTAATTTAAGTAAAAAGATGGAAAACATGGATGTTGATATCGATTTCGAGCAAATCCTTGATCTCATCGAACAAGGCACCGACGGTAAAATCGTTGACATCGAATCCGGTGATGGCGATACCGTACAAATCTATATTGAATAGAAAATGCACGCCACTTTGCGTGCATTTTTTTTAGCTTAGATCGGTCAAAAACATCGCATCGCCAAACGAAAAGAAACGGTACTTCTCTTTCACAGCTTCTTGGTAAGCGTGCATGATGTGCGTTTTTGAACTAAAGGCACTGACCAACATCAATAACGTCGATTCAGGTAAGTGAAAATTGGTTAACATCGCATCGATAATTTTAAAGTCAAAACCTGGATAAATAAAAAGTTCAGACAACCCCGTTTTGGCTTGGACGATGCCGTTTTCGTGTGCGGTTTCTAATGTCCTGACCGAGGTCGTCCCCACCGCTACAATTCGGCGGTTTTCTTGTTTAGCTTGGTTGATAGTCGCGGCCGCTTTTTGATCAATGCTGTAATATTCAGCATGCATTTTATGCTTTGTCACATCGTCTACCGCGACGGGGCGGAAGGTACCTAAGCCCACATGCAAGGTAATATAGACAATCTCAATGCCTTGATGTTCTAGTTGTTCTAAGTAATTTTCGGTGAAATGAAGGCCGGCTGTTGGCGCTGCAGCGGAGCCTTTTTCTTTTGAGTATACGGTTTGATAACGCGAGGCATCTTCTAATTTTTCATGGATATAAGGGGGCAAAGGCATGTGCCCCAGTTCGTCCAAAATTTCATAAAGAACACCGTCATACATCAACTGCATGTCCCGAATACCCTCTGGTTTTACGTTGACACAGCGCATTTTAAGACGCCCATCGCCAAAGGATAAGATGGTGTCTTTTTTTATTTTCTTGGCTTTTTTCACAAGGGTTTCCCAAATATCATCGCCCTCGGTATTTAAAAGCAACACTTCAATCGTCGCATCCGTCGCAACTTTTTTGCCAATCAAACGCGCGGGCAAAACCTTGGTGTTGTTCAAAACCAAACAATCGCCTTTTTTTAAATACCGATCGAGCGCACTGAAGGTTTCATGTTTTAAGAAACCTTGGTTTTTATCCATCACCAACAAACGGCTTTCTAAACGGTTTTTCAAAGGGGTTTGCGCGATCAGTTCTTTAGGCAATTCGTAGTTGAAATCCTTGGTTTTCATTCAAACAACCCACCTTGATAGGTCTTTCCTAAGTGTTTATAGGCCTTTTCTGTAGCTTGACGACCTCTAGGGGTGCGCTTGATAAACCCCATTTTTAACAAGTACGGCTCATAAACATCCTCGATGGTCGTCACTTCTTCGCTGATGGAACTGGCTAAAGATTCAACCCCGACAGGCCCACCGCCATAATTTTCAATCAAGCCACGAAGATAATCGTGGTCTTTTTGATCAAGCCCCATCGCATCGATTTGAAGTTTTTCAAGGGCTGTTTTGGTAATCTTTAAATCGATAATACCGTCGTTTAAGACATCCGCAAAATCACGGATGCGGCGAAAGAGCCGGTTCACAATCCGCGGGGTGCCCCGCGAGCGTTTCGCGAGTTCTATAACACTTTTGGCTTCTATTTTCGCGTCGTATATTTTCGCGGTTCTCTTACAAATGGCTTCTAAAGCCGCTTGATCGTAATATTCCAACTTATGCACCACACCAAAACGATCGCGCAAAGGCGCGGTTAGATCCCCATATCGCGTGGTCGCCCCAATCAGGGTGAAAGGCGGCAGGTCAACCCGAATCGATTTTGAAGTTTCATCTTTGCCGACGATAAGATCGATCGCAAAATCTTCCATCGCGGGATAAAGCACTTCTTCGACCACTCTTGGGAGGCGATGAATCTCATCGATAAATAAAATATCGCCTGGTTCTAAAGAGGTTAATAAGACCGCTAAGTCCCCACTTTTTTCAATCGAAGGTCCGCTGGCAACTTTAATGTTGGCGCCGATTTCATTGGCCACAATATTAGCCAGTGTTGTCTTACCTAGCCCCGGTGGACCATAGAGCAAGACATGGTCTAAACTCTCATTGCGGTGCTTCGCAGCCGTAATAAAAATATGCATCATTTCTTTGACGTGATCTTGGCCGATATATTCACTTAAATATTTAGGTCTTAACTCAATTTGTTCAACATCTTCTTGTAAAGAATCCTTACTAAAAACATCGTTGGGCATAACCACACCTTCTTTCAATAAAAATTATACACAACAATCTAACTTTTACAACAAGCTAACTTTAACTTTAACGCTTATCCTCGTTGTCATTAAGCACTGCATGTGATAAAATAAAAGTTGATTATACCCTCAACGAGGAGGCTTACATATGGCCAAAACCGCCAAACGCGATACCCTAGAACAATCGCTTTACACGATAGAACAAGCCATACAAGCCAAAATTGACCCTCATCAAAACAATATCCAGTCGTTGAAAAAAGACATTGACCGGGTTCTTTCTTATGCCCAAAATGCGTTTGAAGATAATGAAACGGCTTATTATAAAGCCTTAGAAGATATTAAAAAAAGCTATACACAAAAAGAACGCGACGCTTTAAAAACACATGAAGAAGCCATAAAAAATCAAGAGAAAAATATAACCAAAGTCAAAAAGGAACATCAAAAACAACTTAAAAACCATGAAGAAAACCATCGCGCCCGTTTAGAAGAACTCAGCGACAGTTTGACTCACCTCGAGCATGAAAAAGAAAAAACCTTATCCGAAATTGAAGATAAACACGCTCAAAACAGCGAGATGTACGAAGAAAAAGTTCGCCTACATGAAGAAAACTTAAAAGAAAATCAAGAAAAAATCGAAGCCGACCTCGATCAACTGTTAAGCAAAATCCAAAAAGCTTACAAAGATACAAAAAAACGTCTAAACCAAGTCAAAGGTAGTTTTGATGAACGTTTCTTTGAAACGCAAAATAACTTTCAAAAACTATCCGATGATACCATCCATGCCTTAAAAAATGAAAAGAACACCTTGGATTATCGACTTAACTCCGTTCGAAAAAACTATAACGAAGCCGCCAAAGTTTTATCCAATCATATGTCTGAATTAAGTGATGAACTCAAAAAACCTTTTGATTACACGACCGCGGTTTTACATGAATTAAACGCGTTAATTAAAACGACAAAAGCGCACTTTACCCAACAATTAGATTTCGACCTTAAAAACGAGATTCACCGTTTAGAAAAAGCGCTTGAAGTCGAACAAAATGACACCTTAGATACCCAAAAAGCCAAAACGATTCAACAACAAATTGATCTCAACCAAAAACGTGAAACCGCGCTAAACAACCATATCGATTTATTAGAAGAGACCATCTTAGAGACCACCAAAGCCATTCAAAATGTCGCCGATAACACTTTAGGGTCTTTGAAGGCTTCTTTCGATCAACACGATGCGCTTTTAAAATCACAACTCAATCAACTAAAAGCAAAATTCGATATTTTCCAAAAGATCAATCCTGAACGCGAAGCGGCACTCGAGACATTTTTAACAAAGACGCATCCGAAGCAACATCTAAAAAAACTTAAAGACTTTTTTGAAAGTCTCTTCAGTCATTTTTATCATTTTGAACTGTCTCGTTTGGACCGGCTTTATGAAACCACGAAAAACTTAAAACCACAATATAAAGAAATCGACGAAATTCGGGCCTTTTTAGATACCAAAGATGCCTTAAAAGAAATCCGGACACACAAAGAAAAAATCACGTCAGAGAAAAAAGATGCGGCTTTGCGTCAAGAGATGAAAATTCGCCAAACCAGCCATGAAAAAACAACGGAATCGATTGAATTTAACCACGCTAAAGAAACCTTGAAACATCATCAAACCATCGAAGAAGCTTTAGAAGATAAACGCTTAAGCGACCGCAAGCAAGAAAAGAAAGCCGCGCTTGAACACATCAGAAACGACCGCAATAGCGAAGAAGCTAAAGCGGTATACGAATTGCGTCAAGCCCATGTCGCTACCGATTTAGAACAATTAAACACTCGCCGCGAGATTGAAATCGAGATGTTAAAACACGATCACGCCATTAATCAGCTCAATACTGAAAAAGACTATGATTTAAAAATCGCGGAAGAAAAACATCGTTTAGATGGCGAAAAAACTCGGATCCAACTCGCCATGGAAGAACATCAAAGCGCTTTGCAACGGCTGGAGAGTCAAATCAGTAAAAAAGAGGCCAAACTTAATCAAGGGGCCGATCGCAAGAAAAAGAAAGCCGAAAGAAATTACGTTAGTGAAAAACATCGCTTAAAACAAGCGTTAGAAAATGAAGATAAAACCCACGAAGCCAACATCAACTTCATCAAACAAGCCTTTGAACGCGAAAGTGCCGACGCGCAAGAAAACATTCGCGATGTTAAAAGTATGATCGAAGCCAGATTAAACCCGATTGAAGAAACCCATGCGCGTATTTTAACCCAATTCGCACAAGACAAAGAAGCGATTAAGTCAGAAGATACAACCTTAAAAACCGTTTTAAATCCGCTCAAAGAAAGCCAAAAAGATCAGATTACCGAACATATTGAAGCTACCATTAAACGACTTGAAGAAGCTTACGAGTTCTTATATAGGATTGATCTTAAAGCGTTGAATAACGAAAAGAATACCCGCAAGAAAAACCAACTTAAAAATAAGTTGGATCAAAACCTAAAACGATCACATGATCAACTCGACACCTATAAAAAAAGCACCATGACCACCTTACACAAAATCTATAAAAAACCGCTTGAAACCTTTAAAAGCCAAGAACACGTGCCTCTTAACGCGCTAAAAGATGACGTTTTAGAAGCACTTGAACAATTAAAAAAATTCTTACAACAATTTAAGGACCAAGGTGAACAAACCCTAGACAAACTATTCAAACCACTTTATGAAGAAGATTCTACGCGGTTGAATAAAGCAAAGCGCTCCTACCATCAAGCGATTGATGAAGAGAAAAATCGCTACGAAGAAGTAAAAAGACCGCTTGAAATCAGTTTAGAAGGTTTAGAAGAATCCTACCAAAAAGATATCGAAGCGATCGAAGAAGCATTGCAGGATGCCAAAGACGAAAACTTAAAGGATTCCTACGACGCGCAAGCGAAACTCAAAGAACAAATTACAAGTTACCAAAGTCAAATCGACACGCTTTCTGAAAACTATCAAGAAAGCATCACAGCCGCCGCTCAAAACAAAAATGAAGCCGTCACCCATGAAAAAGAAACTTACGAACGTAAGAAAAATGCGATCATCGAACGTTTTGAAACCCGCCACAACGTGATTAAAGAACGTTTGGAAGATGCGAAACAAATCTATGACCACGCGCTTTCCAACAGCAAACGCACAGCCGAGGATATCGCCTCAAGTTTAGAGGATTACAGCGAGACCACACAAGAAAATTATAACTATATAAAACAAACTGAGACCGAAGCCATCGATAGCTTGAAACAAGAAAAAGCCAAAGCCATCGATAAAGAAAACAACGCCTTAAAGGCAACCCTAGACGATTACGAAGAACAAATTTTAACCTCGAAAGCCCGGCTTGAAAGCCAAATTGAGACCGCTTTACGCGAGATCAACGATAAAATCCGCATCAAACAAGCCCGACAAAAACATCTTGAAGAAGCCATTAAAGTTAAAGAATACGGCCTTTACGACGATTACAAAAAAGCGCATGCACGCCTTGGGAAAGATATCAAAGAAACCATCAAAGCGCAAAGCTTTGACGCAGAATTAAACCTAGAGGCCTTAGCCCAAGTTGAAAATTTAAACCTTGAGCAAATCGACAAATTTATTGAAAGCACCATCAAAGATATAACCGATTAAGAAAGGAGCCTTCAGATGGCAAAAAAATATGACCTCACCACCGAAGATAAAACACAAAAAAGTCTTGCCGCCTTAATTGATGAGGATTTGCAGAAGGAAAGTAAACTTCTACAAAACCTTATTTCAGAAGTGGTTGATGCCAACCAAAAACTGAAGGCTTCGCACCAAGAACGCTTAGAAGAAACCCAAGAAAAACTTAAAATCCTAAACGCCGAAATTGAAAGACTTAAGACCGATATCAACGAAAAGGACCATGAAACCACCCTTAAACAACTCAATTACCTACTAGATGCTAAAAACCAAATTTATGAAAACTTGCGCCAGATGCGCAAAGAAAATATGCGAGCCTATCAAGAAGGCGACCTTCATGTTGATCTTAATAACTTAAAAGAAACCCTCCAAGAGATTTTAGAAGAAGCCTTGGTGGTTCAAACCGGTGTCAAACCCTTTATCCAAAACGTCCACGAACATATCGAAACCTTTATCAAAGCCACCATCCAAGCCACGGATACACACTTTCAAAGTAACAGCGAGATTCAAAGTACATTGGAATCTTCCTTAGCCGCCTTTAACGACGATACCTTAAGTTTCAACGAAGCCTTTAAAACCTTTTTAGCGAGCTTTGAAGAGCTGTTTGACAAACGCACGCATATGTTTTTAGATGCACAAAAAGACTTGTCTCTCGATGAGCGGATCCAAACCACGATGGATGAAAGACAAACCGCGCTTGAGGCTGAAGAAAAAAAGCTTAAAGAGACCTTTGAAGCCGACATGCAAGCTTTAGATGATAAAATCGCTTCCGTGCATGCCGATACCCTTAACAATTTGAAAGCCAAACATCAAGAACGTTTAGACAAAGAACGGACCACAAAAGAAAATCTCGCCAAGGATATGAAAACCTTACGCTTAGAGATTATCGCCGCAGAAAAGAAAAACGACCTTGAAAAACTGAATAACTTATTAAAAGCCTTTGACCGTAAACAAAAATTCACCCTTAATTTATTTGAAGAAAAACTCGAACGAAAAGCCACCAAAAAGGTCAAATCCGAAACCGAAAAACTAAAAAAAGCGCAGATGCATCGCGAAAAAGAATATCTCCAAGCTTTATACGACTTAAAATACCGCCAAGCCAAAGCGGCCATTGAAAAAGGCGACTCAAAAGAGGTCTTTAAACTACGTGAGGATCTAAACGCCTTAGAAAACGATCTTTCCTTAAACAAAGACTGGATTGAACAACTCAATCAAGCCTTGCATAACTACGAAGAGTTCATTCAAAAAGCGATCACATTCGCCTTAGAAATTCAAAAACTTTTAAATCTTCGCAAAAAACAATTCTTAGAAGCGGAAATCAAACTCGTCGAACAACTACTACCGCTCAAAGTAGAATTCAAAAAACTTTATATGGCACTTTTGAAAAACGTTAAGGTTAAACATTTAAACCAAAAAGCCCTCGGGGTGCAAATTACACAAGCCGTACAACAACACGAAAAACAAATTGAACTCAACCAAGCTTTAGCCAAACTCGACAAGCAACACCTCGATTATGATAGGCATGGTGAAATCGAGCGTCTCGGTATGGAAGAAGATATCCAAAATGAGAAGATATACCAACATGCCCTCATTTCTTTAGCCGATAAGGAATACGAGTTACAACTTTTAAAAATCGAATCCCTATACGATAGTGAAATCACCTTAACCAAAGCTCAAGCTGAACGTCTCAATGTTGGACACGATGTCAATGAGGCAATGGTATCTACTACCCTTGAGAGTCAAATCAATTTCGCCAAACAACAGATGAAATACGCCGAAAGCGAATATCAACTGCGCTTACAAAACATCGAGCAATCTTTAAAACGGGAACTTGATTACGCGAAAGAAAAACTCTCGCAACACCAACGCCCCTATAAAACTGACACTTTGGAACTAGAAAAAGAACGCGATCGTAAACTAGAAGACTTATCGTATAAACAAGCTTTGTTCCGGGAGGAAAAAGATAAAAAAGAACTCAAGGAACAAGAAAATAAAATTAAAGAAAACTACGCCCATAAAATCAATCAAATCGAAGAAAAAGCGGCTAGTGATCCTTATGTAAAACGCTATAAAAGCCAGATTGAAAAAGCAGAAAACAGAGCCGATAAAGCTCAAGAAGATGCGCTTAAAATCAAAGAAAAAAGCGTAGAAACCTTCGAATATATGTTGCAAAACAGCGAAGAAAAATTACAACAGTACAAAGATAACAACATGACCTCCACTTTGGCCCCTTATATTGAAAGCGAAGCTTCTACAACCGCTAAAGACCGCTTAGACGAAGCGATTGAGGAAGCAAAAAACCTTTATCAAGACAAGATTTCTACCCCAAAAGACAAATTAAAAAGCCTAGACGAACAGCTTGAAAATATTCGCGATGAAACCAAACAAAGTGAGGCCATCAAAGCTTTGGAAGCTAAGAAAGCAGAACTAAAAGAAGCCTTTGAAAAAGATACCTCGAATCAAGATGAAGCCTTGAATCAGGCCTTAAGTCAAATCAAAGACGAACAAAAAGCGTATCTTGAAGAACACGATGCTTTAGAAGCCAAAATCAAAGCGCCCAACTATAAAAAAGATATCCAAGCCTTAGAAGCGCGCTTGAAAAAAACCGCAACGCAATGGGAGAAAAACCTAAGCACCATGAAACAAGATCAAATCCACGTATTAAAAGAACAATTATCGAAACATTCCAAAGCCCTCATGCAAAAAAGATCGCGTTTAGATGATGCCTTAAAACCAACCATCAAAGCCTATCAATCGTATCTTAAACAAACCAATTTAACGCAACATAAACGCAGTCAACAAGTGAAAAAAGAACTTTTCAAAGAACGCGATAAAGCGATTAAAAACTTACGCATCCAATATAAATAAAACACTTTAATGCCCACGAAGGATTTAAAGTGTTTTTTCTTATGCTATTTCAATTTTCCTAAAAAGCTTTGGCCCCATCTTGGCGCTTGTACCGAAAAGTTTTCTGCGAGTGTCGCGGCGATATCCGCAAACGTTTTTCTTTGTTGTAATGCGCCACCTTCAAGTTTTGGATTATAAACCAAAAGTGGGACATATTCTCTAGTGTGATCGGTACCGGGGTGCGTCGGATCATTACCATGATCAGCGGTAATGATTAAAAGATCGTCTTCTTTGATAAAAGGCATCAGTTCACCGAGTTGCTTATCAAAACTTTCTAAGGCTTCTTTATAGCCTTTAGGATCACGGCGGTGACCGTATTTGGCATCAAAATCAACCAAGTTCAAATAAGCTAGTCCGTGGAAATTTTTTTGCGCATACGCGATATAATGTTGCATGCCTTCCTCGTTATCTTTTTGTTTGATGCTTTTTGTTATGCCCTCACCATCGTAAATATCGCTAATTTTACCAAAGCCGATCACATCGTAGTGGTTGTCTTTAAGATGGTTAAGCGTGGTTTTATCGTAAGGTTTTAAAGCGTAGTCTTTACGGTTTGGCGTTCTTTCAAATTCGCCTATCTTACGGCCAAGAAATGGTCTGGCGATGACGCGGCCTACCTTGTATTTTTCCTGCATCGTTAAGTCGCGGGCAATCTCACAAGCTTCATACAGATTATCAAGACCTATTTTTTCCTCATGCGCCGCAATTTGTAAGACGCTATCGGCTGAGGTATAGACGATTAAATCGCCGGTTTTGAGTTGATGTTCGCCAAGTTCATCTAAAATGACGGTACCACTCGCCGCTTTATTGCCGACAACCTTGCGACCGGTTTTGGCCTCTAAGCTTTGAATCAGTTCTTTTGGAAAGCCCGTTTCTGTAAACGTTTGGAAAGGCTCTTCTACTTTTAAGCCCATCAATTCCCAATGACCCGTCATGGTGTCTTTACCGTTGCTGATTTCGCCCATCTTGGTATAGTAACCAAGGGTATTTTTAAGCGGTTTAATGCCTTGAATATCGGTGAGATTTCCATACCCTAGTTTTTCCATATTGGGCAGCGTAATACCACCTTCACTTTTAGCGATATTGGCGATCGTGTTCGCGCCCTCATCACCAAACGCTTTGGCATCGGGTAAGGCCCCAACCCCAACAGAATCAATAACAATTAAAAATGTGCGTTTATACATATTATTCGCTCCTTTTAGCATGCGGGTGAAATTGATCATAAACCGCAATCAGTTGTTGTTTGTGTATATGGGTGTAAAGTTCAGTCGTGGCAATGCTTTGGTGTCCGAGCAACTCTTGCACGTATCTTAAATCGACACCGCGCTCAAGCAAGTGAGAGGCAAACGAGTGTCTTAGAGTATGGGGGGAGACGTTTTTCTCAATCCCGGCTTCTAAAGCCAAATTCTTCAAAATTTTGAAGAAACCAACGCGACTGAGGGGGTTGCCGTGTTTATTTAAAAACACGAAGGATGTCGGTTGTTTTTTCAGCTTCAACCACCCATTCTCTAAATACGACTTAAGGGCTTGTGCGCTTATAGAGCCAATCGGTACAATCCGTTCTTTTTCGCCTTTGCCGGTCACATTAATCAACCCTTGATTGATATGTAAATCAGCCGTTTTTAAACTGAGTAACTCAGTGATTCTAAGGCCGCTGCCATAAAGCAACTCCAGCATCGCAAGATTACGTTGTTGTAAAGGCGTACCACCGGTGGCGGCTTTTAAAATGGTTTCGATTTCTTCAATCCTTAAGGTTTCGGGTAATTTTTTTTGCGTTTTCGGCCGGTGAATCTTCAAGATGATATTATCATCAACCAGCTTGTCATCGAGTAAAAATTGGTGAAAACCTTTTAACGCACTGAGTTTTCTTGAGACACTCGAAGCGGCGATATGATGTTTTCTTAAAACCATCAGATATTGTTTCACGATGCTTTTATCGATCGCTTTAGGATCGTTGATGCCCTTTTGTGTCAAATAGGCAAGGTACTGTTTTAAGTCGCTTAAATAAGCTACTTTGCTCTGTCTACCCAGATGTGAAGAAGCTTTTAATTCATATTCGTATTCTTTTAAAAGCTGTTTTAACATCGCACTCACCTAAAATAGTTTAAAGATTTCGTTGCCGACCATCATGCCCTTTTGGCTTAAAGCTAGGTGGTCGTTTTTTAAAACCAAGAAACCTTGGTCTAAAAGCGGTCTTAAGTTCGGATAATCCGTGAAAAAATCACAATGATAACGCGTCTGATACGTTTTTAGACTGACGCCTTTTAAAAGGCGCATCCCCATCAATAAAAAATCGCGTTTATCTTCATAAGGGTAGCTTTCTCTTGGGGGAAGGCGCGCTTCTGTCATAACTTCAAGATAGGTTTTAAGGCGCGGCAAATTGCCATAGCGCGTGTTATCATATTTAGAATGCGCCCCACTACCGATACCAAGGTAATCGCCATCTTGCCAAATTAAGGTGTTATGCAAGGAGGGAGAAGCCTTGGAGAAAGAAGAAATTTCATATTGTTTAAAAGAAGCGTTTGATAAACTTTCGATGATTTCTTCAAACATCGCCGCTTCAATTTCTTCACCCGGCAGTCTTTGTTGGCCTTTTTGAACGGCGTGATAAAGTCTCGTTTTTGGTTCCAATATCAAACTTTAATACGATATGTGTTTAATCTTTAAATGCATCAAGGTCTTGAGGTCTTTTTTCAGCATGTTCATCGTTTGCGTCGGTAAGGCAAAAATCATATCCAAAGAGATATTATGAAGTTCGTGGCGGTTTAACATATCGATAGCATGAAAAATATCCTTCGCTTCGTGGTTACGTCTTAACAATTTTAATAACGCATCATCAAAGCTTTGAGCCCCTAGTGAAATACGGTTGATGTGATATTTTTTAAACAAGATTGCCATCGTTTCGGTGATGTCTTTGGGATTGGCCTCGATGGTGAATTCTTTAATTTGCGCCATGTTTATATGTTCGTTTAAGAAGGCTAAAAAATCCGCCAACATTGCGGGCGATAAGGCCGTTGGTGTGCCCCCGCCGATATAGATCGTTTTGAGGTTGTTCAATCTTGGTTTAAAGTACCATAATTCGTGTTTAAGCGCGTTAATATAAGCCTTTTTTTTCTGCGGATTCGCGATTTCACGATGAAAATCGCAATAACTACAAATTTGTGTGCAAAAAGGGATGTGTATGTAAAGACTTTCCATCTTTAACACCTCATTATACCATATTGAGTGGTCAGTTTAAAAAGCAATGCCTTAAGGAAAAACACGCTTTTAAGCGTGTTAATCATCTAGGGATAAAACGCTTAAAAATGCTTCTTGAGGCACATCGACATTGCCGACATTTTTCATGCGTTTTTTACCTTCTTTTTGCTTTTCTAACAGTTTTTTCTTACGGGAAATATCGCCGCCATAACATTTGGATATGACGTTTTTACGGTGGGCTTTAATGGTGCTTCTAGCGATGATGCGGTTTCCGATAGAAGCTTGGATGGGGACTTCAAACATATGTCTAGGAATGATATCTTTAAGTTTTTCAGTGATGGCTTTACCTCTGGTAAACGCAAATTCTCGATGCACAATCATCGATAAGGCATCGACAATTTCGCCGTTAATTAAGATATCCATTTTGACGAGGTTTGAGGATTTATACCCTTTGATTTCATAATCCAAAGAAGCATAGCCCTTAGATTGGCTTTTTAATTTATCAAAAAAGTCATAGACAATCTCTAAAAGCGGTAAATCGTAATTGAGTTGGACACGGTGTTCGCCCAAATAGGTCATATCAACAAATTGACCCCGCTTATCTTGACAAAGTTCCATGATGTTTCCAACAAATTCTTTGGGGCACATAATCGTTGCTTTGACAAATGGTTCTTCTATCGTTTCGATATCTTGGTTTTCAGGCATATCGGAGGGGTTATCAATTTTCTTTACCGTCCCATCGGGCAAGCTCACGTGATAGATAACCGAAGGCGCGGTGGCGATAAGGTCTAAGTTAAATTCTCTTTCTAAACGCTCTTGGACGATTTCCATATGTAACATGCCGAGAAAACCGGTCCGGAAACCAAACCCTAAAGCTTTGGAGTTTTCCGGTTCATAAATGAGCGAAGCGTCATTTAACTGTAAACGGTCGAGCGCTTCTCTTAAATCATTATAGCGACTTGAGTCAATTGGGAAAAGACCGCAATATACCATCGGGTTTAAAGCGCGATACCCAGGCAAAGCGGCTTGGGCTGGATGATTTTTTTTCGTGATGGTATCGCCAACACGGACGTCTTTGGCCGTTTTAATCGAAGCCACCACGTAACCGACATCCCCAGGGGCAAGGTAGGCTTTTGGTTGTTGTTTTGGGGTGGTCACACCGACTTCACTGACTTCAAACGTTTTACCTGTAGCCATCATCTTAATGACATCGCCCTTTTGAAGGGTTCCATCCATAACTCTAATCGAGGGAATCACCCCGCGATAAGGATCGTAGATAGAATCAAAAATCAACGCTTTAAGCGGTGCATCAACCTCGCCTTGTGGAGCGGGGAAACGCTGAATAATCGCATCGATAATTTCATCGATGCCAAGACCATCTTTGGCGCTGATTAAAACAATCTCATCTTGGTCAAGACCGATCACATCTTCAATATCTTGCTTAACTTTGTCAATGTTGGCGTTGGGCAAATCGATTTTATTGATGACGGGTAAAATCTCCAAATCGTTATCCATGGCCAAATAGACATTGGCCAAGGTTTGGGCTTCGATACCTTGGGCCGCATCGACCACTAAAATGGCGCCTTCACACGCGGCTAAAGAACGGGAAACTTCATAGGTAAAATCGACATGCCCTGGCGTGTCGATGAGATGAAATATATAAGGTTGATTGTCGCTGTGTACGTATTCGATTTGCACGGCGTTTAACTTGATGGTAATCCCACGTTCGCGCTCTAAATCCATGGAGTCTAAAAGCTGTGCTTTCATCTCGCGCGCGTTGATAGATTTTGTCTTTTCTAGGATCCTATCCGCTAAGGTAGATTTTCCGTGATCGATGTGCGCGATGATCGAAAAATTTCGAATCGATTTTTGCCGGGTTCGGGCGGCTTTTTGGTCTATGGTTTTCATGTAATCTTCCTTCCGGGAATGCTTAAATTATTTTACACTATCTGCGGGGTTTTTTCAATCTTATTATCATATCTAAAAACAAATAAAGTCCCCATGAAAACGGGGACTTTAAAGCGTTAGGGTTTGATGGGCACATAAATTTTAATATGCGCTTTATCTTTGTCTAAATCAGCATCGGGGCCGTAAGCTTCAAAAACGTAATCCTCGTCATACGTAAGACCCTCTTCAATCAACGCGTTGGCATAGATTGTAAAGTAGCTATGTCGCAAGGTTTCAAGTGAACCTTTATGCACGAAGATAGCATAACGTCTTTTTGGCAACATGCGGTATTTAAAATCTTTTGGTAAATGGCCGAATTCAATCACTTCTTTGGCACACATATAAGAAAAAACGCCGGTTTTAGGATTTAATAAGTCGAATCCCTCATCGCGGATGGGGGCCATCAAACCATACGTGGTATCTTGGATAAAATTGGTTTTTTCTTCCGGCATCCTTGCTTCAAGCCTTTCCCAATTTCTCTGAATCGCTTGCTTAGGATTATGACCATGATAAGGAACCCCGACAAAATCTTTCGCTTCAAGCGTTTTTAAGATGGGTTTTTCCAGCTTCATAAGCTTGGGTAAAACCATTCTTGGCATGCGTCTTTGCGCTTGTAAAAAGGCGTCGTTAAGTTCATCTTGATCGGCTAAATTAAAACTGTTTTTTAAAGCCTTCAAGGATTCGAATCCATAGGCTTTCAAGGCGTTTAAGTCATGTTTTTTTAAGTAATCATCTGCCGCATGGCTTTGTTTGAGCTTGCGAATATAGTGAGAAAATGTCATCCCATAAGCGGTATAAAATAATCTTGAAAAATGGCCTTTAGGGATGGGTAAGTCGTTAAAAAATGCGGCGATATCAACATCGTCTTTAAGATTTTTGACGCCATAATCAAGGGCTTTTTTAAGGATGGTTTTATAAGTCATATCAGCGCCTCCTATATGTTTGATTTTAGTATAACAAGAAAATCATTTTTTGCCTATAACTATAGCAAAAACTATAAAAAAAAGACGCTTTTAGAAAAAAGCGTCTTTGTAACTTTAGCGTTTTATAAGCCATGTTCTGTACCCTTTCGGGCGGCAACCATTTATCTGCGCAAACGCGCCGCTTAGTCGGTTTTATTCCCTTCTAAGCGTGCCCCTACCATATTTTGGGTTGCTGGCTTGTGGGGTTTACCCGTTCCACCTAAAGCGTCGCCGCTTTAGCTCGTCTCTGTGGCACTTTTAAAGGGCATAACGTCTTAGAAAGACGCGTACCCAGCCGTCACCCTTAGGTGCATGGCGTTATGTTTTCCGCCATCACAAACACTACATCCATCACAGGATGTGCCAGCATGGACTTTCCTAACCTAAGGTCATTAGGCTCGGTTGCCCAAACGCTAAAGTTAAAAACTAGGATTTTTTATCTGTAGACGATTTATCTGAAGATGATTTTGTTTTGTTTTGTTGGGGTTTGGCTAAGGTGGCTTTTCTCGATAAATCGATACGGCCACGATCATCGATACCGATGACTTTGACTTTGACGATTTCACCCATTTTTAAGACATCTTCAACTTTTCCAACACGCTCATGGGCCATTTTGGAAATATGACAGAGTCCATCGGTGCCAGGCCATAGTTCGATAAAGGCGCCAAATTTTTCAATACGGACCACTTTACCATCGTAGATTTCGCCAACTTTTGCGACGCGGACGATATCTTCGATTTGTTTTAAAGCGCGTTCAATTGGGGCCATCTCTGTATGCATAATGGTGACACGCCCATCTTGTTCAATGTCGATTTTAACATCATCGTTATCTTCGACAATTTTGGTGATTTGCTTACCACCTGGGCCGATAACGTCCCGGATTTTATTGGGATCAATCAACATGATTTTCACTTTTGGTGCATGTTTAGAGACTTCCTTACGTGGGGTTTCAATCGTTGCAAGCATATTATCCAAGATGGTTAAGCGGCCTTTTTTCGCTTCTGCGAGGGCTTCTTTTAATACATCGTTGGAAAGACCTTCAATTTTGATATCCATTTGAAGGGCGGTGATACCATCTTTCGTGCCCGCCACTTTAAAGTCCATATCGCCGATATGATCTTCTAAACCTTGGATATCCGATAAGACACGGTTGGTGCCATTATCATGAATGAGTCCCATCGCAATACCTGCGACGGGTGCTTTGATTGGCACACCAGCCGCCATCAAGCTCATACAACCAGCACAAATACTGGCTTGTGAGGTTGAACCGTTGCTTTCTAGGATTTCACTGACGATTC
The DNA here is from genome assembly GCA_003558105.1 of Mollicutes bacterium. Classification (GTDB taxonomy): domain Bacteria; phylum Bacillota_I; class Bacilli_A; order Izemoplasmatales; family Izemoplasmataceae; genus B1SED10-225. The sequence continues at coordinate 25,280 of PWMS01000088.1, read as the reverse complement.
GAATCGTGTAAGGGAAATCTTCTTCATCGGGTAAGACTTGCGCCAAGGCGCGTTCGCCTAAAGCCCCATGACCGATTTCACGGCGTTTTGGTGGACCATAACGGCCTACCTCACCAACGCTGTAAGGTGGGAAATTATAATGTAACATAAAGCGTTTATTATCGGTTTCACCTAAACCATCGATGATTTGATGTTCGCCTAAGGCGCCCAAGGTTGTAATGGAAACCGCTTGGGTTTGTCCGCGGGTAAACATCGCTGAACCGTGGGTTAGTTCAAATAGATCGATTTTACTGTTTAAAGCTCTAATTTCATTTAAGGTGCGACCATCGGGACGTTTTTGATCCTCAACGATACCGCGACGGATTTCGCTTGAGACCAAATTATCCACGGTTTTTTTCGCACTCTTTAATTTTGTTTTGAAATCGTTATCGTCCAACTCAGCGTATTTGGTTTCAAAGGTTTCTTCAATCGCATTTTTAATCTCACGAATATCCTCACCGCGTTTTTCACGGTCATAAACTTGCACAGAATCGATAATCTTTTGACCATACGTTTCTTTTACAAAAGACACGGCCGCTTCATCGAGGACATCAATTTCATAGTCGATTTTTTCTTGTCCCAATTCTTTGACGATTTCTTCTTGGAATTCGCATAGTTTTTTAATCCAGCCATGGCCGAATTCAATCGCGTCTAACATGGTTTCTTCGTCGACCTCTTTGGCGCCAGCTTCAACCATATTAATGGCTTCTTTAGTCCCAGCGACAATCAAATCGATATCGGAGATTTCCATATCCTCTTCACTGGGGTTTAAGACGAACTCGCCTTCTACACGCCCAACTTGCACACCGGCAATCGGACCGCTGAAAGGCATGGGTGACAAGGCTAAGGTAAGTGAAGACCCAAGCATCGCCGTCATCGGTGGTGAGTGGTCGGTATTCCCACTCATGACCGTATTGATGACTTGAATTTCATACTGAAAGCCATCAGGAAATAAAGGACGGAGCGGACGGTCGATGAGACGCGCCGTCAATGTTTCTAATTCTGAAGGTTTCCCTTCACGTTTGAAAAATCCCCCCGGGATCTTTCCAGCCGCATAAAGTTTTTCTGTGTAGTTGACCATCATCGGGAAAAAACCCATACTTGAGGGTTCAGTGGCGGCTTGTGTGACGGTTAATACTGAGGTATCACCATAGTAAACCAAGGCCGCTTGCGTCGCTTGCTTGGCGACTTCGCCAATTTCTACGCGCAATTCTCTTCCGTTGAAGTCCATCGTATACACTTTGGCTTCTGACATTTTTTTTCCTCTTTTCTTATATTCTATTTATCTATTAAAGTATCATATCATAAATCGCCCTAAACGTATAGCGTTTTAATGAAAAAAGGCGCTTTTGATAAGCACCTTTCTTATTTTCGTAAAATACCATAACCACCGTACATAGGACGAATATCGTTAATCGTAATCATCGCATCGCTTTGAAAGGAGCGCAGGAGTTTTACCGCGGTATGGATTTGTTTCCTTGGTACATGCATATAAAGGATTTCTTTTCGGTCTTCTTTCCCATAAGCATCAATCGCAGTGACACCATAACCCATCTCACGCAAGGCGATCGAGACGCGTTTACCGTGGACTTTTTTGATGACGGCTTCAATTTTTACCGTGCCAATCGCCATTTTACTCTCAACGATACTGCCAAAATAGTTCCCAAAGGCAAACGCTAAAGCATAAACGACGACTTTCATCGGATCTTGTGTAACATCAATCAACACGGTTGCGGCTAAAGCCACCCAGATTAGGACTTCCGCAAACCCAATAATCGAGCCTTTAACTTTTTCCCCTTTGGTAATCAAGACGATTCTAACCGTTGACATCCCTACTTCAATAATCTTCACAATGAAGATGACACTGTAAAGGATGAGCGGGGGTAAACTCAAAAACCAAGACATTTATGATGCCGCTTTATCGGTGATGCATTCACCGTTGATATAGACCGATTGAGGCCGAGTCATGATATCGAATAAATCGCCATCCCAAATAACGATATCAGCATCTTTGCCTTGTTTAAGCGAACCGACGCGGGATTCAATGCCATTAAGTTTTGCGGCATTTGATGTGACCGCTTCAAGTGCTTTAAAGCGGTCAAGACCTTCTTTAACAAAAAGCGCCAGTTGGACCAAAGTATTTTCCAAAGAAATCACAGGATGATCGGTCATGACCGCAAATTCAACGCCGTGGTCGGCTAATATTTTGGCGCTTTTAAAGCTGCGGTGTTTCGTTTCGTATTTAGTGCCTGTGCCTAAGGTTGGGCCTAAAATGACTTTTGTATCGGTCTTTTTAAGCGTCTTGACAATTAAATGCGCTTCGGTGCCGTGATCGATGGTGATATCAAGATCAAATTCTTTTGCAATGCGAATAGCGGTCATGATATCATCGCTTCGGTGCGCATGAATTTTAATCTTCATACCATCAAAGACGCGGGCGAGACTGTCGAGTTTCATATCAAAAGTCGGTTTTTTAGCCTCTTCTTCTTTGTTTAAATATTTTTGCATCGCTTCATGATACTCTTTTGCTTTGATAAGCCACTCCCGCATTAAGGCCGCAGAAGCCATACGCGTGGAAGGGTTTTTCTTTTGGGAACTATAGACACGTTTTGGGTTTTCCCCAAGCGCCATCTTCATACATACATCGCGTTGAAAGACCATCTCATCGGCGGTTTTACCCATCGTTTTATAAGCATCGAAAGTCCCCCCGATAACATTCGCGCTACCAGGGCCACTGACGACACTGGTAACCCCGGCGTTCAAGGCATATCTAAAGGCGCTATCGTTAGGATAAAAACTGTCGATACCACGTAATTCTGGGTAGATTGGATTGGTGGTTTCATTGGTGTCGTTGCCTTCAAATTGAATGCCTTCTTCCATAATCCCAATATGACAATGTGGGTCGACCAAACCAGGCGTTACAATCTTACCTTTGGCATCGATTATCTTGTAGTCCTTGAAAGCTGCGGGGTCGAAATCACGACCTACAGCCTCGATTTTTCCGTCTTTAAAGGCGACGTACCCTGTTTCGTTGTTCAATGATTCCATCGTGAACAACTGTGCATTTTTAATCACTTTCACTTTGAACATCCTCTCTGATTTTCTTCACTTCTTCTTTTTGTTTTTGTAATTTTTCTTCATTGAGCTCTGTAAAATATTTAACCGAGGTGCGAATCATCCCGGTAATGGGAATCGCTAAAATGATACCGACAACGCCAAATAAATACCCAAAGAACACAAAGGCACTGAGGACCAGCATTGGATGTAGTTTTGTCTCTTTACCCATGATAAGCGGTTGGGCGACATTGTTTTGAATCATTTGCCCCACCACCACCGCGATGGTAATGACCAACGGTGCGTAGGCACCGAACATCAACGTCTCATCGGTAAGACTATAAAGCACCGGCAACAGCATGCCGATAAACGGCCCAACATACGGTACGATATCGAAAAAGCCTAGCATAAAGCCAAATAACAAGCTTCGTTCCCGAAAGCCTAGAATGAAAAACATGATGGTAAACATGATGGCCATCACAAACATCGTCGCAAACCGACCGTTGAAATATTGTTCCACGACGCGATTAGCACGGCTTAAGAGTTCAACCGCATGCTTTTGAAATTTCTTTGGAACAATCATGATAGTCGCATCGTATATTTTATTGGTATCGTTAAGAATAAAAAATAAAAAGACCGGTACAAGGACAATTGTGATGACGACGGTTGTGACACTTTCAAACACACCGAAGAGATCCAAATCACTATCCAAAAGATTGTCGAGGGTAAGTAAATTGATGGTGCGATCATAAAGGTTGTATAAAAAAGCATAATCTTCTATCGTCACTTCGATGGTATCTTTAACATTTGGCCAGTCATTTTGAAAAAACGCAACGCCTTGTTCATAAATCAATGAAAAAGCATAGCGGCCAAACAAAAAAAGCACCAAACTTGTCCCTAAAAAGATAATCACGGTGTTTAAAAAACGGAATTTAAATTTGAGCTTACGCTCTAAGAGTTTAAAGACAGGGGCTAAAAGATAACTTAAAAAAAGCGCGATGGAAAACGGCAAAATAATGGAATTGGCCGCCTTACCAAAACGGGTGAAAAAATTTCCAAAAAGCAAGTTTGACAAATAAAAAATCACAAGCACCAACGCGATGATGCCTAAATACATGAGCCAACGAATCAATTTGGCGTTTTTTTGCATCCAACCACCTTCTTTCAGATTACAAATTCATTTTAACATGCCTTTTCATAAATCTACCAAGAAAATAAAAAAACAAGCACCAAATAAAAAAACAAGCACCAAATGAAATGTACTTGTTTTTTAATGTTGTTAGCGTCTTAAACCGAGGCTTTTGACTAGCTTGCGGTAGCGATCGACATCTTGTGCCGCTAAATAACGCATGAGATGTCTGCGTTGACCAACTTTTTGTAGTAATCCACGACGCGAATGATGGTCATGTTTATGCACTTTCAAATGTTGGTTTAAGCTTTCAATCTCTTTGGTTAAAATCGCAGCTTGCACTTCTGGTGAGCCGGTATCGCCCTCTTTAATGCGATACTTCTCGACGAGCGCTTGTTTTTCAGCTTTTGTAATAGACATAGTTTCCTCCTTAAATTCATTTCTTACCTAAGACTAAGTAAAACGTCGGAGATCGTTAAACCGAGTGATAGGCGCGATAGTTATTATAGCATAATTTTATCTGAATGCAAATCATTTATACAAATAAAAACGTGCTTGCTGAGCGTTGGCCATACGTCTATCAAAAATACTTAACAGCAAGGCTAAGCCCCAAAGCATCACAGGAACATAAATACCTCTCTCGGTACTCATCGGCAACAAGATCAAACTGGCAAAAAAGCTACCATGCGCCAAATAAGCAAACCACAGCACCCCTTTAAAACGCAGGTAAAACCACATTAAGACAACATTTAATGGGACAACCCACAGCAAGACATTAAAGGTCGCTTGTAATTGTTCTAAGCCAAGGCCGGCTTCGCCAAAAAAGCCGTTGATAAAAAGTGGGGCTAACCAAACCGTCATTAAGACCCCAAGCACAAGGCCGGTGAAAAGCGGGGACATTTTTTTAATCAAATAAGGCGCTAAAAACCCACGGTAGGCCGGTTCGATGATTAAGGCGCTGCCGAAGAAAATGAAAAAGATAAACAAAAGAACATAAAAGACTTGATAAATGGCAACCTCGCCCATGTAAAAGGGCAAAAAGATGTGGCCACCATAAAGATACGATAAAAGATTACTAATGGCAAACATGATAGGAAATACAAGTACCGGTAGAATCACCCATGGGGTTTTAAGAAGGCTAAGCGCCCCGCCAAAAAAATCAGTGTTATGGCGGTGCGCAAAAAGCATCCCTGCCATATAAGCTAGGAAATCGGCCATCAGTAACGCTAAAAACACCGTGATAACACGGATCTCAATAAATCCCGTACTCATCACAAAGAGTAAAATCGCTGTAAAGATACCAAATAAACTAAAATGGCGACGCAAAGGCGGCATCAAGGGAATATCAGCTTGTCTTAACATGATGATGAGCGCAAAAAAGGCTTTTGTGAAAAGACCGATGATATCAAGCATCGTTTGAACTTGCGGATCGCCCATCGAAAGCAAAGGTGAAAGCGCCCAAATCAACCATGAAATCGAAAATGCGAGCATTAAAAATGTGCGCACGGGGTAACGCTTAAACATCTCTTCCATCAATCTTCACTCCTTTTAGGACTTTTAAGGTCTTGGTTTCATCGTTTTTTATCGCGTCAATTAGCGCCTGCACGGAAGGAAATTTCTTCTCATCGCGCAAACGCTTAATAAAGACTAATTCAATCGCTTCACCATAAATCGTATCCGCAAAATCAAAGAGGTAACTCTCAACACTGATCGAGGTACTGCGGTTTAGAGTCGGATTAAAACCAACCGACGTCATCGAGCGGTACCATTGGCCTTTGACTTTCGATAAAGTCGCATAGACTCCTTTTTTGGGAATCAAGTACTGCTTGACATCGATATTGGCGGTTGGATAAGCGATGGTACGCCCTTTTTTCTTTCCGTGGATGACGGTGCCTTTTAAGCGGTAATAATCGCCTAAAATCGGTTTGATTTCATCGACATGGCCGCCACGAATTAAATCACGAATATGGGTAGAGCCTATTTTATACCCACAGTATTTCAACTCATCGACGATGATGGTCTCAAAATCGCCGTGATTTTTTAAAAGATCGACATTCCCTGAAGCGCGAAAGCCAAAGGTAAAATCAAATCCGCATACCAAGACATCCAAAGGATTCAATACATCTTGAATGAAGGCGCGGGGATTCATGGAAGCTTTTTCTTTATCAAATTCAATCACATAAACCGTATCGATGGGATAGGCTTTGAGTTGTTTTATTTTTTCTTCAAGCGGGGTGATGTAGTAATAATCCATATCAAATAAAACATGTTTAGGATGTTTGTCAAACGTGATGATGGCTTTGTTTAACCCGCGTTTATCCGCTTCTTTAATCATCTGTTTAATCAAGCTTTGGTGGGCTTTGTGAATCCCGTCAAAAAAGCCGATGGCGGCGGCGGTATGGGGGGTGATTTTTTCTTGTCCAATCGTCTTGACCTCCATTAGATGAACACCTTCTTTGCGCGGTAAAGATTTTTTTCTGTCGGGTCTTTCTCATAGATGGCCAACAGCGTTTGATGCGTTGAATCAACCATTTTTAATAGGCTGTCTTGCGCGATGATTAAAAGCTTTTGACCGTGTTGTATTTTCATCTGCATCTCGGGAGTAACGGTCATGGCTGGGAGGTTTTTTTAAGCGTTGTTCAACGATATTAAGGGGGCTTTATTGGCTTTAAGATCTGGTAAGCCAAACGCATCTGAAACATGAAATTGACCGGCTTGCACGCGGTGAATGCTACTAGTATGAGCGACGGTGCCAAGTTTTTTAGCGATATCTAAGGCTAATTGGCGGACGAACAGACCTTTACTACCATACACCTCGCAGGTGACTTGGTAAGTATCATCATCGAGTTTTTCAAGGGTGTTCAACCGTTTTAAACGATAAATCTTCAACGACCGTTTCGCCACATCTGGAATTGTTTCATGGCGGCGCGCATATTCATAGAGTTTTTTACCTTTTACCTTGACGGCTGAATAAGCGGGTGGTGATTGCATATAAGGACCTTCAAAGGCTTTGAGCACCTTATCGAGTTTGGCGAAATCGTGTTGTTTTTGTTTATCTACAACTTTTCCGGTATGATCAAGCGTATCGGTTTGAACATTAAATACAATCGTAAAATGATACCATTTATCGTCTTGGTTTAAAAATTCCATGATTTTTGTGCCTTTATTGATGCCTAAAACCAAAAGTCCGGACGCTTCTTTATCCAAGGTGCCACTGTGGCCCACTTTTTTGGTATTAAAAGCCATACGTGCAAGATTCACACAATCGTGTGACGAGTAGCCTTTCGGTTTTTCTAACAAGAGTATGCCATCCATATTATCACCGCCTTTTATTATACATCAAAGGGGCGTTATGCCCAAGGAGAACTGTAAAAAAAAGAAACGACATTAACGTCGCTTCTTTCTGATTTTTCAGTTGGTTTTAAGCTTTTCTTACCCAATCGACAAGCGCGTCTTTAGGCATGAAACCAGCTTTTTGACTGACGACTTCGCCGTCTTTTAAGACAAACAGACTAGGGATGCCTTGAACGCCATATTGTTGTGCTAAGCCAATGTTTTCATCAACGTTAACTTTAACAACTTTAATATCGTCGTTTTCATCAGATATTTGTTCTAAAACGGGACCAATCATTTTGCATGGACCACACCAATCTGCATAGAAATCAAGTAAGACAAGACCTTCTTTTACATTTTCATCTAAGTTTGTGCTATCTGCATATAAAACTGCCATTTGCGAACCTCCTTATATTTAACTATCCATATTATACAAAGTTTCAGTAATAATTACAATTGATTTGCTTAACTTATCGGATATTTTTTGTATACGAATTAATCATTCAAAATAAACGATGGTTGCCCCTTTACCGCCTTCACTACCTTCACCATCTCTGTGGCGTTTCACATGGGGGCTTTGTGATAAAACATCTTTGACCATTTTTCTAAGCGCCAAGGTGCCAAAGCCGTGAATAATGGTCGCAAAAGGTTGTTTGGAAATCGCACAATCATCAAGATATTTATCCAAGCTTTCCTTGGCTTCTAAAACGCGCATGCCACGTAAATCCAGACTTTGAGCGGTCGTTTTTCTTGGGGTGATGGCTTTTTTTGTTGGCTTGGTTTCTCTTTTTGGTTCGCGATCGACGTATTCAAATTCTGCTTCTGAGAAGACAGAACTTAAGCTTCCCATGTTGACCAACCATTTCTGATCGGCTTGCTTTTTGGCTAACTCACCATAACGGTTGTATTTTATGATATAGACGCGATCACCAGGTTGATAACTGTGGTCTTTGGTGCTGGAGGTTTGTTTTTCTTCCCCTTCGGTGAGCTGTTTGGCGCGGTACTTCTTCTCCGCGAGTTCGTGCGCTTTAAACGAGGTGGTTTTCATGTCATCTAATTCTTTGATCAAAGTTTCTGCGCGGCTTTTCAAGCGGTTCATCTCTTGGGCGTGTTCGGCCATGATGGTCTCTTTTAGTTTTTCTTTTTGTTTTTGTAGATCTTGTTTTTGTTTCTTGAGACTTTGTTTTTCATTTTTCAGGGTATGGTTTAAGTTTTCGTATTCATTCAATTTGGTATCTAATCGTTTGCTTTCGTCTTTTAAACGCTCAATCAGTTCACTAACCTCATCGCGATTGGTGATCACTTGTTTTTTGGCGTTTTCGATAATGCTTTCTTTAAGGCCTAAGCGGCGTGAAATCAAGAAGGCATGACTCTCCCCTGGGGTCCTTAACAAAAGCTTGTAGGTTGGCTTTAAAGACTTCTCATCGAATTCTACTGACGCGTTCATGATAAAATCTTCGGTATAAGCGTAGGCTTTCAATTCGGGATAATGCGTGGTCGCAACGACGACGCTATCTTTTTGAGATAGTTCGTTAAGGATACTCATCGCTAAGGATGAGCCTTCTTTTGGATCGGTGCCACTGCCGAGTTCATCGAGTAAAATGAGTTGGTCATCATCGTAGTGTTTGATGATATCGACGATTCTACTCATATGGGATGAGAAGGTCGATAACGATTGTTCAATCGATTGTTCATCGCCGATATCGGCGCGTACAGATTTAAAAAGACGTACCGATGAACCCGGTAAAGCCGGAATCATCAAGCCACTTTGCGCCATTAAAGTCAAAAGACCAATGGTTTTTAAAGTTACGGTTTTCCCGCCCGTATTTGACCCGGTGATGACCATCATCTTTTTGCCTGGGTCAAACTCGATGGTATTGGCCACAACACTCTTTTTCTCGAGTAGGGGATGGCGGGCTTTAATCAGTTCAATACGGTTGTTAAGGTTTGGGATTGTGCCTTCAATTTTATGGCCGTATTTGGCTTTCGCAAATAAAATATCCAAATGGGTAAAGCGGCGCGTGTTTTCTTTTAAGGTGGCACTTTCTTTATCAACCGCATAGCTTAAGGTTTGTAATATGCGTTCAATCTCTTGGGTTTCTTCGCTTTTTAATCGGATTTTCTTAGCGGTCAAATTTTGGATGCTTTCCGGTTCGATAAAGGCGGTTTCGCCTGAAGAAGAGTAATCCAAAATAGTGCCTCTCACGTTGTTTTTTTCACTGAGTTTCACGGGGATGACGTAGCGGTCATAGCGAATGGTAAAGAGTTTTTCAGTAAGCCGCTGCGTTTCTTTGTTTAAGATTTTTTCGAGGGTTTCTTTGATATGGCGTTCGGTTTGATTGATCGCTTGGCGCAGTTTTTTAAGCTCAGCGGTGGCGTCATCTTTGATATTGCCACGGAGATCAAAAACCGTCTCTAATTCTTTTTTTAACTCCACAAGCACGATTAAGTCTTCGGCGTATTTTTCAATCTCAAAGGTTTTGTCGATGGTTGTGGGGTAACGATGCAAATCCTTTTTTAAACGGGCCGCCGCTTCAATATGCGCATGGATTTTCATAAAATCCTTACTATCAAGCGATGCTTGCAAGGCGGCGCGTTTTAACGCTTCTTTGATGTTAAAAATCCCACCGAAACGGGGGGTAGCTTCATCTTTGATGTATTCTAGCGCTTCTGATAACTCAAAAAAGGCACTTTTGAGCGTGGCTCGGGCATCGGTAGGTTCTAAGGATAGACACGCATCTTGCCCAGCTTTGGTTTCTGCATAGCCACTAAGTGTGGTTAAAATCTTGGGGTATTCTAATAGCTTTTGTTCATAACGCATAATTATCGCTCCTCAAACTATTATTTTACCAAATTTCGTGGTAAAATAAAGGAAAGGGTGTGAAAAAGATGAATTTTGTGATGCGTTTAGACGATCGACAAATAGAAGCTGTGCTGGATTTTTACCGTCACAATGTGAAAATTTCACAACAGAACCATATCAAAGCGACCATTTCTGATGAGACGTTAAAGCTGACAATCTATAAAAGTGGGAAATGTGTCTTTCAAGGTAAGGATGCCGAATCGGCGTTCTTCTTTTGGTCTGAAAATTTTAATATACCCGTGGAAGAAAATGGCGATAAAAAACCCTATAACGATGATTTTTACACCCCTTCGATTGGCAGCGATGAATCTGGGGTGGGCGATTATTTTGGGCCTTTGACCGTTTGCGCCGCTTATTTAAGTAAAGATGATGTCGAATACGCACGCGAGCTGGGCGTTCAAGATTCCAAGAATCTCAGCGATAAACAAATTTACGAAATGGCGCCGCTATTGATGAAACGCTTTGTTTATTCTTTATTGGTCTTAAACAATAAAAAATACAACGATCTTATCACCAAGGGTTATAACGCCAATACGTTGAAAGCCTACCTTCATGCGCAAACCCATAAAAAGATTTTAATGAAAACGAAGGACCGACCAAAGATCATCGTCGATCAATTTTGTTCTAAGGCGAGTTATCAAAACTATTTAAAAGCCTTTAAAGACCCGATTACCCCTGAGATATTTATCACCCAAGCCGAGAGTCATTACGCTTCGGTCGCGATGGCCAGTATTATCGCACGGTATGCGTTCTTAAGACATTTCCACAAGATGGAAAAAGAAATCGGGGTTACCTTAGTCAAAGGCGCTTCTAAACAAGTGGACCAAGTCGCCTCAAAATTGATTAAAGCCGGTGGGATGAATGCCTTGAATCACTACGCCAAAGTCCATTTCAAAACCACCGAAAAAGCGAAAGCACTCTTAGATTCTAACCATCCTAGCTATTAATAAAGACGCCAAAATCTATGATTTGGGCGTCTTTTTTTGTTTATAGCGGTTTTTTCTAATAAACGTCAACTTCATGCCTTGTTTTTGTTTTTCAACCATCATCTCATCGATTAAATGGCCGACGATTTCAAGTTCGCTTTTCGCATCGATATCACCGACGAGCTGCCAACCATACGTTTCAATTTCTAAATCGCGTTCGCGATCGATTTTTTCATGAATTTGTTTTAACAAATCTTCACTCAAAATAGCCGAATAGATCATAATGACAAATTCTTGTTCGCTTTTTTTGGTTTTCAATTCGATATTTTGATAGCCATGCATTTGATAAAACAGGACCAATTCGTGAATTATTTTTGTCACGATTCTTGATTCTTGATTGCTCATGTGGTTTCCTCCTTTGGTTCATCTTTAAATATCGCTTCTAAAAACGGAATCAACAAGGCCGCAACAAATCCTGCCGCAAAACCGTTGTTATAAAGATCGAATCCGCCTTGAAAACGGAACGCGAGCGGGGTGATAATGATATGTAAAAAGCCGGCCAATACACCGATGAAAAAACCATAACGTCCCGCTACTGGGGCCAAAGCTGTCACAAATAAAACCGCAATAGCCATGCTGACTTGGTCGATACTATATACTGGGGTTAAGGCCGCCCCAAGCAAAGCACCCATCATCACAGGGATGGAATTTTTTGGGTGTTTACCAAACGCCCCAAAGCCCATGACGGTTAAAATACCGCCCATCACAGGACCATTGATTTCAATGCTTAAAACCATTAAAGCTAAAGTAGAGATAATACCCATAATCCCAACATTAAGCATCGTTGGGGCGCGACCATAATCGCGGATAAAGTCGCTGACCAAACGGCCGGTGCTTTTCATGAGATTAGGATAACTTCGCAAAACACGGGGATCGAAAATAAACGCGCTGATGATAAAAATGGCACTTAAGATTAAGGTTAAGATTAGTAAAATCTCATGATAGTCATTAGAAATTAAGCCATCGATAAAATAATCGATACCAAAGGCTGTTAAAATCGCTGAATAAAACATCGATAAAATCCCCATCGCAAAGCCGATGTTATACAAGTTATACCCTTTATGAAAACGGGTGGTATGGGCACTTAAAGCCGGTAGGATAAAGCCTGTCAAAATCCCCGCGACGATGCCTAAGGGGATGCCGATATAAAGCGGCCAACCATTGCCGAAAATCAAGAAACTCACCAAGGGAGAAATACCGGTTGAAAACAACACGACAATGATAAAGGAACGAAACTCCAAGTGTTGTTTACGCGCATAAAGATAGATCCCTAAATAGATTGGTAAGGTATTAAAAAGGTTCTTACCGAAAAATGAAAAACCTGCAATCGTCAATAACCCAGCGAAAACCGGACCACTCATCTTAACTTTCAAGCGGTTTAACATCACGATATTTAAAAGAAGAATTGTCGATACATTGAATAACGTTGCCCCTAGACCCCCGACATACAAGTAATCGGTAATCAGCTGTGAAGGGCTTTTTAAAATCGCAAGATAACCAGACCAAAGCGTTGATACATCATCAATGATAAAGCTTAAAGTAAATAATATGACAAAGATGATAGGGGTTATCATTTTTTTACGTAAAAATTGTTTGATCGTCATGATAAACTCCTTAAATGGTTTGTTGTGCTGTCAATATTATATCAAAGCTTTCCAAAGTCGCAAGAAAAAAAGCGACATTTTAAAATGTCTCTTTCAATTTATATAAAGGTTATATCAACATTGTTTACAATGGCTTTAGATACTGGGAAAAATTGTTCGGCCGTTTTGATAAACGTTTCTTGTGTTGTTTGATCGACACCTTGAATCGCCACTTCAACCTCAAGTTCAAATTTAAACCCACCGTTTGGATCGGGGACTAAATTGACCAGCGTATGCAGCTTAATATCATTGTAAGCGACTTCTTCAACTTTCAATAGCTGTTCTAAAGAGGCGCAAAGCAACTGGCGTAAGCGGCGCCAAATAAGGCTTCTGGGTTCGGCGCGTTTTGTCCGTCGCCGCCCATTTCTTTCGGGGTTTTTAAATCGAAAGAAAACGCGTTATTATCTTCTTTTAATTCACCGTCTCTACCACCTTTAATGGTAATGCCTCTTTGTAATATTTTATCCATAATAATCTCCTTTTAGTTAGTCTTGCGAACATTTATAAATTAATATAGAATGATAGTGATAACAAAAAATACGCCTATGTTTTACAAAAGGAATGCTTATTAGCTGCCTTTTATAAATAAGTTGTGGTATCATAGACTTAGCTTAAAGGAGGGATGATTTTGACTTATTTACTCGCGTTTTTGATAGCCTTATTGGTATTTTTCCTCATCGATATCGTTTGGCTTGGTTTTATCGCTAAAGATCTTTACCAAAAAGAAATTGGCGCGTTATTAAAAAAGAATGTTAACTGGATTGCCGCGATTATCTTTTACTTTATTTTTATCGGCGGGCTTGTCTTCTTTGCGTTAAGACCGGCCATCCAAGATGTTTCATTTAGTATCGCCCTTTTGCACGGAGGCATGTATGGTTTCATCGCTTATGCTACGTATGATTTAACCAACCTTGCGACCATGAAAGACTGGCCGCTAAAAATAACCATCATCGACCTTATTTGGGGCACCTTCTTAGGGGCTTCAAGTGCGTCGGTTACCTATCTCATTTTAACTTGGCTAATCTTATAGGAGTTGATACTTATGGCCACTACCCTATCCAACAAGAAGCTCTACCTTTCTTTTATGGCTGGAGCCAAAGAAGTTTTAAAACAAAAAAACAAACTTAATGAAATCAATGTTTTTCCGGTCGCTGATGGCGATACGGGCACGAATCTAGCATCCATGATGCAGACGATTCTCAACGAAAGCAAACTCGATGATACGACAAGAAATTCGTTAAAAAGCATCGCCGATGCGGCGCTCATCGGGGCACGCGGCAACTCTGGTATCATTTTTGCGCAGTATTTAAACGGTTTTATTATCGCCCTTAGCAAAGAAGAAAACGACATCACTTTAGAGCAATTTATCGCCTCCATCGAAGAAGCTGTCCCTTATGCCTATGAAGCAATCAATCAACCCGTTGAGGGGACGATGATTACATTGATGCGTGAATGGGGCGAATTCGTGGTGAAAATCCAAGACAATGTCAAAGATTTTACCGATGTTTTATCGCGTTCCCACACTTATTTAAAAGAACGTTTAGAAAAAACCACCGACACCTTAAAAGTCTTAAAAGATAACAAAGTGGTCGATGCTGGGGCGAAAGGCTTCTTCCACTTTATTGAGGGGTTTATGAAATTTGTGAAAACTGGGGAGATGGATGATTTGTACGACGATACCTTTGAAGAAGAATCTAAGATTCCAAAAAACGATGGCGATTGGCAAGCTGAAAGTTATCGTTATTGTACCGAAGCGTTGATTACCGGACAAAACCTTAAAGCTAAAGATATCAAAGTCGCGATGCATCCTTTGGGCGATTCTTTGGTGGTGGCGGGTAATGAAACCAAAGTCCGCGTACACATCCACACCGATAAGCCACAAGACATTTTTTATCGTTTGCGCGATTTTGGGCATATCGAATTTCAAAAAGTCGATGATATGAAACGGCAATATGAGCTTGTCCATCAGCGTAAACACGATACTTTGTTGATTACCGATTCGATTGCGGATTTGCCGCAAGCTTATATCGACGACCATCAAATCTATCAAATCCCGCTTAATATCATGATGGAAGATTCCAATTATTTCGATAAATTAACGATTACCTCAGAACGGTTTTATCAGTTTATGGATGAACTCGACACCTACCCTTCTTCTTCGCAGCCAAGTCCAAAACAAATGGAGAACTTGCTGTCGTATGTTTCAACCTATTATAAAAAAATTGTTATCTTAACGGTTTCTGCGAAGATGAGCGGAACGTATAATGTTATCCATAACGCCGCTAAAAAAATAAAAGAAGCCGACATTAGAGTCATCGACTCCATGCAAAATTCCGGCGCACAAGGGCTTTTGGTTATGAAAGCACAAGAAATGATCGAAGCTGGGGCGAAGCTAGATACCATTGAACAAACCATGCAATCGCTGCGCCAAAAGGTGAAAATCTTGGTCAGTGTCAAAACCTTAAAATACATGGTCCGTTCTGGACGGGTATCGAAAGTGACCGGCATTGTCGGTAAAATCGCCAATCTAAAACCGGTGATCAGTATTGACGATACCGGCGAAGGCATCATTTTTTCAAAAGGGCTTTCGCTTACGTCCAGTAACAAGAAAATCCAAAAGCACATTGAAAAAATCGTTAAAAAAAGTGGCATCGATCGCTACGCTATCGTCCATGCCAAGGCGCCGAAACGCGCCCAAAGCTATGAAAAAACCTACACCGATATCATCGGTAAAGCGCCGCTTTATACGATGGACATCTCAACCATTGTGGCGATGAACGCAGGGATTGGCACCGTTGCTATCGCTTACTTGGAAAAACATTAGGAGGGTTTTATGCTTTTAATTATTATCAGTGCGATCGTATTTGTCTTTTTATATTTCTTAGTAGGCTTTATCATCGCCCAAAAACTCAACGACAACAGCATCGCCGATATCATGTGGGGCGGGGGCTTTGTCGGGATGACCATCGTCTTTATCGCCCTGAGACGTCTTTACGGCGATATTGATATGACCTTGATGCACGTCTTCACCTTTTTATTTTTTGCGATGTGGGGGGCGCGCTTACTTTACTACATTTTCAAGCGCAACCGTAAAAGCGGCGAAGATTATCGCTATCAAAACATGCGCAAAAAATGGGGCAAAAACGTCAGAATCAACGCTTTTTTCAAAGTCTTTATGACCCAAGGCGTTTTTATGTTGATCGTCGCATTGCCCATCATCATGATCTATGCTTATCCGAAAACAACCTTATCCACCTATGAAAACCTGGGACTATTTATCGGTAGTATGCTTTTTTTGTTCGGTTTTATCTTTGAAGCCATTAGCGACCAACAACTAAGAAACTTTAAACATCGACCCGAAATGAAAGGCCGTATTTTAAAAACGGGTTTGTGGCGCTTCTCAAGGCACCCCAATTATTTTGGGGAAGCCACCCTTTGGTGGGGCCTTGGTCTAATCGCCCTGAGCAATACACAAGTCCCCTATAATTATATCGCTTTAATCGGACCTTTGGTCATTACCATCTTGGTACGCTTTATCTCTGGGGTCCCGCTCTTAGAAGCTGAAATGCAAAAAAAAGAAGAATTTCGCGATTACGCGAAAAAGACTTCTATCTTCTTTCCTTTGCCGCCGAAAAAAATTAAATGACGCCGAGGCGTCATTTTTTATTTTAACTACTTATGATTATATGATATACAAAAACACCGCCTTGGGCAACATTCCCAAGGCGGTGTCTAATAAAACCGTTGTTCGCTTAAATCTCTTGAGGTAAGATTTGATTGAGGATAATGCCGACCACGGCGGCTAACGCCATACCGGTCATTGTAAAAGACCCAACTGATATAATCGCTCCACCAAGCCCAATCACCAGCATGGTAGCAATGATAATAATGTTTCTAATGTTGGTAAGGTCTGTTCTATCTTTAATCAAGACCTTAACACCGTTGGCGGCGATGAGCCCATACAATACGATGGTCATACCACCGATAACCGCCCAAGGAATGCTGGCAATAAAGGCTTGCAGGTAGCCAAGGAATCCCAAAATAATTGCAAAGACAGCGGCGAGGCCGACAACCCACACAGAACCAACTTTCGTTAAAGCCACAACCCCCGTGTTTTCGCCATACGTCGTATTGGCTGGTCCGCCCATGGCAGCACTAACTAAAGTGGCTACACCATCGCCCAGCAATGTTTTATCCAAGCCAGGATCGGTAATGAAATCTTCTTCACAAATTTCTCCAATGACGGTTGTATCGCCGATATGTTCAGCAATCGTTACAAACGCAATCGGCGCAAATATCAAAATGGCTGTATAATCGATGGCGTAAGTTCCCACAAACGTGAAATTAGGCACCTGGAATATTTGAACATCACTAAACCAGCCCCAGTCTACCAAACCGAGAACCGCTGAGGCGCCATAGCCTACCAATATCGCAATAATAAACGGGATGATTTTGAAAAAACCTTTACTAAATGAAGCCACCGCAACGACGGTTAAAAAGGTGATGACCGCGACCAATGGCACAGCCCAAACTAAAACCGATTCAGCGACATGAGGATAGTATAACGTCTCAATGCCACTTTCCAAAAGGCCCGATTGCTCAATCGCAACAGGTGCTAATCCAAGGCCAATAATGATAATCATTGGCCCGATAACCACCGGTGGAATTAATTTTTTAAGCCAACCACTGCCGGTGAACTTAATAATCAATGCCACAATGGTATATATCGCACCAACAACCATTAACCCTACATAAGCGGCCGCAAATCCAGTCGCCGCGGCTGCGGTGGATATCGCCGCGATATAAGCAAAACTTGATCCTAAATAGACCGGTACTTTACCCTTTGTACTGATAATGTAGATGAGGGTCCCCACACCACAAGCAACCAAGGCCACACCGATATCCAAGCCTGTCAAAATAGGTACCAAAATCGTAGCGCCAAACATAGCAAATACATGTTGCAAACTCAATAAGAGCCATTGTCCAAGTTCTGGTTTTTCTTTAATTCCAATTTTCAAATTTCCCATAAATCTTTGTATCTCCTCTCATTTTTTCAAAAGTGCAAAAATTTTTTAGATATGAATGGTTTATCAAGACTTTTTTAGAATTGGCTTTAAATTGTTTCGTGCGTTTATCATAATTTTGGCATCTGTGAATCGCTCCTTTTTTATAAATTTTTTTTCTAAAAAAACACCTTTCGTCTGAAGACGAAAGGTGTTAATAATTAAATGATAGCCATTAATACGAAATAGAGAATAAAGATGAACATCAATACATACATGACCGGATTAACTTCTTTATGGCGTCTAGAGGCAAACATCGCGATAGGATAGAAAATGAAACCAACCGCAATCCCTTCGGCGATAGAGAAGCTGAAAATCATAAATACAATGGTAAGGAAGCTAGCGATTAAAACAGGTTTATCGTCAAAGTCGATATTTTTAAGCTGGGTGACCATCAACGCCCCGACCAAAATCAAAGCCATCGCGGTCACGGGAGAATACACTTTATCGGTCACCGGATCATAAATGCCTGTTACAACGCTAATCAATGGGTAAATCAAAATAGCGAGTAAGAAAAGAATACCGGTGGTAACAGCGGTAAGACCCGTCCGTCCCCCTTGTTCGATACCCGTTGATGATTCAATATAACTGGTAACGGTTGCGGTCCCTAGAAGTGAACCAGCAACGGTCCCAACAGAGTCAGCTAATAAGGCTTTATTACCATCGACTAAGTCCCCATTATCATCGATTAGACCGGCGCGATTACCCACAGCAATGAGGGTACCCGCGGTATCGAAGAAATCGACAAATAAGAATGTAAAGATGATAAAGATTGCTTGTGGGGTTCTAACTAATTCTCCAAAACCTCTAAAGGCCGCAAAGAACGTTTCCCCAGCGCCCGCGAACAAACCTTCTTGATTCGCAGCAAAGGCCGGCATATGCTCAACCCCAATAGCGCCCAAAAGCAAACCGACAACCGCCGTCACGAAGATTGAAATAATGAGTGCAAAACGGTTACCACGGACAAATAAGATAACAACCAACATCAACCCAAAGATAGCAAGTAAAACCGCAGGGTGTGATAAATCACCAAGCGCCACAAACGTCGCAGGGTTACTAACGACAATGCCCGCATTCTTTAGTCCGATAAACGTGATGAAGAAACCGATACCGGCACCAACAGAATATTTTAGCGCTTGTGGGATGGCGTTGATGACCATTTGGCGAAGACCGCTGATCGATAAGATCAAAAATAAAACACCAGAAATGAAGACAGCTGCCAACGCGGCTTCCCAACTAAGTCCGTAGCCAAAAACAACGGTATAGGTGAAAAATGCGTTGATGCCCATTCCTGGTGCGAGTGCGACGGGATAATTGGCGACAAATCCCATGATCATAGCGGCGATCATACTGGCCATAACGGTGGCGAAAAAGACGCCCGCAATTGGCATGCCTGTTTGACTTAACATCTGTGAGTTGACTGGTAGGATATAAGCCATCGCCAAGAACGTGGTTAATCCAGCCAGAATTTCAGTTTTCATCGTCGAGCCACGCTCACGAATCTTGAAAAACTGTGTTACTTTCTCCATAAAAAAAGCCTCCTGTAATTTTTTTATGGCTACATTCGTAAACACAAAAATAAGGGCTTTTGAGTAATATATTATGTGGTATCATAGTCCTGACATTTAAGGTGTCAAAGTAGAAACAATCAGACCCTATTTCTGATTTTATACGATACTAACCGTTTTTAGTTTACCCAAGTTTCTAACAAAAAGCAAGCAGGAAAAAGCGTTTTCATCCTTAAACATAAATTTTCTTGTTAGTTTAATTGCGGATGATGATAAAAATGAGATAAACAAAATAGATGCTAACCATGACAATCCCTTCTTTTTTGGTAATCTCACGGTCAGTGAAGGCAAAAACAAAGGTAATCAAGGTAATCACAAACAACAAGACCATATCCATGAGGGCACCACGGGATAGATGCATGGGTGAAATGACGGATGTAATGCCTAAGACGAACAAAATATTAAAAATATTGGAACCGATAATATTGCCCAGCGCAATATCGGTTTCTTTTTTAAATGCGGCGACTAAGGTAGTCATCAATTCTGGTAAGCTGGTGCCTATGGCCACAATGGTGAGACCAATCAACATCTCACTCATACCAAGGTCAACCGCGATATTTGACGCTTTATTGGTAATCAAATCACCGCCAAACGCGATGGCAACCGCACCGATGATTAAAAAAAGCGTGCTTAACCAAGGGTTTTTAATAATCTCGTTTGGATCATTGACCGCGGCGGTATTGCGACTGCCTTTGAGGAGGACCCACATAAAAATAACGAATATCGTTAGAAAAATCGCGCCTTCTAAACGCCCAAGAACTTGATGACCCAGGTAATAAAATGCGATGAGTAAAAGCGTGGCCAAAAGCGCGAATGGCAGTTCTCTTTTAATGACGCTTTCTTTAATAATGACGGGCATAAAGATCGCAGACAGCCCCAATATAACTAAAATATTCATCAAACTTGAACCTACAATATTTCCCAGTGCAAGGTCGCCAAACCCTCTTAAAGACGCAGATATACTAACCGCGGCTTCGGGGGCCGAGGTTCCAAAGGCCACAATCGTCAGGCCGATGATGAAAGTCGGAATCCTAAAGTGTTTGGCTAAACCTGAGGCACCACTCACAAACATATTGGCACCTTGTAATAAAACAATGATACCCACGATCAATAAAAATATATCCATGGTGACCCTCCTTTCATACACCGATTTAATTATAGCATTTTTAAAAATAAAAAGCATACCATTTCTGATATGCTTATAAGAACAAAGCACCGATACGTGCGATTAAACCACCGAGGAATAAAGCGGTAAAGGTGGTGAAGAGTAAAACGCCTATCGCGGTTTTTATATTAAATTCCTTCGCGAGTGTCGCAATCATGGCGATGCATGGCACATAGAACAAAGCGACAACCGAAGCGGTGAAAAATTGCAAGGTGGTCAAATTCATATCGATCAACGGCAAGACCGCGAGTTCGCGTCTAATCACACCTAATAATAAAGGGGTGGACGCTTCAGTAGGTAAGCGTAACCAACCCGAAACCAGCGGCGATAAGCGCTCACCAAGATAGCTTAGGGCGCCAAGTTCGTAAAAAATCGCGGTAAAGAAAATGGCGATAATCATCGGAACCGCACCGTCTTTAATATAATGTTTGATGCGTAGAAAGATTTTTTTTGCGATAATCTTAGGCGTGGGGACCAACAACGGCGGTAATTCCATCAAGGTAAAGGGCATGGCTTTGGGTTGAATTTTGTCCATCACAAAGCCGACAATCATAAGCGCGATGATGGAGACGGCAAACACCATGATCAATGCCAACAAAGAATATTCGACCAAAAGCGCAATAAACGCGCCCGTTTGCGAGACACAAGGGATCGCGAAAGAAACCATGACGGCCACCGAAAGGCGGGATTTTTTCGAAGGCAATGACCGTGTGGCCATAATCGCAGGAATGCCACAGCCATACCCAAGAAGTAAAGGAATCACCGACGATCCTGTCAAGCCAATCTTTTTAAACATACCATCCAACAAAACCGCTAGTCTCGGTAAATATCCGGTGTCTTCTAAAATCGACATCATGATATAAAAAGATACTACGTAAGGTAATACCAAGGCAAACGGCCATTCGATCCCCTTAATCAAAAAACCGTACTCGCCAATTAACATTTCGACCAACATGGGCGATTCAATCAAACGGTGGACCCAAAGCTCAATCCAAGGAAAAATTAGACCATCAAAAAAAGGTAAGAGAATCCATTGGCGCAAGCCCATACCAAACCCGATTACAAACCCAAATACGAGACCTAAGATCAAAAGCGCGATGGGGATGCCTGGGAAAGGTTTGACCAAAAAACTCGCTTGCTGTGTTTCCTTCCCGTTAGGTTTTGGATACATCACCGCACGCTTCAAAAGAACTTCGACGGTTTTCCAGCGTTCGTTTTCATCGGGTACTTTGAGATGGTTGGTCTTAGGGTGATTTAAAAGCACGCTTGTTTTTTCTCTTAAAAGTTCTAAAGAATCCCCAAGCAAAGCAATCGTCGGAACAACGGGTACATTTAGGCGACGGGCTATCAACTCATGATCGATTTTAATGCCGCGGTGGGTACTTAAATCATTGCGGTTGAGCGCGACGATGGTCGGTATATCGTATTCTAAAACTTGTAATAATAAATGCAAGGAAGGCTCCAAATTCATCGCATCTAAAACAAAAATGATACCTTCTGGGTTATCATTTAACATCTTGATGGCGATGGCCTCAGCATCATCATGGCTCTTTTGAATATTGTAGACACCTGGTACATCGATCAGTCTATAGGTCTCATGATCAAACCGACTGGGTCCTTCGGTGAATTCCACCGTGGTCCCAGAATAGTTGGAAACCATCACATCAAGACCCGTCAAACGTGAAAAAATGGCGCTTTTCCCAACATTGGGTAAGCCCATTAATAAAAGTTTCTTTTGCG
Source organism: Mollicutes bacterium (assembly GCA_003558105.1). Lineage (GTDB taxonomy): Bacteria > Bacillota_I > Bacilli_A > Izemoplasmatales > Izemoplasmataceae > B1SED10-225. Next base: position 2,697 of record PWMS01000088.1, on the reverse strand, counting down.
TTTTAACGTGGGGTTTTTGCGTGTGGTTGTGCATACTATCGTTACCTTTTTATGATAATTTGTTCTGCAAGTTTACGGTCGATCACCACATGTCTATCTTGAACGCTTAAAACAAGGGGCCCTTTCGCAAAACTTTTTGTAATCACTTTTATCGGTTTGCCAATGCGTATACCTAAAGAAGCCAACAAACGTAAGTCGGGCACATCATAAATAATCGCTTCTTCACCAATATTCAAACCATGCATTTGGTCTATTTCTGGTTGAAGGTATCTGTGTTGTAGACGTTTTCTTCTTCTTAGACCCATCGCATCTCGCTCCGTTGTTTTTATTTGTAATAAATATAAATAGTTATATGAATACATTATTAGTATAACGCATGGTTTAAGAACATGTCAATGCAACTTGAAATAATTATAATTAGCCTTACAAAGTGTCTTCTTTTACCTTAAATAGCCATGATTGGTCAAAAGCTTTCATCTTATAGGTTGTTTTATCGATGATTTCAATCTCAGGGGGCAAGGCGTCATAGATATGACGGTAATTAACGTTTGGAATGCGCGCGATAAATTGGATATCGGGGCGGGTTAAATGGTTGATAATGGCTTTTAATGGGGCCGCTTGTAAAGCTAAAAAAACAATGGTATGGTCGGTCTTTTTGAAGTTTAAAGCATCGCCTTTTAAAACGGTGATTCTATCGCTTAAACCCATTTTTTTGATGGTACGTTTGGCGGCCTTAACCGCACGCGGATCTTTATCAATGGCGGTAATATGACAATCACTATACTGGGCGATAAAAAGTGCGGTAAATGGAATCGCACCACAGCCGATTTGTAAAACATTTTGGGAGACTAGTTTGGCTAGGGCCATCTCCTTTTTAACGATACCTTTGTAAGGACGCGCGTATAGCATGATGGTGTATTTTGAATAACTTAAACCTTTTTCTAATATTTGGATTATTTTCTTTAACATGGGGGGGCTCCTTGTTTACAGTATTATTTATAAATTTTACAACTACCATTGAAAGCGCGAATAGCCTGCGGTATAATCAAAGACGATTTACGGTTTTTATTGTACGTTAAAATTGATGGATTGGCAAGAAACTAGGTGATAGAATGCTCATGCGACTAACTAAATATTCTGAATATATTGGGGCCCGTTCTAATGCCTTTTCGACGTTTTTTCATGCTTATTATAAAAACTTGATCAAACGTGAGGTTACCTTGCTTGATTTAAAAAAGGCCCAACGTATTTTATTTATTGGATCGGGGGCGGATCCTTTAAGCGCATTGAATCTTAAAGCTTATACAACGGCACATATCACGTTGTGTGACCATGATAAAAGCATGATTGAAAGCGCGCGAAAAAAATTGCGAACCCAGCATATTAAAGCGATTAGTTACTTGCACAAAGCGGGGATGGATTGTTCGTTTGAAGACTATGATGTCATCTACATCGCCAAACAAGTCAACGATAAAAACGCCATCATCGATAAAATTTTAGCCTTAGCACCAACGGTTAAAATATTGGTAAGGTATGGAAAAAACGACCGTTTTTACAAACATCGCTCACCCAAACTTTGTTATTATCACACCAACGGATGGACGAAGACGACATGTTTATATCATGCTTGATCAGCGATGAAATAATCAAAAGATTTCGCCCTTTTGAGGGGAACTTTGGGTATTTCTATCGCACTGGGGCGTTTGCATTAATTTTGAATATAGGGTTAAAGAAAAAAGCTTATGTCAAAACATAAACTTTTCATTAATATCTTAACGCTTTTCGGGCTTTTTTTGGGTGCTGGGTCCGTCATTTTGGCTATAAAAGGTCATATTGGTTTAGCCATTGCGATGATTTTTCTCTCGGCGTTAATCGATCGTTACGATGGAAAATGGGCAAGAAAGTATCGCGTTGAAAGTATGCTTGGGGCTTGGTTGGATACCAGCAACGATGTGGTTAGTTTTCTTTTAGCCCCGATTGTGTTATTGTTTATCTTGGGCTGGTTGCCGCTTGATTTTATCTCGATTTTTGTGGTGGTTTTATGGTTGGCCGCGGGGTTTTATAGACTCTATCGTTTCCAACATCAAGCCGATAAGGCCGAGATTGTACAAGGTTTACCAAGTACCATGGCGGGAACATTGTTGTTGCTGATGGCGACCATATTATCCTTAATCGGCACGATTTTGATTCACCCACTGCTTTTGTTTGTATTGCTATTGCTCAGTTTAGCGATGATGAGTTCTAGACGTTATAAAAAATATTAAAACGCCTTTTAAATTTTTTGTTTAAAAGGCGTTTTTTTTAGCATAATTTTTCTGGTTTATGGAATAAAAATCCTTGTTGGTAATCGCAACCTAAATCCAATAATATATCTTTTTGAGCTTCGGTTTCAACCCCTTCAATTACCAAGCGCTTGTGCGATAAATCGGTGATTTTTCGAACCATTTTTACAATTTCTTGATTTTTGATAAGTTCGATATTTTTGGTAAATAAGGCATCGATTTTAATAATATCAAAAGAAACTTTTTCTAAGACAGCCAACGATGAGTAGTCCTTACCAAAATCATCCAAAGCGATTTCAAAGCCTAAGGTTTTTAGACGGTGGAGATGTTTCATTGAGTGTTCAACGTTATCGACAAAGGTTTTTTCGCTAATCTCGATAACGATATCATTTTTAGATAGCTTGCTCGCTTCGAC
>PWMS01000025.1 GCA_003558105.1 Mollicutes bacterium | reverse complement strand
AGGCATCGTTTTAATCAATCTGAGTCCAGTCACGATTCCACCCACTATCAACACCTGGTTCACGGGTTGGATTATCGCGTTTGGCTTCATATGTAATACCATTATTAGTAACAAGGTCACCTTCTAAATAGGTTGCATCTGGATCCCATTGAAAAATTTGATTCCATTCACCGATTGGTACTTGGTCACTTACTTGATCATTCAAATTAACATTGGACCAAAACGCAAAGGTAGAATGCATTAAAGAACCCGCAGAAAAAACCATGAAGATCATGATTGAAATAATGAGTAATCGTTTTTTAATTTTCATGGTTTTCACCTCAGTCCTTATTGATTATGTATAGGGGTCGCTTAGCTTGATGATGCTGGGTCTTCCACGGTAAAGGTTACATCAAAGGTAACATCCTCGTTAATAATCGCATCGTAATCTGTTTCATTATCAGGTTCATCAAGCGTGACCGTTACGGTAACGGTAAGGGTCGTGCCTTCTGTGATTGTGGTAGCATCGTCATTGAAATTCAAATACGTATTCGCTGTCGTATTGTCAATATTACCAATGGAAACGGAGAGGTTTGAAGTTTCACCTTCGTAGGTATCATCTGACCAATCAACTGTGAATGTGAACTCCAGTTCATCAGTCGGATTTTCACTAGATGAATTGGCGACTTCACCTGTTGGTACCAATGTACCTGAACCAGAGTCTGACAAACCGGCCGTAACGGTCGCGGTTCTACCTTCACCAATGGTGACGGTTCCTGTTGCATCGTCCGCTAGGTCAACATTTGCCCAATACGCAAATGTGAATGATGTTACGATAATCGCAAATGTAAATAATGCGCCTATAATTAATCCTCTGTTTTTCATAATTTAAATCTCCTTTTGTTTTCTAATTTTTTATTTTAATTTTCATTGTTGCTTTGGGTTTTGTTGCTAAGTTCGAATCTTAAGTTAAAGACAATGTCTTGACCGGCTATCGCTTGATAGGCGACTTGGCCATTTTCGACGTTAATCACATCTAGGCTTAAATTCTTTGCGTTGGCTTCATTTTCATCGATCGGTTCATAAAGTCTCACCGTTAGGGTGATGGTTATCGTTTCGTTAAATAGATCAACGACGGCTTCATCGCCTTGGGTCATGATGTTGATGTCGACGAGGTGCGCGTAGGTATTTGCACCCCCAATGGTGATATTTTCGGCGAAGATGTGCAGGTTGACTTCGTTAATGAGTTCGCGAGAAATACCGACATTGTAAGATAAGGTTACGACCTCTACATCGCCGACAAACATCTGGTGGCCACTCGGGACGAGTTGTTTGTCTGATAGTTGTTGGTTTAAATCAATGACTTCAAGTTCAACGCCTTCACGGACGACGATCACATCGACCGTATTGGTCACGGTGGTGTCTTGCCAAAAGGCAAAGGCGGTAGAGACTGAAAAGATAAAACCGATGATGAATAGGGCTAAGATACCCAGTTGTATGGTTTTTCCACTTCCCAATAGACAGCCCCCTTTTAACATAAGTTTTCAATGTCTGAATGGATATTTGACGGGTCAAATAAAAATAATCACCTGTCAATTCCAATCATGGAATAATGACAACTGGCTACCATTTTCAGGCCCTATAGTTTTGCGTCGCTAAATTTCTTTAGCTTTGCCTTTTTCATTATAATATATTCACAAATATTTGCGATAAAAAAACCAGTTGCCTAGTGGCAACTGGCTATCTCTTATAAGGAGACCCTATAGTTTTCCGTCCCTAGATTGCTCTAGGTTTGGCTTGTTTACACGTTTTTTTGTGAATGTGCGTTCATTATATATTAATAGAAAAAGGTTGTCAAGTAATTTGAACTCGAAATTGATTTTTTTTATAAATAAGGCATGGAAACTTGTATCCCATGCCCAAGATATTATCTAAATGTGATTCTATATAAGGTGGATAATTGGTATGCTAAATGTCGTTATTCGAGGTAGGTTTTATTGAAGAGTTCGATATCGAAATCAATCGAATTGATCGTGCTTAGATTAGGGGCTTCATGGTGGTCTGATGGTTCGATATGCACGATGACTTCAATATGAAGAACGGTGTAGGTACCGGTTTCGTGGGTTTGGATATCGATGATTTGACTTTCCATCACTACAAACCCATAATCATCATCGATGATGCCGGCATTTGTGTTTAAGGTTGTTTGCGAGAGCGCTATGTCGATGGAATCTTCGGGCATGACGAGCACTTGATAATAATAGGTAATCTCATCGATATCACCGGTGGTAAGCATACTGCCTTTAGGGACGAGATTTTGGCCAGGCTCATAAGAGCTACTGGCGGCTTCGATGTAATAGCCATGTAGGTTCATGTCGTGTTGATATGGATGGTTTTGTTCATGATGTAAGAATAATGTAAAGCTTAGGATGAAAATGAAAAAAACCACTGCATACATGCCGATGAGTTTAAACATCGTAATCACTCCCGATAGATTAGGTAACTGGCTGTCTACATGAGACCCTATAGCTTTCCGTCCTTGGATCGCTCCAAGTTTGGCTTTATCAAACCTATCGCCGTGAAACACTGCAATAGTTTTGAATAGTTGTATTTGTTTGTACAATTTCATTATACCACATAAGCTTAAAAAAACAATAGATTGTGGTAAAGGCAAGAAAAAAGGCACCGATATGGGTGCCTTATAAAGGTTACTTAAGCATTTGTGAAATAAACCAATCGTGTTTGCAATAGGTGCCGACGATATCTTCAAGCATCGCCACGGTGGCGAAGTCGCCTTCTTCATCGGACACGTTTCTAGCTTCTATAGCTAGGCCTTTTAAGTATTGGATGTCTTCTAAAAGGTAGTTCAAGGTTTCTTTGATGGTGTAGTCTTTATCAGACAATTCTTCAATTTTAGTCATTTCGAGGTATGTGCTTAGTGCGGCGGGTGGAAATTCACCGATCATTTTCACGCGTTCAGCGACCTCGTCGTATTGTTCGAACAGCATATCGTAGAGTTCTTCTGCGAATACGTGTACTTCTTTGAATCTTTCGCCAACCACATTCCAGTGTAGGTTGTGGAATTTGACGTTGGCTACCGCTAAATCGGCGACCAATTGGTTGAGTAGTGCTAATTTTTTTGTCATGTTTGTTGCCTCCTTATAAATTTGTTTACAAGTATAGTATATTGTAATCATTACATTTTTGCAAGCATTTCAAACTATAAATTTGACTTTATGTGGTGATACTTAAAGTTGTTTTAAACGGTTTAAAGATTGTTTCAAAATAATAGTGGTAATCCTCAGCGGTAAAGCTCGATATCGCGTAATCGACGATTTTCCCATCGTAGCGTTTGTAATAGTTTCTCAAGATGCCTTCGTAGCTGAAATTGAGTTTTTCACGTAATCTTTTGGAAGGTTCGTTATCGAGGAAATGACCATAGGTTAAACGCATTAATTTTAGGGTTTCAAAGACGAAGATTATAATCGCTAAGGTCGCTTCACGCATGTAGCCTTGATTTTGATAGGCTTTCGCACAAATCATGCCGATGTCCGCTTTGAAATAAGGGATAATGTTGTAGAGTTCTAAGGTGCCGATGAGGGTATTATCGGTTTTGTGGATAATGGCAAACGTCAAGGTTTGACCGTGTTTTTCTTTGCGCAGACTGCGCTCAATATAGCGCTTGGTAGCGCTGATATCATCGTGCGGTAACCATCCGGCCATGGGGCCTATGGTGGGGTCTTTGGCGATGGCATAAAGGGCTTTGGCATCTTGGCGCATAAGGGGCCTTATGAGAAGCCTTTTGGTTTTAATACTGGGTAGACGGATCATCGGGGACCAACATACTCCAGCGTTCAATATCGACAAAGCCAAGCTTTTTATAAAGCCCCTCTGCGCGTGGGTCATCGTAGTAAAGACATAGCGTTTTGTTTTTGTGGTTGATGTAAAGATCCATGAGATAATACATCACTTTTTTACCATAGCCTTGTTGGCGGTAATCATCATGGGTCGCCACGGCCACAATCATCGCAGCGGTGTCGGTTTCATAAACCGCCGAGGCGTTGGCGACGACAATGCCGTCTATTTCGATGTAGACCGACGTGCCGTTTTCACCACTATGGCGCATGAAATAGGCTATAGCCTCACTTTTTTCTTTGCGGTGTACGGTATAGAGTTCGGGAATGGTGGCGATTAGATCATAGATTTTTTCGGCGTCCTTTTTATCTTTTAAAATGCGGATTTCACTGTAGTCGATGGTATCGTCACGTTTGAAGGTGGTGGATTTCATATAATCCATTTTATCTTCACGCATTTTAGGATAATGGGCTTTGATCTCAGCCATCAGGGATTCTTGACAAGAGATAAAAAGAAAGTCGAAGGTGTTGAAGATGGTTATCCACTTTGGATTAAAATCGTTGTTTTTTGCAAAATAGGTGATATTTGACATATTGCGTGACATCACGGCAAAGTACTTATTGTCTCTGAATTCACCGTAAAATTCGATATCGGGGTTATCAAACCCAAAATTATTGATATCGGCGATTAAATAAAGATTTAACTCAGGGGATTCGTATAAAAACCTTAGCACATCTTTTTTGTCGTTGGTATTAAGTTTTCTAATCATGGTCGTTTGTCCTTTCTAAGATCAGGCTCACCGGTCCATCGTTGCTAGAACGAATCTGCATGTGGGCCCCAAAGACACCGGTTTGAACGTTAAGCCCGTGGGTTTTTAAGGCTTCATTGAACCGATCAAAATAGTTTGTGGCTTGCGTGGGCTCAAGGGCTTCGGTGAAACTGGGTCGATGGCCTTTTTTGGTGTTGGCTTCTAAGGTGAATTGGGGAATCATAAGCACAGCGCGGTTGGTGTCTTTAAGCGATAAATTCATTTTGCCTTGCGTGTCTTCAAAGACACGTAAATGGGCTAGTTTTTTGGCCATGATGGGGATGAGATTGTCGCTGTCGCCTTGGCGAAAGGAAATGTAGCATAAAAGGCCTTGTTCAATAGCGCCGGTGGTTTTTTCATTGACAACACAAGCGGCTTTTGTGACGCGTTGGACAAGGATTTTCATTATTTCATCAGCCTTTCGATGTTTAGGATACCATTAATTTTCTTAAGGTTGATACTGACATGGTCGAGTTCGCTTTTGTGGTGCACGCCGACTTTGATTTTAATGACGCCTTCGCCACGTTTATTGGTAGAGGCGGCGACTTGGTTGACTTTCGCGCCTTGGGTGGTGATGGTGTTGATGACTTCGGCGAGGATATTATCGCGGTTCATGACCAAAAGCTTCATGTTGATTTCATGGACTTCTTCTTTTTCATCGGCCCAATAAACATCGATAAACCGATCGGATTCTAGGTTTTGTAAGTTTTTACATTCGCTGCGGTGCACCGCAATGCCAGAACCTTTCGTGATATAGCCTTTGATGGCATCACCGGGAATTGGGGTGCAACAATTGGATAGTTTAATGGAAGGGGTGTCGATCCCTTCTACGACAATATTGGAATCGGTTTGTTTGGTTTCTTTTCGGGGCCGGTTGATCGATTCAATTAAATCTTCATCGGTGAATTCGCCTTCTTCTTTTAACAAGACGTTGGCGGCGCCTTTGGCGCTGATGATATTTTTCCCGATTTCATAGAAAAGATCGTCGAGGGATTTCACGCCTTTGTGGCCAAAATAAGATTCGGCGAGTTTGTCGTTTAACGATATCGATTTGGGGCGGTTGTCGATTTCACGGTGTAGTTCTTCTTTCCCCATAGCGATTAAATCATCGCGCCGTTGTTTGTTTAGGTAGTTTTTGATTTTGCTTTTGGCCCCGGAGGTTTTGACGATTTTTAACCAGTTATCATTGGGTCCAAAGGAGTTTTTCGAGGTTTTAATATGGACGATGTCGCCGGTTTCAAGCTCGTATTCTAAGGGCACGATTTTACCGTTGACGATGGCGCCGACGGTTTTAATGCCGATTTCGGTATGGATACGGAAAGCAAAATCTAGTGGGGTGGCGCCTTTAGGCAAATCGATGATATCGCCATTGGGGGTGAAGACATAGACGTTGGAATGAAAAATATCGTCTCTTAAAAGGTTTAAGACTTCTTCGTCGGATTCGCTTTCTTCGGTGAATTTGATGAGTTCACCGTACCATTTTAGTTTTTTCGAAACCATCTCGGTCATCGGGACGTGTTCGCCGTGTTCTTTATAAGCCCAGTGGGCGGCGATGCCGTATTCGGCGATTTGATCCATCTCTTTGGTGCGGATTTGAATTTCATAAATTTTGCCCTGGGCGATCACGGAGGTGTGCAAGGATTGATAGAGGTTGGGTTTGGGCATCGCGATATAATCTTTAAAGCGGTTGGGAATCGGGGTGTAGCGTGAATGAATGACGCCGATGGCGCTATAACAAGCTTCTACGCTTTTAACGATGATTCGCATGGCCAAAAGGTCAAAGATATCGTCGAATTCTTTGCCGCGGGTTTGCATTTTTTTATAGACAGAATAGATGTTTTTAATGCGGCCTTTAACGTTATATTCAAAATGATGGCTTTCTAAGAGCGTTTCGATATTTTTTTGCATCGACTTCAAATCGGCTTCCCGCGATTGTTTGGTATCGCGGATCATTTGCGCGATATGGCGGTAAGATTCTGGGTTGATATATTTAAAGGCCGTATCTTCCAATTCGGCCTTTAAGATATACATCCCTAAGCGATGGGCTAGGGGCGCAAAAATATCGAGGGTTTCTTTTGCGATGCGTTTTTGTTTGACTTCTTCAAGATTGCCGAGTGTCCGAATATTGTGTAGACGATCGGCGAGTTTAACGATGATAACACGGATATCTTTAGCCATCGCCAACAACATTTTTTGATAATTCTTGGCTTGGGCTAACTGTTTTTCTTCTTCGGCGTTGTCGATGCCTTTAAACTTATATTGGCCGAGTTTGGTCACCCCTTCGGTGAGGAGCGCAACTTCTTCGCCAAACAAGGTTTTAATATCGTTATACGAGGCTTCGGTATCTTCGATACAATCATGCAAAAGACCCGCCATCAAAGTGGTGGGGTCGGTTTTATATTCACTTAGGATGTAGGTCACATGGACAGGGTGGGTGATGTAGGCTTCGCCACTGCGACGGTTTTGACCTTCGTGATGGTCGTTGGCAAAATGGTACGCTTTTTCGATCAACGCGAGGGTCTTGGGATCGTCGATGTAGGTTTTGATTTTGTCCATGAGGTTATCAAAAGAGACTTTTTGCATGGTGGGCCTCCTTTAGTTAATAGACGAGTAAGCTATGAACAGGGTAGTCTTTAAAACGATGACGACCCTTTAATGCGGCTAGTTCGATTAAAAAGCCGATGCCGACGACGTTGCCGCCTGCTTTTTCGACGAGTTTAATGGTCGCTTCAATGGTGCCACCCGTCGCGAGTAAATCATCGATAATCACGACGCGTTGGCCGGTTTTGATGTCGGCTTTGTGAACGGATAAGGACGCCTCACCATATTCAAGTGCGTAGGATTCGGTGAGGGTTTCTCGGGGGAGTTTGCCGGGTTTGCGCACGGGCACAAAACCAACGCCGAGTTTTAAGGCAACAGGGGTGCCAAAAATAAAGCCACGGGCATCGGGGCCCACGATGAGGTCGGCTTCTTTTTCTTTGGCGAAGTCGCTTAATTGTTTCGTCGCAAACTTAAAGGCCTCGGGATTGGCGATTAAGGGGGTGATGTCTTTGAACATGATGCCGTCTTTAGGGAAATTGGGAATCGTTTTGATATGATCTTTTAATTTCATCTAATCACCACTTTTTTAGTTTAATAATATTATAACATACTTAGGCGTACTTACATTTGATTTGGTGCGCTGACGCCGATTAAATTTAAACCGTCTTTTAAGACAAGGCGGGTGGCTTCTAATAAGTTTAGGTATTGTTGGATGGTGGGTTTATCGTTTTGTAAAATCGGGATGTGGGCATAAAAACTATGTAGGTTGGCGCTCAAGGTGTGAATGTATTGGGTCAATTTGTGAAATTGGCGTGTTTGAGCCGCTTCTTTGATGACGCTGGGGTATTCGCTTAGTGTCTTTAAGAGTGTTTTGATCTCTTCGCCTTTTAAAGCATTATAGTTGTCTAAGTTTTTTTGGGGTGTTAGGCCGTCGCTTTCTTGTGCTTTTTTAAAGAGGCTCATGATTCTGGCGTGGGCGTATTGAGCGTAATAAACAGGGTTTTCATTGGTTTTTTTAAGCGCCAAGTCCAAATCTAAATCCATATGGGTATTGAGGCTGTGGCGGGCGAAGAAATACCGGATGGCATCTTTGCCGACCGCATCGATTAAGTCTCTTAATGTGATGGCTTTTCCGCTGCGTTTCGACATCTTGATTTCTTTTCCGTCTTGTAAGACTTTAACCATTTGTAAAATATCGACTTCGACTTTATCCTTTTGGCCCGTCAACATTTCAATCGCGGCTTTTAAACGGGGGACATAGCCATGATGATCGCCACCTAAGATATCGATCAATTTGTCATAACCACGGGATAGTTTATCGTTGTGATAAGCAATATCGGGCAAGACGTAGGTGTAGGTGCCATCGCTTTTGATGATGACACGGTCTTTTTCATCGCCGTATGCGGAGGTTTTAAGCCAAATGGCGCCATCTTTTTCATAGGTGAAGCCTTGGTCCTTAAGTTCTTTAATGGTGTCGGTGATTTTGTCTTTTTCATAAAGCGTTTTTTCTGAAAAGTAAATATCAAAGGTGACGCCAAAACGGTCGAGATCGGTTTTGATGGTTTTTAGTAGTTCTTGTACGCCGATATCTTCAAACCGGTCTAAAGCGTCATCGCGGTCTAAGAATTGGTCGTTGTAGTTTTCCTTAATCGTTTCGGCTAAACGGATGATTTCTGCGCCATGATAGCCATCCTTAGGCATCGGGGTGTCACGGTCGAATAGTTGTTCATAGCGGGCTTGGAGCGATAAGGCGAGGTTGGTGATTTGATTGCCGCCATCGTTGACGTAGTATTCTTTGGTGACGTTATACCCAGCCTTTTTCATGATATTGGTCATATTCTCACCAGCCGCTGCACCACGGGCGTGGCCAACATGAATATCGCCGGTGGGGTTGACACTGACAAATTCGATGTTGATGTTTTGGTTTTGGCCGATGGCGCTAGTACCATAGGTTTGACCTTGTGATAAGATTGCTTCAATCAAGTCGAAAAGAGAATCATCTTTAATGAAGATATTGATGAATCCTGGGGGTTTGACTTCGATTGCTTTAATATCTTCGTGTTTTGGGCAATGCTCGACGATCGCTTTGGCAATATTTAAAGGCGCCATCCTTAATTCTTTGGCTAAGCTCATCGCGAGATTCGTCGCATAATCGCCGTGTGTCTTATCTTTAGGGGTTTCAATATGTGGGTCTTTCTCAAGGTCAAAGGCTTCTTTTAGACCGGTTTGTAAGATTTTTTTAATTGTGTTTTCAATGGCATTCATAGCATCATTCCTTAAAGTTTGAGGTTGAGTTGCTCGTTTAGGGTCGTTTTTTTGTTTTGGTAAAGTTTCATCCATTTCGCACTTCGGCCTTTGCCTAAGGGGCGGATTTTTTTCGCATCGCGCAAGCGGGCTAAAGTGCGGTTGATGGTGGAAAGTGAGATGGTGGGATGGGCTTTTTTGATGTCGTCTTTGGAAAAAACTTCGGGGAGTCGGTTGATGGTGCTTTCAATATAATCGCTTTTGTTGAGTTGTTTGTCGAAGGTGTAGTTTCTTAGAATTTCGTGGACATCTTGGTAGGCTTCAATCGCTACATCGAGGATAAAGCGGTGTAAATCATGGGTGTCTGCCAAGCCATCAGCCCAGTTTCTCAGGGCTTCTTTTTTGAGTTTTTCAAAGACGTGTTTGCGTTTGAAGAGCTTTTCAAAAAAACTGCTGAGGTGAAAGGCTTGGTAGTCATTTTGAATCAAGAGGATATAAAGAATAAAGAGACCGATAACTTCATTGTGGGCTTTAAAAGGGGCTAGTTGGATGAAGTCGATGTAGAAGTTGATATCGATAAAGCCCACTTCGTATTGGTCTTTTTTTCGCGTTTGATGATAGCTTGTGATCAAGTCGTTTAAAACATCGCGTTTGGTGGTGTGGTTGGCGCTTAAGAGATTGATGCGGGCTTTTTCTTTTTTGGTTTCTTTCGCAAAGTTTAAATGGGCCTCAGCACTGGCGTTTTTGTATAAGAATTTTAACAAATCTTGGATTTCACGGTCAAACAGTTCAAAGCTATAGACGTTGTCTTGAATCTTTTTAAAGGTTTCTAAGGTGTTTTTTAAAAATTGTTCTGCGTTGGTTTTGGCTTTGACGTTTTTCATGATAAGGGCTTGATAACGCTCGTCTTTAATGTTTAAATCCAGCCATTGGCCGAGGAAATAGGTATCGGTTCTTAAGGTTTGTAAGCTCAAACTTTGATAATCGTCTTTGATCGCGTCAAAGGTTTCTTTGTTGCGGCCCATGCGTTTGTACAACGTTAAATACCGCATGATGATGTCATTGGGCATCTTATTGAATTCGATGTTTTTTAAACAATACATGGCCGCGCCACCTTTCTAGTCCTCAAATAGGGATACTTGCTTATCGCCCTTTGGTTTTGGGGCTTGTGGTTTATAATCGTTGATGGGTGGTAAGTCTTGGTCTAATTCAACATCGTCGATATAGAAGGATAAGGGTTGTCCTTTTTTAATGAAACGTTTGCCGACTTCGGCGGCTTTATCTTTGATTTCAAAAGCTTCGATGGGCTCGCTATGTGTGGTTGTTAAGACATGAATTAAGGCCCGGTGTCGATATTGAGTGTGGTTTAAAAGCGTGGCATCGACGACAAAGTATGGGTTGGTTTTGGTTTGTTTGAAGAGGCGTTCGCCTTTTTGGGTCCGTTTTTTTGGTGGGATCGTATTAGGGTTGATGCGCTTGATCGTGCCTCTTGAGGTGATGATCATCAAATCATGATGGGCTTTAAGGGCCAAAGAGGCGCTGAGTTTATCGCCTTGGGCTAAGCTCATCGCTTTGACGCCTTTGGCTTGGGTACCGCTGATGGCGATTTCTTCGAGATGATAGCGTAAGGCCACCCCGCGTTTGGAGATGCTTAAGAGTTCACCTTTGGCTTCTTTGAGGTAAGAAACGTGGGCTAACTTATCGTTAACACTTAAGTTGATGGCTTTGAAGGTTTTGGTGTATCTTAAGACATCAAAATCTTTAACCGGGGTGCGTTTGACCATATTGTTCGCGGTAGAAAACAGGAAATAACCCGCGTCATCCTCAAAGGCACGCACAACATGAGCTTTGATGATGTTTTCGCGGTCATCAGTCGGCACAAAGTGGTTGAGATGGGTACCGATGTCTTTCCATTTGCTTTGCGGGATTTTAAAGATCGGCAAATAGATGTAGTTGCCGTGGTCGGTAAACAACAATAACGTATCGTGCGTCGAATGGATGCCGCGGTATAAAAAGCCGTCGTTGGCTTTTAAATCGGGCGCTTCGGTCGCTTTGAAACTACGCAAAGAAGATTGGCGGATATAGCCTTCTTTGGTGATGCCAATCGCGACGGTTTCACTTTCAATGAGGTCTTCTTCACTGACGGTGATTTTTTCAATTTCTTCTTCTATTTCGGTTATGCGTTTTGTTTTTATCGTGGTTTGGACTTGTTTTAATTCGGTTTTAATCACCGCTTCAAGTTCATCTTCATTCGATAAGATGGCGTTGAGTTTGGCGATGGTTTTCTCTAAGCTTTTTTGTTCGGTTTTCAGTTCGTTTAAATCGGTACTCGAGAGTCTGTAAAGCTGTAAAACTAAGATGGCTTCGGCTTGTTCTTCACTGAATTTGTGGCTTTTGATCAGTTTGTTTTTCGCATCTTTTTTGCTTTTGCTTTTGCGGATTAAGGCGATGACCTCATCGAGGATATCGATCATGCGGATGATGCCCTCAACGATATGGAGGCGTTTTTCCGCTTTTCTTAAATCGAAATTGGCGCGGTTGGTTGTAACTTCTTTTTGATGGTAAATATAAGCATCAAGAATTTCCAAAAGGCCCATGGTTTGAGGGCGTTTTTGGTTGATGGCGACCATATTATAGTTGAAGGATTTCGTGAGGTCGGTCTTTTTATGTAGGAAGTTTAAAATAGCGTCAGGATCAAAGGAAGGTTTGATATCAATGACGATGCGTAGGCCTTCTTTGTTGGATTCATCGCGCACTTCTTTAAGGCCATCGACTTTCTTTTTCAAGCGGATCTCATCGATATGACGCACGAGGGTGGCTTTGTTGACTTCGTAAGGAATTTCAGTGACGATGAGCGCTTGGTCTGCAATCGTGACTTTCGATTTCATGATGATGCGGCCACGACCGGTTTCAAAGGCTTGTCTGATGCCGTCTTTGCCTTGAACGGTGGCGCCGGTAGGAAAATCAGGACCTTTGATGATTTTGATGATGTCATCCAAGCTACAGCTTGGTTGATCGATGCGTTTGATGACCCCACGAATGACTTCTCTTAAATTGTGAGGGGGAATTTCGGTCGCATACCCTGCGCTGATGCCGGCGGCCCCGTTGATTAAGAGGTTGGGGAAGCGGGCGGGTAAGACGATGGGTTCATATTCTTCATCGTCGAAGTTGGGTATAAAGTCGACGGTTTTTTTGTCGATGTCTTTTAATAAAAATTCACTGAGTCGCGACATGCGGGCTTCGGTATAACGCATCGCGGCGGCGGAATCGCCATCGATGGAACCGTTGTTGCCGTGCATATCGATTAGGGGCATGCGCATTTTAAAATCTTGGCTCATCCGTACGATGGCTTCATAGACACTGGAATCCCCGTGGGGATGGTATTTACCGATGACATCGCCAACGATGCGGGCGGATTTTTTATAGGGTTTATCTTGGGATAAGCCCAGTTTGTGCATCGCAAAAAGAATCCGGCGTTGGACGGGTTTTAAGCCGTCGCGAACATCGGGTAAAGCGCGGTCTTGAATAATGTATTTTGAATAGCGGCCAAAGCGTTCACCGACGATGTCATTTAAGTTTTCATCGAGAATCTTGCCTTCTACAAATTCGTCTATGATTTTCGCGAGGGAATCACTCATGGCTTTACTCCTTTATCTCAAAGTTGTCTTCGTTTGTGAAGGTGACGTTGGATTCGATCCAATCACGGCGGGGTTCGACTTGGTCGCCCATGAGGATACGAATCTGTTTTTCGGTATCGGCGAGATCGTCGATGTGTACTTTAATCAAGGTGCGGCTATCGGGGTTCATGGTCGTTTCATAAAGCTGATCGGCGTTCATCTCACCAAGGCCTTTGTAGCGTTGGATATGGACATTTTTTTGGACGCTTAGCAGGCGTTCTAACTCTTCATCGCTCCAAGCGTAGATTTCTTCGGTTTTGCGGTTCTTTTTAAAACTGATTTTATAAAGCGGGGGCAAAGCGATATAGACCTTGCCTGCGTCGATAAGTCTGCGCATATAGCGGAAGAAAAAGGTCAGCAACAACACTTGGATGTGGGCCCCATCGGTATCGGCATCGGTCATGATGATGATTTTATTGTAGTTACAGGCTTCTAGGTCAAATTCACTGGAAAGCCCCGCGCCGATGGTGTGGATGATGGTGTTGATTTCTTCATTTTTCAAGACGTCTTCAATGCGGGCTTTTTCGGTGTTGATGACTTTACCGCGTAAGGGCAAGATGGCTTGGAAACGGCGGTTTCTACCTTGTTTAGCAGAACCACCCGCACTATCGCCCTCGACTAAGTAGAGTTCGGTTTTCGTTTTATCTTTACTTTGAGCGGGCGCGAGTTTGCCTGAGAGAATCGGTTCTTTCTTTTTGTTTTTTTTCTCTAAACGCGCTTCTTCTCTGGCTTTTCGGGCGGCTTCACGGGCGTGTTGCGCATGTAAGGCGCGGTCGATTAAGGTTTGGGCAAGTTGTGGGTTTTCGTTAAAGAAGTAGGTCATTTTTTCGTTGACGGTCTGTTCGACGGCGCTTCGTGCCTCGGCGGTACCGAGTTTGTTTTTGGTCTGGCCTTCGAATTGTAAGAGTTGTTCGGGTACGCGAATAGAAACAATGGAAGAGAGGCCTTCGCGAATGTCGGCGCCTTCTAATTTGTGGCCGTTTTTTAATAAGCCACTTCTGATCGCATAATCGTTGAATATTTTTGTAAAGGCGGTTTTAAAGCCTGTCTCATGGGTGCCACCATCTCTGGTGCGGACGTTATTGACAAACGAGATGATTTGGTCGGTATAGGATTTGGTAAACTGAAAAGTAATTTCAACTTCGATGCCGTGGGCATCGCTTTCAAAGAAAACCGGTTCGTGGATGGTTTTTTTTGCTTGGTTTAAAAATTTGATATACGAAAGAATACCTTCTTGGTATTGGTAGGTTTCTTTTTGTTTGCTGCGCTCATCGATGAGGATCATTTTTAAGCCCTTAATTAAAAAGGCGCTTTCACGGAGACGTTCGGCGACGGTTTGATGGTTAAATACGGTTGTGGAGAAGATCTCAGCATCGGGTTTAAAATGGACACGGGTTCCCGATTTACGGCGTTCACCGATGGCTTTTAATTTGGTGACTTTGCGGCCACCTTCGGTGAAGCGCATATGGTATTGTTTGCCATCGCGGGTGACAATCACATCTAAAAATTCACTCAAGGCATTGACGACGCTGGCGCCAACCCCATGGAGGCCACCAGATACTTTGTAGCCACCTTCTTGACCGAATTTTCCACCGGCGTGAAGTTTTGTGTAAATCACTTCAATCGTGTTTTTGCCGGTTTTGTGATCTTCGATGGGCACGCCTCGACCATAGTCTTCGATGATGACGGAGTTATCTTCTAGGATGGTGACGCGAATCTCGTCGCCATAGCCGGCGAGGGTTTCGTCGATGGCGTTATCGACGATCTCCCAAATGAGATGATGCAGACCTCTGGCATCGGTGGAACCGATGTACATTCCGGGACGTTTTCTCACGGCGTCGAGTTCTTCTAGTACATGGATACTTTCTGCGTTATAAGCTTTGGTTGTCATTTCAACACGTCCTTTGAGTTTGCTCACTACTGTATTATACCAAATCTATATTTTGATGTATAGTGTCATTTTAAGGTTAACTATGGTATAATTGGAAAATAAACATTGAGAACACAGGTGATAGGATGAATATTTTTATAACCATCAGTTATATGTTCATAGCGTATTTAATTGGTTCGCTGCCCATGTCGATTATCGTGGGGAAGATAGCCAAGGGTATCGATGTTAGAGATTACGGTTCGGGCAATCCCGGTACGACCAATGCGATTAGGGTATTGGGCCGTAAACTTGGCATGCTGGTTTTCTTTTTAGATGTACTTAAGGGCGGTATTGTCATCTTCTTTATTCGGATTGGCTTATTTGATGGCGTGATCGATTTTACCATCTTCCATCCCTTTGTCTTTGCGCTTTTTGCGGTGATTGGCCATATTTTCCCCGTCTTTTTAAAATTTAAAGGCGGTAAAGCGGTAGCCACCGGGGTTGGGGTCTTCCTCTTTTATGCGCCTGTGATTGGGATTATCGGTTTGCTTGGGTATATTTTGGGCTTAAAGGTAACCCGTTATGTCAGCGTTGGTTCTTGTACGGGGGCCTTTGTGGTTTTCCTCTCAACGATTTTAGTCTATTTCTTTGGTCCAGCGCAAGATACGACTATGGAAGTTTTCTTTTCTAGACGCCACGATTTATGGATGCCAATTTTAGGTTCCTTGGCGATTGCGCTCATCTTTTATCGCCACCGGGGCAATTTTGTCCGGATTAAAAACGGTACCGAACCAAAAAGCAACTTTATGCAACCGAAAGACAAACATATCTAAGCCATCTAAGGATGGCTTTTTTTTTATACAAAGAAGGACACCTCAGTGTCCTTCTTTATGTAGAAATTGTTGGGTTCTTGGGTGTTTAGGGTGGGTAAATAAGTGATTACCTTTCGTCTCTTCAATGATGTGACCTTTGTCCATAAAGATGCTTCTGGTGGCAATGCTTTGCGCAAAAGCCATCTCGTGTGTCACCAAAATCACAGTTAAATCCGGGGTGTTTTTTAAGATGTTGGTGATTACGCTGGTTACCTCGCCGATCATCTCGGGGTCTAGGGCACTGGTTGGTTCATCAAAAAGCAAGATTTTTGGATCCATCGCTAAGGCTCTGGCGATGGCGACCCGTTGTTTTTGTCCGCCCGATAGTTGCGCGGGCTTGCGGTAGGCATACGGTTTCATCCCGACCGCTTCTAAGGCTTGAAACGCTTTTGTCTCAGCTGTTTTACGATCGCGTTTTAAGACTTTGCGCTGCGCGATGGTCACGTTTTTTAAAACGCTTAAATGATGAAATAAGTGAAAGGATTGAAAGACCATCGGCGCGGTTTGACGCAAGGTTTTTAAAACGCGCGGTTCGCTGGCGTTTTTTCCGTTAAATAAAACCGTGCCTTTTGTGGGTTGTTCGAGTTGGTTAATCAAGCGTAATAGTGTGCTTTTACCGCTACCAGAGGGGCCGATAATCACGTTGATATCGCCTTGTTTGAAGCTGAGGTTAATATCGCTTAATACCGCCGCCCCATCAAAGGCTTTCGTTATATCGATAAGTTCGATCATAATGGCACCTCGCTTTCGCTTTTTAACATATCTTTTGGTGGTTTACCAAGGGCTTGTGAAAGTTTTTTTAAGCCGTAGACCGCCATCATAACCACAATTAAATACATCAATGCGACGATAAAAAATGTCTCGGTATAACGCCAATGCGTGCCCGCAACACCGCGGGCCATATAGAATAATTCACCGACGCCAATCACACTTAAGACGGCGGTGTCTTTAATATTGACAATCAGTTCGTTGCCGATGGCGGGGATCATATTTTTAAAGGCTTGTGGAAAGCGAATGAAGAGATAGCTTTGGTGTTCGCTTAACCCAAGCGAAAGCGCCGCTTCTTTTTGACCTGGGTCCAAGGCTTCAAGGCCACTGCGTAAGATTTCGGTGATGTAGGCGGCGGTGTTTAAAGAAACGACCACCAACCCAGCCATTAAGATGGGCATCCTTACGCCCAATCTCGCAAATCCGTAGTAAAATACCATCGCTTGGACCATCATGGGTGTGCCTCTGAATATCGTGACATAAAGGCCGGAGAAGTGTTTGCCTAAAGCTTTTAAAAACCCGATACGCAAGGTTTGATTTGATGATTTATCTTGGGTTTTTAAAGCGACGAGCACACTGGCCAGGATCAGCCCTAAAAAGGTGCCGATGATCGATAAGAATAGCGTGATCCAAAGCCCGTGCAAAAGCAAGGGCCAATAAAGCAAGAATAGATCAAAGGCGCCACTTAGAAAACCACCTCTGATGGCAGTGATGATCATGGTTGATTAATTAAAGCTTCTTCCATCCATGCTTGACGCGTCGCATCGTCGATGGAAGCTAAAATCGCGTTGATTTCATCGCGTAAGGCTTCTTCACCATGACGAAGCGCAATCGAGACGGTAATATCACTCTCATCGACGGTAAAACCGCTGTCGCCAAGTTGTACCATCACCAAATTCTCATTGTTTTGCGTGATCGATAAAGCGACCGGTAATTCTGCGACCAAGCCATCGGAGACACCACTGGTGACTTGCTCAACTAAAGCACCGTAATCACTTAAAGGCGACGCGTGATCAACATCAGGAATCTGGGTAATTAAATCATCTTGCAATGTGCCTTGTTGGGCGATGATGCGAGCCCCAGAAAAATCCTCTAAGCCCTCGGCATCAGCGTATAAGCTTTCGCGGCGTACCACGAGAACTTGTTCACTTCTAAAGTAGGCATCCGAGAAGAGAACGCTTTCCTTGCGTTCTTCAGTTGGCGACATGCCTGCGATGATTAAATCGATTTCACCGGTGTTTAAGGCTGGAATCAAGCCAAGCCATTCGATTTTACGAATGCGTAGTTCCATACCGAGTTCAGCGGCGATTTCTTGGGCAACGGTGATATCATAACCATCACACGCGCCAGCTGAACCACTGATTTCAACCCCTTCACTGGTGCTAGTCCAGT
>PWMS01000115.1 GCA_003558105.1 Mollicutes bacterium | reverse complement strand
TTCTTCAGGGCCGCCACATGCGGCTAGGATTAAACTTAGGGTTACAAATAATAAACTCATGGTTATTTTTTTCATTTTTGTCTGTCCTTCCGTTATCTTTTTTTTTTCATAAAAAAAAGCGTCACGGCGGACACTATAGGTTAACCTTGCGAAAAAACCTTTAGCGCCTCTACCGAAGTAGGAGTCCCATAGGTATTTCCTATGATCCCACGAACGATTTATGTCTAAAACGTTCGTTCGGCGATGGTTGCCTTTCATCCGATTCACAGTCTACCGACTCCACAGATTACTCTTCTACATCGCAGCCTCTATTTTTATGATGGTTTAACTTTAACATAGCCCTTTAAAGACTGTCAATATAAAAAATATGAAAGCGTTTTTCAGTATAAAAAGAAAAAAACTTCATAAATGAAGTTTTTACTTTTTGTGTTGATTCATAGAATTTAAGACTTGACGCACTTGTTTTTCTGAAGGTTTGCGTCCCATCTGCATCATCATTGCACGGACCATGCTTTCATTGATCGGTGGATTTTTTTCTAAATAACGTTTCATATAACGTTGTGAGATGAAAAAGCCCAGTAAGGCGCCCAACAATAACGCCACAACAATCAATAAGACAATTAACCATGTTGCCATAACTATCACTCCTTCTTACGCTATTATAGAGGAAGGGTTTTAAAATTACAAGTAACATTACTTTTCTTTTTAGAATATCGTTGTTTTATTTAAAAAGTTTAATTATTTTTGTATGACAACTTGAAATTTAAAGAAAGACCATGTACAATGTTTTTGTAATACAAATCAAAGGAGGCCACCACTATGGCACGAAGAATTACCGATGAATGTATCGCATGCGGCGCTTGCGTCGAAGAATGTCCCGTTGATTGTATCGCTGAGGGCGATATTTACGTTATCGATGAAGAAGCTTGTATCGATTGTGGGGCGTGTGAAGAAGTTTGTCCTGTCGATGCGATTATCGAAGTTTAATAACATGACTCCTCTTATATATTTTTTTGGGAAGAAAGGCTTTTGGCCTTTCTTTTTTTTGTTTTATTATAAAAAACTTTTAAATAAGCGGGCTTTATGTTAAAAAAGGTTTACATCAATCCTTGAATACTATAAAATAGGATTAAATCAATGATAAGGAGGAATGACCATGGCTAGAAGAATTACCGATGAGTGTATTTCTAGTGGTTCATGCGTAGAGGAGTGCCCCGTTGATTGCATCACTGAAGGTGAAGAGATCTATGTAATCGATGAAGATGTCTGTATCGATTGTGGCGCGTGTGAAGTTGTTTGTCCAGTAGATGCGATTATTGAAGTGTAAATAAATAAAAAATGAAGGTGTGCGAGATGATCGCACACCTTTTTATGTTAGACAAATAAGAAGGGGTCTTGGTCGATTTGGCTGGTATAAAGCGGCGCGGTGATGCCTACTGATTGGAGTTTTTCTTTTAAGCTCTCCATAAAATGTTTTTCTACGTAATGGCCAATATCGAGGGCATTTAAACCCAGTTGTAAGATATCGTGGGCTTGATGGTAGCTAATATCGCCGGTGATATATAAATCGGCGCCTTTTTGTTTGGCGCTAAACATGTGCGATGCGCCAGAACCCCCACTGATCGCAAGGCGTTTGATCGTCTTGTTTTTTTTGTTGGTGATCAAGCGGGCTTGTTTCATCTTGAGGTTGTCTTTGATAAAGGCGATTGCATCCATGAGTTTCATCGGTTTAATATCACCGATTCTACCGATGCCGTGGGTCTCATCTTCATATTCCAATATCTCGATATTTTTAAGCTTGAGTTTTTCGCTTAAAAAGTCGTTCATTCCCGCGTTGGCTAAATCGAAGTTGGTATGCGAGACGTAAAGGGCGATATCGTTTTTGATCATCATCTCGATGACTTGCCCTTTATAAGCATCACTTAAAATCGCTTTTAAAGGTTTAAAAACGAGTGGGTGGTGCGCAATGATTAAATTGCTGTTTTTCTTGATCGCTTCTTCGACGACCGCTTTGGTAACATCGAGGGTGATTAAGATACCGGTGATGTCTTTGTTTAAGGTGCCGATTTGTAAACCAACATTGTCCCAATCATAGGCTAGCTCGCTTGGGTAATGGGTTTGAAAAAATTGTTTAATCTTCGCTCCATGCATGCAAAGCCCTCCTTAGGCGCTGTTTTTGTTTACATAAGTCGCTTTGTTGGTCTTTGGTGGGAATCTTGGCGAGTGTCGCTTCGAGGTGTTCTTTTTCTTTAAGCAAGGCTTTATGATAGGTTTCATCCTTTTGCTCAATCAAAAAGGTTGAAAGGTAAAGCGCATCAGAAGAAAGTGTGGCCTCGCCGGGTTCTAAGATGATAATGGGATAAAAGACGCCTTTTTGTTCGAGGTAGCACTCTTGGGTTATCTTGAGATTTTTTTCATTGACCAAGGCGCGCACGTGGTGCGCGTTGGTGTTGGGTGAAAGGATAAAGCGCTTTACATAATGCGCTTGGTAAGCTTGCATAATGGTTTTGATGGTGCCACCGCCAAGGCCGGCGATAACGACCACATCAACATCGCTTTTTAAAGCGTCTAAACCATCGCTTAAGATGACTTCGATACGGTTGGAAAATGGCGTTTTTTCAATATTTTTTTGGGCTTGGTTTAACGGCCCTTTTTTATTGTCAATGGCGTAGGCTTTGGTGATGGTTGTTTCTTTCAGCGCGGCGATGGGTAAAAGAGCGTGATCGCTTCCAACATCATAAAGCGTGGTAAAGCCGTCTAAAAAAGGTAGGATGGCTTTTAGGCGCTTGTCCATTACCGTCCGCCCATAAAGTCTTTGAGTTTTTTACTGCGGGATGGGTGGCGGAGTTTGCGTAAGGCTTTCGCTTCGATTTGACGGATACGCTCTCTAGTGACGCCGAATTCGCGGCCCACTTCTTCTAGTGTGCGCGTGCGTCCATCAAGCAAGCCAAAGCGCATTCTTAAGACCTTTTCTTCGCGGTCGGTTAAGGTTTCTAAGACGTCGTCTAATTCCCGCTTTAACATTTCTTTGGAGGTGAATTCCATCGGGGTTAAGGTATCGGTATCGGGAATAAAATCGCCTAAAGAAGAATCTTCTTCTTCGCCGACGGGGCTTTCTAAGGAGATGGGTTCTTGCGCGACTTTTTGGATGATTTGTACTTTCTCGATGCTAATATTCATCCGCACGGCCACTTCTTCTGGGGTCGGTTCGCGTTTTAATTCCTGAATGAGTTGACGCTGGGTTCTGACGAGTTTATTGATGGTCTCAACCATATGCACAGGGATGCGGATCGTCCGCGCCTGATCGGCAATCGCACGGGTGATCGCTTGGCGGATCCACCAGGTTGCATAGGTGGAGAATTTAAAGCCTTTGGTGTGATCGAATTTTGTGACGGCTTTAATAAGGCCCATGTTGCCTTCTTGAATCAAATCCAAAAATTGCATGCCGCGCCCGACATAACGCTTGGCAATCGAGACGACTAAGCGTAGGTTGGCTTCGACGAGTTTGTTTTTGGCGAGTTCGCCTTTGTACATGAGATTTTCTACAGCGTGGCGCTGATCATCGCTAATCGATTCACCATCGACTTGCATTTGATCGTATTGGGCTTTGGCGGCTTCGGCGTTGAAGATATCTTTGGCGAGTTCGAGTTCGTAATCGGGGTCGAGAAGTTCAACGCGCCCAATTTCTTTAAGATACATGCGCACAGGATCATCGACTTTGATGGAGTTGATGCTTTCAAAGGATTTATCTTGCAAGAGTTCTTCTTCGATGTCTTGCGCAAAATCGAGGTTCAATTCGACTTGTTTGTCGACGACTTCATCGTCTTCATCCGCATCAAGAATGCTTTCGGGGACTTTGTAGGTGACCATCTCTTCTTGGCTAACCACATCGACGTCTTCTTTTTCCAACAAGGCGATGATGTCGTCAAAATCATCGGAATCGCTTGAGACGTAACGTTCGATATCCTTGACTTCTAAGTAGCCTTTGGTTTTTGAGAGTTCAATCAGTTCAATGAGTATTTTTTCTTTTTCCATGGGTTTCCTCCTTGATCATCGCATCGATTTTTTTACGAAGCGTGATCTTGTCTTTGATGGTTTCGGTATGCTTAAGTTTCTTGCGTAGGTAATCGAGTGTGTTTTTTTTGGTGTAACCGTGCATGACAGCGAGAAGATCTTCAAATTCATCATCGTTAAAGGGGTAGTTCTCGATATCGATATAACGTTTGAAATATCGTTTTTGTTTTTCGGGTAAGGATGATTCGAAAAGTTTTGGGACGATACAGCTTTGTCGGTTTAAGTCGTAGTATTCAAAGATTTCAAATTGAATATCGCGGGCTTCTTTGTCGATGTAGGTAACATCTTCAAACTCCCTGCGAAACCGTCTGGCGTAGTATTCATCCTTGATAAAATAATGGATAAAGTCGCGTTCAGCGCGCAGGTATTTATCGGTGATTGGGATCTTTTCAACGGGCTGGTAGCGTGGGGTTTGTCTTGGTTGAAGGGTGTTAAAATCGAGTTTAACCGATTCGATGGAAAGATCCAAATCTTCGCTTAAGCGGTTTAAGAAATGTTGTTGGATGGTATTAGAACTGTGTTTGATGAGCGTAAAGACAATCTTTTTAAATTTTTCAGCGTCGGTCAATCGCTCTTTGTTGATGGTCTTTAAGTGCCAGTCGTATAAAAATTCTTGGGCACTTTGCGCCGTATCGATAAGCTCGCGAAAGGCTTTGGGCCCTTTGGCTTGAATAAAGTCATCGGGGTCTCGCGTATCGGGCATACGGGCGATGCTGAGGGTCAGTTTTTCGTATTTGAGTTGTTCAATCATATCAAAGGTCGCTTGGGCGCCGGCTTTATCGCCGTCAAAACAAAGAATTAAATGTTGGCTCAACGATTTAATCGTTTCAATGTGGTGTTTTGATAAGGCGGTCCCCATCGTGGCGAGGCCTTCTTTTACCCCAGCATGATGGGCGGCAATCACGTCCATAAAGCCTTCGAATAAAACCGCGCGGTTGTGTTCTTTGATCGCGGGTTTGGCGCGGTGAAGATTGTATAGCACTTTTTGTTTCTCGAAGGTTTTTGTACCCGGGGAGTTGATATATTTCGCGGTGTTATCGTCTTTTTCAAAAATACGGCCGCTAAAGGCGATGACTTTGCCTTCGCCGTTATGAACCGGAAAGAGGATACGGTTTCTAAAAAGATCAAAGGGCGCGTCTTGATCGGTTTTAATCAAGCCAAGATCATCCATATCACTGCCGAGGATGTCTTTTTGTTTTAAAGCTTGATAAAGCGCGTCTTTGCTTTTTGGGGCGAAGCCCAAATCAAAGGTTTCAATCAAGGTCGCATCAAGACCGCGATCATTTAAGTACCGCAAGGCTTCTTTACCGCTTTTGGTATGGTTAAGCGTCATTTTATAAAACTTAAGGGCGGCTTCGTTGATATCGTAATATTTTTGTAAAGGGTCTTGTTTGATGGCGCCTTTGAGTTCAATGTTGGCGCGATCGGCTAAGATTTTGATGGCTTCTTGATTGGAGAGGTTTTTGGTGTCTTTTACAAAGGTTAGGGCGTTGCCGCTTTTTTTACAGGAAAAACAGTGATAGAGTTGTTTGTCTTCGCTCACGGAAAAAGACGGGGTTTTTTCCTCGTGAAACGGACAAAGCCCCATGTAGTTTTTGCCTTTTTTTTCGAGTTTTGTGACCTCGCCGATCAAATCGATGATATCGGTTTGCGCTAAGATTTTATCGATGAGGCCTTCCTTAAAAGCGGCCATGCTATCACCTAAAATTGGATTTTATCTTTAATAAATGCGATCAGTTCGGTTTCGGTTAAGCGGATTTGCGACATATCGTTGCGGTCGCGAATTGTGTAGGTGCCATCGTCCATAGAATCGTGATCGACGGTGAGACAATAGGGGGTGCCAATGGCATCTTGACGGCGGTACCGCTTGCCGATATTGCCCGCTTCATCGTAGGTCACGGGGAAGTGTTTGGCTAAGGTTTTATACAGGCGCTCCGCTTCAGAGCGATGGTGCTTTTTAATCAGCGGGAAGATCGCGAGTTTATAGGGGGCTAAGGCGGGATGCAGTTTTAGATGAACCCGGGTTTCGTTTGAAGCGAGTGTCTCTTCAAGGTACGCATCGGATAAGATTGCTAAAAAAAGCCTCTCCACCCCTAAGGATGGTTCGATTACATAGGGAATGTAGCGCTCACCGGTGCCTGAATCGATATATTCTAAATTGGTGTTGGAATACTCTTGGTGTTTTGATAAATCGTAATCGGTTCTTGAGGCGATGCCCCAAAGTTCATCAAAGCCCATCGGGTAGTTATATTCAATGTCGGTGGTCATATTGGAATAATGGGATAGTTGTGATTCATCATGAACGCTGAAACGAAGGTTATCTTTGTTTAAACCAAGGTCTAGAAGAAATTGTTTGGAAAAATCCAACCAATAGTTAAACCAATCTTCTTCACCGCCTGGTTTGACGAAGAATTCGAGTTCCATCTGTTCGAATTCTCGGGTTCTAAAGATGAAGTTTCCTGGGGTGATTTCATTGCGGAAACTTTTGCCGATTTGGACGATGCCAAAAGGAATCTTTAAGCGCGCGCTGCGTTGTACATTCTTAAAATCCAAGAAAATACCTTGCGCGGTTTCTGGGCGTAAAAAGATCGCTTGGGTTTTATCGTCTAACACCCCTTGTGAGGTTTTAAACATCAAGTTGAATTCACGAATGTCGGTGAAATCTTTTGAGCCACAAGCGGGACAAGGAATGGCGTGGTCTTTGATGTAGCCATTCATCGCCGCAAAATCCATCGCGTCGGCTTTGATGGTTTCATCGTGTTTTTCAATCAAGTGATCGGCCCGATGGCGGGTTTTACAGTTTTTACAATCAATCAAGGGATCCGCAAAAGAATCGGTATGACCCGAGGCTTCCCACGTTTTTGGGTTGAGTAGAATCGAAGAATCAAGCCCGACATTATGCGGGCTTTCTTGGACGAAACGTTTCCAAAAAAGATCTTTGATGTTTTTCTTTAGTTCGCTGCCTAAAGGCCCATAATCCCAGGTATTCGCAAGGCCGCCGTAAATTTCGCTGCCTTGAAAGACGTAACCGTAGGTTTTGGCGTAATTGATCAGGGTTTCCATGGTGTGTTTTTTTTGCATGGTCTTAACCTCCAAAGTAAAGTGAGCTGAGGACCTTTTTGGCTTTGGATTTAAATCCTAAGTGCATCTCAAAAAGACTCGTTGTCACATCGTTTAGTTTTTGTTGGGTGGTGGTATCTAAATTTAAGGGTTGATAGGTTTGAATGTCACATCGATAAAATACTTGCATCGGTTGGTAGATGGTTTGGCTTACATGGGTGTGGTTTAGGTTTTGATGCGCCGCACAAATAAGGGCGCCTATGGTGATATCGTAGCGTAAATTTTCTTTTGTGCCGCATTGATGACAATCCTTTAAACCGGGTGAATATCCTAGAAAATGGAGAAACTTTAACTCGAATATCGCAAGGATTTCTAAGGGGTGTTTACTCGTTTCTAAGGTTTTGGCCAGTTTTTTGATAAAGTTGAATAGTTTCGGATGATGATCATCATCGGTAACGTTGTAATATACATACTCACAAACGGCATTGAAGACGGTTTGTTTGATGAGATCGTTTTTAATGGTGGGATAGTAATCGAGGAGTTTCGCTTCTTTTAGGGTGGGGAGTTTGCCTTTTGATAAGTCTATTTCAAGTAAGTTCGTGACTTGGGCCAAATGGCGCCAAGGGGAGTTCATCTTTTTAACCCCACGGGCGATTAAGCTTTTGATGCCTGTCTCGGTATAGACATAAAGCAATTTAGCGTGGTCTTGATAATCGATGGTCCTGAGCACGATGGCTTCCATTAAACCTCTTCCTCGTAGCCGAGACTTTTGAAAAGATGGGGTTTATCGCGCCAATCTTTGATGACTTTGACGTGCAGATCTAAAAAGATTTTACTGCCTAGTAAGTTAAGGATGTCTTTTCTTGCTAGGGTGCCTATCTTTTTAAGCATTTGGCCCCCTTTGCCGATGATGATGCCTTTTTGACTGTTGCGTTCGACGATGACACTCGCGGTGATGTTGAGAAGTTCAGGGTTTTCTTCGTCGGTTTCGATGGCTTCGATGATGACCGCGACGCTGTGGGGAATTTCTTCGTGGGTCAGTTTTAAGACTTTTTCACGAATCCGCTCAGCGATTAAAAATTGTTCGGGTTTATCGGTTTTCATCGTTTTAGGATAATACATGGGTCCGGGGTCTAAATGTGCTTTGATGTCGTTTAACAACAATTCTGTATGGGTTGCTTTTAAGGCACTGATGGCAAAAACGCCGTCGAAATCATGACGGGTTTTTAAGGTTTCAATATAGGTTTTTAAACGATCGATGTCGGTGATTTTATCGATTTTATTGACGATGAGAAAGGTTGGGGTTTTGAGGTTTTTTAAGCTCTTTAAGACGGTATCATCAAGAAAATCTTTATCTTTGGCCGCATCGACGAGATAAAGGATTAAGTCCACGCTGTTTAGGGTTTTTAAAACGCTTTTACTCATGTAGTGGCCTAAGGCGTGTTTGGGGTTGTGTAAGCCGGGGGTGTCGATGAAGACAAGCTGGGCTTTTTCATCGGTATAAATAGCGCGGATGATATTTCTGGTGGTTTGGGGTTTATGTGAGGTGATGGTCAGTTTTTCGCCCAAAAACGTGTTTAAAAGCGTTGATTTTCCGACGTTGGCGCTCCCGATGATGCTGATGAAGCCGCTTTTAAACTTAGAGGTCATCTTCACTGAATCCTGCGGGTAAGAGTTCTTTGTTCAACATGGTTTTCACGTTGTCATTGACATCAACCATATGGATGGGCACATCGGGTAAGATCAGTTCATGCATCACCTGGCGACATGCGCCGCAGGGGGAGATGATCGCTTCTTGTTTGGTGGTCACAACAACCTCGATGATGTCGTGTTTGGTATAGCCTTGGGTGCGAGCGGTAAAAAGCGCGGTACGCTCGGCACAATTAGAAAGGCCGTAAGAGGCGTTTTCGACATTGACGCCGGTAATGATGACGCCGTTTTTCATTTTTAAGGCCGCGGCAACATGAAAATTCGAATATCTAACATACGCGTTATTTAAGACATCGCGGGCCGCTTTTAAGGTATTTTGATCCATCGTATCACCTATCTTGAGAGTTTGACTTTATCTAATATTTTTTCTTGCAAGGCAAACATGACGTGTTCTTTTTCTGCGGTGTCATGATCATAGCCTAGGGCGTGTAAAAAGCCGTGAACGATTAAAAAGCCCATTTCACGCTTGAAGGTATGGCCGTACGTTTTGGCTTGTTCCATCGCGACATAAGGGGCGATGAAGACATCGCCAAGTTCGCCTTTTAGGCCGCTTGGAAAGGTTAAAACATCGGTGATGGCGTCTTGGTTGCGATAATTTTTGTTGAGTTCTCGCATGTAATCGTTTTTCACAAAGATGATGTTGATGATGGTCTTTTTTTTGATATTCATCATTTTGTAGGCTTTTTTTAAGACGTTGTTGACCAAGGGTTCATAGTTTTCTTCGTTGCATTGGTTAATCACGTTCTGCATCGTATCGCTCCAATACTTTTTGGATGAGGGGATGGCGAATGACATCGACGCGTTCAAAACGGATGACCGCAATGCCGGCTACATCTTTGAGTAAGTTCGTCGCATGGATCATGCCGCTGGTGGCGTTATGCGGTAGGTCAATTTGCGTGATATCCCCTGTCACAATCATTTTTGAATCGAACCCTAAACGGGTTAAAAAGAGTTTCATCTGGCCTTTAGTGGTATTTTGTGCTTCATCTAAGACAACGTAGGCGTTTTCTAAGGTGCGTCCGCGCATATAGGCTAAGGGTGCGATTTCAATCACGTTTTTTTCGATGAGATCGTCGGTTTGTTTGCGGCCTAAAGCTTCGTATAAAGCATCGTACAAAGGTCTTAAGTAAGGGTCGATCTTCTCTTTTAAATCGCCGGGTAAAAAGCCTAGGTTCTCGCCCGCTTCCACCGCGGGGCGGGTGAGGATGATCTTACGGATATGACCGTTTTTCAAAAGTCTGACCGCATGCAAGACCGCGACGTAGGTTTTACCGGTCCCAGCGGGGCCCATCGCAAAGGTCAAATCGTTTTTCTCAATCGCCTCTAAGTAGCGTTTTTGGTTGATCGTTTTCGCATAAATCGGTTTACCGGTGATGGTTTTGGTTATCTCAACCCGGTTTTGATAGTGGTCGATGATATCATCTTTAGGCATGGTTTCGGTGAGTTTTGCTATATAGATAACATCGCGCTCAGAGATTTGAATGCTGCTGTCGACAAGATCAATCAATACTGAAAAAATCGTCTCGAGACGATGCTTTTTATCTTTATCCTCACTTTGAATGTGAATATCGTCGCCTTTGGTGAAAATTGTGGTTTCAAAAAGGCGGTTAAGCACATCCAAATGGCGGTCGTTGATGCCGATGACCTCAGAAAATGTTTGGATGTTGTGGAAGGTGACATCTAGCTTGGTTAATTTCAAACGATTCTCTCCTTTGGTTTCATATATTCCTTATATCATTATAGCACAAAGCATGGGTTGGTTGCACCCGATAGAAAAAAATAAACGGTGAATTTGTTTTCACCGTTATATTTTAATTTTAATTTAGCGCTTAGCTTTGTTTTTGGCTTGCTTGTTCTTCTTAGAAACACTAGGTTTGATATAGTATTCTCGCTTGCGAGCTTCTTGAAGGGTACCTGAACGCGAAACATCGCGCTTAAATCGCTTTAGCGCGTCTTCTAATGATTCATTGTTTCTAACTACCGTTTTGGCCATGAGGTGTCCCTCCCTTCCACTCTTGGAAATAACTGCATACATAATAACAAATAATCGCGCCGTTGTAAAGTTTTTTAGAAAAAAGTACCCTACATTGCAAAGTAATTGTCTGAAATTGCTGAAATTGCTTGGCAATGGCATTGCACTCGCTTTTATCCCGTGCTAAAATAGAGTATCAAGCAAAGCGGGGGAAAACGATGTTAGAAATCTTAGAAAATTTCAATATTGAAGGCTTTATCGATTTTGAAAGATGGCTTGCACCCCCAATCCTTTATTATATTATCGGGGGATTGGCGGCGCTATTTATCGTCTTTTTAATCGTGATGATGGGACGGCGGAAACGCTATTTTAAAAAGACGCTAAAGAAGTTTCAAAAGCTTCGGGTTAAGAAGTTTAACGGTGAAAGGCTCATCGATAGAATTGATAAAAAGCGTAAAGCGGGGTCCAACACCTTTAAAACCTTGAGTGCAAGCGGAAAAAAACGCGTCAAACAATACTTCAACCACAAAGACAAAGAATTGATCTTTACCGCTATTTATGCCTCGGGCTCCAAGTTGCGTTATAAGTATCGCAACGTCATCTTGCAAGTTTCTCGCAAGAAAAACGGCCGCTTGGTCATCGATGATTTTTCCCGCACCAAAGGGTTTAAAAGGCTCGCGAACAAATACGCTTCTTTGGATGAGTTGATCTTGTATTTGGATGAATTACCCATTAAAATGATGGATGGGCAAACCTTTGAGATTCCTTTGGATGAAGAGACAAAATTAGATTATACGATTAAATGACCACAAATGTGGTCATTTTTTTATTCTAGACGACCCTCAGAGATGGGATAATCGACGTTTAAGAGTTGGACAGGTTTAATCTGGTTGCTAAGGTCTTGTGTGCTTTGAACTTTAATTTCTAAATAGCGTTCGCTATGACCAAAGCACACGTCATCTTGACATTTTTCAAAAAGCACGTACTGCGTTTGGGGTTTTTGTTTGTGTCTAAAATCTAAGGCGAGTGTTTCGTTTAGCTTTAAAAGTTCGCCCACGCGCAGGGATTTAATGGTGCCGTGGACTTGCGATTTTTCTTGCGCGGCTTTGGTGCCGCTGCGCTTTGAATAAGGGAAGATATGTAGCTCGGAGAATTGCGCTTTTTTGAGCGTTTCTTTCATCGTTTCAAAGGACGCATCATCTTCGGTGGGATAGCCGGTAATGACATCGGTGGTAATGGCGATATCGCCAAGGGTAGCCCTAATATCTTTGAGTTTGGCCAAATAGGTTTTCACATCGTAACGCCGGCGCATATGTTTTAAAACCCCATCATCCCCATGTTGCAAGGGAATATGGAGATGCTTAGCAAAGATGGGGTCTTTCAGTAAATCAAGGGTTTTTTGATTGAGTTGGTTGATTTCAATCGAGGAGATGCGCAACCGTTTTAAACCCGGAATCGCTTTTAAGGCTTTTAAAAGATCATAGAAACTAACATCATCTAAATCGCTGCCATACCCACCGGTGTGAATGCCGGTTAAAACGATTTCCTTGTAATGGTTCTTTATAAGTTTGCGGGCTTCTTCAAGCACCTCATCAAACCCTCTAGAACGGATGCGTCCGCGCGCATAAGGGATGATGCAGTAACTACAAAACTCATTACAACCATCTTGGATTTTTAAATAAGCTCTCGTGTTTTCTTTGAAACTGGTGACGTTGAGTTTGTCAAAGACGTTGTAATGGGTAATATCTTTAACGGCTTCAATTCTTTCACGTTCGCGGCTAAAGCGTTTGATATGGTGTAATAATTCACTTCGGTCTGTGGTACCCATGATGATATCCACCCCATCGATCTTCGCGATGGTTTTTTGGTCGACTTGTGCGTAACAACCAATAACGGCGACGATGGCTTCAGGGTTTTTCTTAATCGCTTGGCGAATTTTTTTACGGCTTTTCACGTCGCTTTGGTTGGTCACAGTGCAGGTATTGATTACATAGATATCGGCGTACGTCGAAAAAGGCACGATGGTGTAGCCTTCGTGCTTAAACATCGTGATGAGGGCTTCGGTTTCATAGTGATTGACTTTGCACCCTAAGGTGTGAAACGCAATTTGCATAAAAATAACGCTCCTTTTTTGCGATTTACATTATAGCACAAAGCGCGTGATTTTGGTAGATAAACCGTTTGATGCATACCAAGGGCGTGTTATAATGGGTGTAGAAGGGAATGATGATATGGATACAAAAATGAAACCATTTGAAGAAAAGACTGTGGCGATTAAAAACGGCGAAACCTTGTTTTACCGCTTTAGAAAAGGTGGCAATCACAAATTAGTCTTACTGCACGGCAACATGTCTTCTTCTGCGAACTTTGATATTTTAATGAATGAAATCTCTACTGAGTTTACCATCTATGCCTTAGATCAACGCGGGTTTGGCGATTCAAGTTACGAAAAAACCGCCGATTCGATCAAGGCTTATGCCGATGATTTGGCACAATTTGCAAAAGCGGTGGAACTTGAGTCATTTGATTTGCTCGGTTGGTCTTTTGGAGGCAATGTCGCGATGCGCTTTGCGATCGATCACAAAAAGATGCTGAATAAATTGGTTTTACTATCTGCTGGGGGGTTGCACGGTTTTCCTGTGGAAAAACGCCGGTTCTTTGGGCTTATACCTACTGGTAAGTATCTTTCTAGTAAGGAAGATATTCAAAAAAGTGTAAAACCAATCGAAAAAATCCGTGAGAAAAAACAACGCAAAATCTTACAAATGGTCTTTAACCGCACGCTTTATTCAAATAAGAAACCGAATAAAGCGCGCTATGTCAAGTATGAAAAAGCGTTTTTCCAACAGCGTAATCTCGTTGATGTCAATTACGCCTTAGCGCACTTCAATCTAACCGATACCTCCAATGGGGTGGTCGATGGGACCAATGAGGTGTCTAAAATTGAGGTTCCCGTTTTGATTATGCATGGGAAACTGGATAAAATTGTGCCTTATAGTGTCGCTGAAGAAACCAGTGAAAAACTTAAGAACGCTGAGTTTAAAAGCTTTGAGGAAGGTTCACATGCGCTTTTTGTCGATGAGACAAAAACGGTATGTACAACGATTTTTGATTTCTTAGTCGGTACGTAAATAAAAGGCCCAGTCCAAGGACTGGGCTATTTTTATGCGGTAAATTTGCTTTTGACTTTTTGCCAAATGGATTCTTCGGTTTCTAGGTTGGTTTTACCGAGTTGTGTGAAGAGTTCTTCTTGTTTTTTCGTAAGTTTGGTGGGTGTCATCACTTTAATGACCGCGTGCAAGTCACCTTTGCGTTTGCTTCTGATGTTGGTCATGCCTTTGCCTTTAAGGCGGAAGGTTTTATGTGATTGCGTGCCTTGTGGTATTTTTAGTTTGACATTGCCATACGGGGTGGGCACGATAATTTGATCGCCTAGGGCTGCTTGTGAGACGGTGATGGGGACTTCTACCACCAAATCATCGCCATGGCGTTCGAAGACATCGTCTTCTTCAACCTCAAAAACGATGTATAAATCGCCTGGCGGCCCGCCGTTAATGCCTTTGTGGCCGTAGCCGGGCATCCGCAGTTGATTGTTGGTATCGACGCCTTCAGGGACGCCCACAGAGACGGTTTTCTCTTTGCCCACAACCCCTTCACCACCACAGCTTTCGCATTTGCGATTGACGGTTTTACCGCTGCCACCGCAATCGGGACAAGCGGTTTGGGTGCGCGTGCGGCCAAAGAGGGTTTGTTGTTCCATCGTCACAGACCCGCGGCCTTGACAGCGTGAACAGCTTTTTACGTCGTCTTTGGAATGCGCACCACTGCCGTGGCAGCTGGAACATTCTTCATAGACGGTGGTACGGATTTTTTTCTTCGCACCATGCACGGCTTCTTCAAACTTGACGCGCATGCGTTTTTGGATATCTTGGCCTTTGCGGGGTTGGTTGCTTTGGCGCTGGGTGCGTCTACCGCCACCGAAAAAGCTTGAGAAAATATCATCAAAATCGAAGTCTTGGAACCCGCCACCTGAAAAGCCTTGGCCTTGATTGGCAGAATGACCGAATTGGTCATACTGTTGGCGTTTTTGTGGATCGCCTAAGATTTCATAGGCTTCGCGGACTTCTTTGAATTTTTGTTCAGCGTTTTCTTCTTTAGAGACGTCGGGATGGTATTGCCGCGCTAGTTTACGGTAGGCTTTTTTAACGTCTTCTTTCGATGCGTTTTTATCGACGCCTAAAACTTCGTAGTAGTCTCTTTTGCTCATGTTATCACCTCTTCAACGCATAAAGCAGCTAACTTAGCTGCTTTATGTCGTTATCGATTACTTGTTGTTCTCGTCGTCGACTTCTTCAAAGTCCGCGTCGACCACATCGTCTTCGTCGTTTTGTTGGCTTTCTTCGCCTTGGTCTTGTTGGGCTTCGCCTTGTTGGGCTTGTTGTTCTTTTTGCGCTTTTTCATACGCTTTTGATGCTAAGTTTTGCGCGACTTTTTCAAGTTCTTCTTTCTTCTTTGTAATCGCATCGATGTCGTCATCTTCAAGCGCTTTTTTAAGGTCTTTAATTTTTTCTTCAGCGTCTTGTTTCTCGCTGTCTTCAACCTCATCGCCCAAGTCTTTGATGGCTTTGTTGGTTTGGAAGATAAGTTGGTCAGCTTCGTTTTTGGTTTCGGCTTCTTTTTTGAGTTTTTCGTCTTTTTCTTTGTTATCTTCGGCTTCTTTAACCATGCGTTCGATATCGTCTTCGGTTAAGCCTTCGTTGTTCTTGATGGTGATGTTTTGGCTCTTACCGGTGCCTAAGTCTTTCGCGGTCACATGGACGATGCCGTTGGCATCGATATCGAAGGTCACTTCGATTTGTGGGACACCGCGTGGGGCGGGTGGGATATCGGTGAGTTGGAATTTACCAAGGGTTTTGTTT
The DNA here is from genome assembly GCA_003558105.1 of Mollicutes bacterium. Classification (GTDB taxonomy): domain Bacteria; phylum Bacillota_I; class Bacilli_A; order Izemoplasmatales; family Izemoplasmataceae; genus B1SED10-225. The sequence continues at coordinate 3,035 of PWMS01000115.1, read as the reverse complement.
TGGTTTGCCATGGAACGCTCACCTTGAAGCACGTGGATATCGACCGCGGGTTGATTGTCTTGTGCGGTAGAGAAGACTTGTGATTTTGAGGAAGGAATCGTGGTGTTTCTTTCGATGAGTTTGGTAAAGACGCCACCTAAGGTTTCAATACCAAGCGATAATGGGGTGACATCTAAGAGTAAGACATCTTTAACATCGCCTTGTAAGACGCCCGCTTGAATCGCGGCACCCATGGCGACGACTTCATCAGGGTTGACGCCTTTAGAAGGATCTTTACCGAGTTCTTTTTTAAGAACTTCTTGTACGGCAGGAATCCGGGTTGAACCGCCAACCAATAAGATTTGATGGATGTCATTTTTGGTCATATTGGCATCTTTAAGGGCACGACGAAGGGGTTCTAATGTTTTTTGAACCAAGTCATCGGTCAATTCGTTAAATTTGGCGCGCGATAATGAGGTGTCCATATGAAGCGGTCCGTCACTACCCACGGTGATATAAGGCAAGGAAATCGAGCTTTTTGAAACGCCTGAGAGGTCTTTTTTCGCTTTTTCAGCCGCATCTTTGACCCGTTGCATGCCCATTTTATCTTTTTTAAGATCGACGCCGTGTTCTTGTTTGAATTCTTTGACGAGATAATCGATGATGCGCTCATCAAAGTCATCGCCACCAAGACGGTTGTTACCGGCGGTGGAGACTACTTCAAAGGTGCCTTCGGATAATTCTAGAATCGATACATCGAAGGTACCGCCACCGAGGTCGTAAACCAAGATGGTTTGATCTTTTTCTTTTTTGTCGATGCCATAAGCTAAGCTTGCGGCGGTGGGTTCGTTGATGATGCGTTTAACCTCAAGACCGGCAATTTTACCCGCGTCTTTGGTCGCTTGACGCTCGGCGTCGTTGAAATAAGCCGGGACGGTAATAACCGCTTCGGTTACCTCTTCGCCCAAATAAGCTTCGGCGCTTTTTTTGAGGTTTTGTAAAATCATCGCACTGACTTCTTGTGGGGTGTATTCTTTGTCCTTGATTTTAATTTTTTCTTTGGTGCCCATTTTACGCTTAACAGAACTGGCGGTATGGGGGTTGGTCACCATCTGTCTTTTTGCGACTTCACCCACTTGAATTTCATCGTCTTTAAATGCCACCACCGATGGGGTGGTGCGGCCGCCTTCAGGGTTGGCGATAACTTTCGCTTCGCCACCTTCCATCACGGCGATACATGAGTTGGTGGTACCTAAGTCAATCCCTATCATTTTTCCCATTGTTTAACACTCTCCTTTGATTATTCGCTGACTTTGACCATGGCTGGTCGTAAAAGTCGGTCTTTATATATATAGCCTTTTTGAAACTCTTCGATGACGATGCCGGCTTCAACACCGTCTTTGCTTTCTTTCATCACCGCTTGATGATAGGATGGATCAAACGGCTGATCTAAAGCATCTATGGTACTTAGCCCTTGAGATTCAAGGGTTTCTAACATATTTTTATAAATCATCTCAAAGCCTTTGAGGGCTTTGGCGTTGCTTTTGTCTTTTTCATTGGCAAGCGCGATCGCGAAATTATCCAAGATGGGGAGTAACGCTTTGAAAACATCCTCATTGGCAAATTTTCTATCCTTGATGCGCTCTTCATTCATGCGGCGTTTAAAGTTTTGTAATTCCGCTGAATTTCTTAAAAGCTTATCATTCAACTGCGCGTTTTCTTCTTTTAAGGTGTCAATCTCTTGTTGCAGTTTATCGGTCTTACTTAATTTTTTTGGTTTGTCTTTTTTCTTTTCTGCTTGGGCTTCTTGTTTGGGCTCTTTTGCTTTAGCCTCATCATGTTTTGTTTCTTTTGCTTCCTGCTTCTCTTCGTTCATGGTCGCCTCCTTATAGTTTGCTTAAGTGTCTTGCTAAATATTGTAAAAGCGGTATCACTTTTCGGTATTCCATGCGCGTTGGACCAACGACGGCTATTGTGCCTTGTTCACCGTCGTCCACTTCGTATGGGACCATGACCACGCTACAATCTTTCATCGCTTTGATTTGGTTTTCTTGACCGATTCTAATGGTCAAACCATGATCGTCTTCATGTTCGATTAGCTTTAAGATATCGTTTTGTTCAAAGAAATTCATCAACTCTCGCACCCGGTCTAAATCCTTAAATTCCGGTTGGTAAAGCATATTGGATTGACCGGATAAATAGAATTTACTTTGGGTAAAACGGGTAAAGGCATCCAAAAAGGCCTCGATAATTTGTTGGTTGTACTGCATCAGTTCTTTGATTTTGTTGTGGTTGATGTCGTATCTGAGTTTATTGGAGACTTGTTGGATCGGAACATCGTACAAAATATCGTTTAGAATTCGGATGATGCCTGCGAGTTCTTGGGGGTCGGTGCCTTTGGGTAAGGTGATGTTTTTACTTTCCACATGGCCTAAGTTGGTGACCACCAAAAGTACACTTAAATCCGCATAAAGCGGGATGAGTTCGATTTTTTTAACCTTGGAATTACTGGCCGTAGGGCCTAGGGCCATCGAGGTGTAATTGGTGAGTTGGCTCAAAAGATGAATCGCCCGTTCAATCGTTTCATCGCGCGCCATGTTTTGATCGAACAAATCATCGATTAAGGTCATATCTAAATCCGCCGTGTCGCCTTCTAACATCAAGGTTTCGACGTAATAGTGATAACCTTTTTCACTTGGGACACGGCCTGAGGAGGAATGGGTCTTTTCTAACAACCCGCCTTCTTCTAAATCGGCCATCTCATTGCGGATCGTAGCTGGGGAGACGCCAAGATATTTGCTTAAGTTCCTTGAACCTACGGGTTCAGCGGTTTTTACGAACATCTCAACGATCAGTTTCAAAACCTTGTTTTGGCGTTCTGTAAGCACATGTCTCACCTCTTTAGCACTCTAAATTTCTGAATGCTAAATGTATTATAAAGGAGATGAGTAGCACTGTCAAGAGATGAGTGCTAAAAAGTTGAAATAAATAAAAAAACCGCATAAAATCACGGTTTTATAAGAAGGGATTGTAGGCTTTTTCGTGGGCCAAGGTGG
>PWMS01000102.1 GCA_003558105.1 Mollicutes bacterium | reverse complement strand
TATAGGCTATTTTTATCATACGTCTTAGCAAAGCTTTGCCAAAGTTTCATATAGGTTGCTTTAAAGGTTTTAAAATCTGCATAGCGATGCAATTCGTATTGCCCAAATGCTTGGTAAAAAGCATCATCAAAAGAGGGTCTAAAAACTTTGGTATAAGCGGTAATGAAAAAGTCATCATGAACCCTCGAAACGTCTTTAATTTCTTGTTTAATGTCATGAAAATCATCCAATAGTTGGGCATAGGTTGCTTTGGACATCACCGCACAATAACCTAAATCAATCGGATTGAGTTCGCCTTCTTCATATTTTCTGATAAAAAACGGTATTTTAAGATCGTTTTTTAACCGTCTTAAATAGGTGGTTTTCCCACTGCCGGGCAAGCCTTCTAGACCAATGATATGATGTCTCAATGTTGCCTCCTTTATTTGCTTTAATTATTTATAAGGGTCTATGTAAATACGTATATATAGCCCCCATCTAAGCATCATCTGAGGTTAGTTAGTCTCTTTAGAGGATAAAAGCTGTTTAGCCAAGATAGAGGCGCCGTAAGCCGGGTCGTTTTTGGCGTTGAAAATGGTGTAGTTTTTATCGTAAGCTTTCATCTTTTGTTCAAACATTTTTCTATGTAAAGTCTTTGCTTGACCCAAAGAGCCAATAATCGCGATTTGTTTTTTGGAAAAATGTAACGCTTTATCCACCGCTTGAACCATCAACATCAACTCATCGGTTGCCACATCGATAATATGCAAGGCATGTAGATCATCTTCGTTTGCGAATTTGGTGATGATGGGTGCAAGTTTAGCCACCTCGGTACGTTTGGTATAGTAGGCATCATACATCGCTACCATCTCTGGAAAAGACGTAATCTTAAAATGTTTAAAAAGCGCTTCAGTCAAAGGACTGCCTTCTTGGCGCTGATCAAAGACTTTCCCCATTAAGGAAAGCGCCTGAGAGCCTAGCCCGTAGGCACTGCCAAGATCGCCTTCTTTGTAGGAATAGCCGCCTGCTCGGTGAGCTTTATCATTTTGATCGACGCCAAACGCCACCGAGCCGGTCCCGACGATCAGCGCGATACCTTCTTCACCTGCTAAAGCACCAGCATGGGCGTTATAAATATCGTTCTTAACGTCCATAGGCACATCTTTTAGATGTGGCAGTTTTTCTTTTAAAGCCTTAATGACCCCTTGTCCTACACTAAATTATCGAGTCGATATGTCGATGCCAATGTTAAAGCGAAGCATTTAAAAAAAGATTCAGATAAATACCACTATGTGCATCAAGTCATATTGCCTTTTACCCAAAAAGGGATGGGCTATGAAACGTTGATAATTGAAGATGATCAAGCTTTTGACGCTGATGTGCCTCAGAGAAAAAGCCATACAATTGACAATCCATTTTATACCATCAATTTAGACGGTGGTATACACATCACCGACAAAAAGACGGGCACCCTCTACCCAAAAGCCTTGTATTTAGAAGATACCGGCGATCAAGGTGATAACTACGATTACGACCAACCGGCTGATGATACGATCATCAAAGATGATTTCGAAGATGCTAAGGTCGTTGAAGCTTTTGAATCCGCAACCATCAATCGTCTCACATTTAAAGGAAACATGCTGATTCCTAAAAATCTGGTGGAAAGAGGCCAACAAAAAGCCAGTGCCAAACTCACCTATACCATCACCCTTGAAACCGACAATCTTAACAATATCCTGATGGTTAAAGGGACTATCGACAACACCGCCTCCAATCACCGACTGCGTCTTATCTTTAACGGTAATCAGCATAATACCCATTCTGAGGCCGGCAGCCAATACGCGACTATCAAGCGGCCTACTGACGACCCACATATCAAAACCTGGCAAAAAAAAGGATTCTTTGAAGCACCCATGCCTTATTATCCATTACTAAATTTTGTAAGTATCGCTTTAAAGAATCAAACCCTCAGCCTCTATACACGCAGCGTGAAAGAATATGAAGTCAGTGGTGAGGATAGAGAAAATCTTGCCTTAACCCTTTTCCGCAGTGTCGGTCATTTGGGGCGTCCGGATTTAAATAGCCGGCCCGGTCGCCCCAGTGGGCTTGATAATAAAATCATCGCCACCCCCGATTCACAGCTTTTTGGTAAACGTTTTTTTGATGTCGTCTTCACCTTAGATAATCAACCGACCCCAAACCAACGCCATAAAACCTACGCCGAAATTGCCACAAGCACCCTTTACCACCAACATCAAGATTTCGACCGCACCGAGCCTACCATCAATTATTTCCCCATGAATCCCGTGAATCCAAGGCCGCCTTTAACCTACCAACATCTTTATCTCAACCCATTGCCGGTTGTCTTTGGCACACTTTACGCAAAAGACTGTGAAACGGAAATTCTAAGGCTATATAACGCCGATACCACCACCCACAAAGTTAATATAAAGCCCTTTAGACATATGGTCGATGGCTTGGATAACCACATTAAATCCATCACACAACCCCATTCGATGGCCGCGAGCACCCTTATCAACTTTAAACGCAAAAAGTCTTGTGATTGAATTTAAGCGCCTTTAAAGGTCGTTTCAATCGACAAGACAACCTACCACCATCTTTGCGTCGATCAAAATTTACGAAAACCGATTAAAAAAACAGCTTGATTTTTATATAAAAATCAAGCTGTTTTTTGACATTTCTAAGTTGTGATGAGGCAATCGATAACCCTTATCATTCGGTTAATCAATGGTATAAAACCCATATTAGACGGGGTCGTTATATTGCCGAGGATCATCGCTGATTTGATCAAGGGTATCGATATCATCTTTCGTGATGCTAAAATCCAACTGCGTATTGGTAAGAATATGGGCTTTATCTAACGCTTTTGGAATTGGGGCGGCTTGTTTTTGAATAATATACCTCAGCGCCATTTGCGCTGGGTGGACCCCATATTTTTTAGCGATCGTTTGTACTTTAGGATTATTAAAAAGATAGCCCTTGGCTAAAGGAGAGAACGCTTGAATTTGAATCTCATGACGCATGCAAAAATCAACCAATTCAGCTTGGGTGTGTCCGATGAAAAAGGAGATTTGATTGACATGGGGCACCACAGTGTTATGGTCGATAAGGTTTTGTATGTCTTTAATTTTGAACTGAGAGACACCAATAGCCCTGACGCGTTTTTCTTTATAAAGCGTTTCAAGCGCTTGATAAACTTCGATGTTGCCAGTGTCATAATCCCCATCTAAATCATGGAATGGTCCTGGGGCGTTGATGATATAAAGATCTAGATAATCCACACCCAAATTTTTTAATGTTTTTTCAAACATCCGGATGGTCCCTTGATAATTCTTTATGTGGGGCGGCACTTTTGAGGTGATAAAGATCGCTTCTCTAGGTATCTCAGCATCACGAATCGCTTGCCCGACACTTTTTTCATTTTGATACACAATCGCTGAATCGATATGCCTAATCCCAGCTTTAAGCGCATCCAAAGTTGCTTGATACGCGTTTTCACCAGCTTTTAATTGATACGTTCCAAATCCCAGTTTCGGCATCTTTATGCCGTTAGATAGTGTGTAGGTTTCATCGATAATAGCCATGGTTTTCCCTCCGTTTAATGATGATAAAAGAAACAATTTTTATAGCCTTAGATTGTAGAACAATCGCCAGCCATTTTATAATATCACTATAGCATATTTAAGCGATATTTAGTTGTGATAGGCTCAACGGGCTTTTAATGGTATAATGTAAAAAAAAGGAGTGTGGTGGCTATGAAATTTTTAAAAGCATCGTGGAAAGGCCTTGTGCTTATACTTATTATATTTATCATCAATGCCTTGATTTGGTTGACCGCCAGTCCCCTCATCGCGCAGCCCCTTGATAGTACCTTAGCTCAAAGTCTCGGTGCCAATATTCTTTTGACGTTTACCTTTGTCTTTTTTCTTGCGACCAAAAACCGTTTGGTTACCTGGCTTTTTAACGGGCTTGAAAACGTCTATATCGTTCATCGTTTCTTAGCGATATTTGCGCTTTTACAGATTTTTCTCCATACCCAAAACACCTATCTGATTTTCCAATATTACCGTGGGGACTTACCCTTAGATGCGGTTTCTATGGGACCTTGGGCCCGCAACCTTTTCATCGCTTTAATTATTTTAGCGCTACTGGCAAGATACATGAAATATGAACACTGGCGTTATCTTCATCGCTTGATGATCATCCCTTATCTATTGGCGGTTTATCACGCTTATTTCATCAGCTCCTATGCCCTCTTAGCCTTTAGCCCGCTCGGTCTTTGGATGGGTGGTTTTGTCCTGCTTGGCCTTGGTTCAAGCTTTTATATGATCATTCTATATCGCCGCATCGCTTTTACCTATAGCGGCGTGGTAGAAACCATTCACGCGCCCGCCGATGATGTCACTGAGATGACCATCAAGTTAACCAAGCCCTACTTATTCAAACATGGTCAATTCACGTTTATAAAAATTGATCGACCGCCTTTTAAAGGGGAGCCACATCCCTTCTCTATCTCAGGTGGTTCTGAGGATAAACTCATCTTTACGATGAAAGCATTGGGCGATTTCACGAAAACGTTGAAAGCCAACCTCAACGTAGGCGATACGATAAAACTGACCAAACCCTACGGCCACATGACCTTTGATGATTATCAAAACGAGCAAGTCTGGATTGCTGGTGGTATTGGCATTACCCCATTTTTAAGTCACTTGCGCAACACTCAACCCCCAACACAAAATATTACCCTTTATTATTCGGTTCGCCAAAAAGAAGAAGCCGTCCATTTAGAACACTTAAAAGCCTTAGATAAACAATGGTCGAATTTCACCCTTCATTTTACTGAGAGTGATCAAGATGGGCTCTTATCAGTTGAAAAATTAGATTTAGCTAAGCGACCAACTGTATTTATGTGTGGCCCCGTCCCGATGGCCAAAGCCCTAAAAAAACAGTTCAAACAAACCAATCAACATCGCGCGCTTATATATGAAGCTTTTAGTTTTACCGGCACCTTGGCCGCAGACATCGAAAACGTCTTTTTTAAACGGTTTCGCCGCTTTTAAAAAAACAAAAATAATAAAAAAAACGCCCATCAATCATAAAGATTGGGGCGTTTTTACGCTTCGTTAATACGCTAGTCTTCTACCGGGTTATCATCGTCTAAAATACCGATTTTAGGTATGCGGTCCAAGACCGCCC
>PWMS01000091.1 GCA_003558105.1 Mollicutes bacterium | reverse complement strand
TCTACACCACTTTTTTCATAGCTTTTTAGAATTTCTAATGCTTCTTCGGTGCTTTTGACACCGTCATCGGCGTTCGGTAAAATATGTGCATGAATATCGATCATCCCTTATCCCCCTAACATGCAAGATTATTATAGCATGAAACCCCTTGGTAAAAAAGACTTAATCTTCAGAGCTTTTAATCGAGTAAATCATAATCCTCGTCATACCAAGTTTCATAGTAATCGAGTAATATCGCACGATCGATAGAAAAATCGTCGTACATTTTCGCTTGGTTTAAAAGTTCTTCAACCGCGAGATAAAACATCTGAAAATCATGAAAGACTATATTGTCTGATGTCTCTAGGTTGTTGCCATCGCGGTGAAAGATATAGTTGTTGGTCGCGAGCCGGTAGGTCTCATCGGGATCAATCGTATCTAACTCTGTATAGTAATTAGAATTATATTGTAAAAGATTGAGTAAAACATCGCCTTTGACATCGGCGGTGACCACGGTATTATCAAAGGGGAAAACATCATAGAGTCTGGCGATGGAGACATCTTCATCTTTGATGAAGTAATCGCGGGTCCCCCCGCTATTTTGGACACCGATATCGGCCCCGGTAGCCCGCATCATGAGTTCACTCATCCAGTAGGTGAGATCATTTGAACTGATCGCCTCAGCGGCGGGGAAAATTGGGGCATAAAGATGTTCAACTTCTAAGAGGTAGCTTTCTAGGACCGCTTCAACCTCTGGGTGTGGTTCTTTTAAACGGTGATCATGAAAATCGGTGATATTGCGCATCTCATGATCAATCACTTGAGCTTCTTCAATCACGAGGCGCATATGACCGATATGCGAGCCATTCGAACCACTGATCATCGCGGGCATTCCGTTTAAGGTATCGGTGTTGGTTTGATGGGAATGGCCGTTAAAAACCGCATCGATGTTTTGGTTGTCTTCTAAGGCAGCGAGGCCAGGGTTAAGGTTGTTGCCGCTGTCATGAGAGATGACAATCACAATGTTAACATCTTTTTCAGTTCTTAAATATTCAGCGTAATCTGCGATAATCGGAACAGGGTCTGCAAAAGTATAGTCTTCAACCATGGTGGCTAAAATGGAAGATTCTAAGCCTTCACCAATGGTACCGATAATGCCGATTCTATGACCACCACGTTCGATGATGGTATAAGGTTCAAGACCACTAGGGATATCGGTGGTGCCTTCATAAAAAACGTTAGCCCCAAGCATCTTGTGCTCGGCTTGATAGACATCGCTACTATCATTATAATAACGGGTGACCATATCTAGGCCCCAGTCAAATTCATGGTTGCCAATCACCGTCGCATCAAAGCCCAGTACGTCCATTAAGTGCGTGGTGGACTGACCAAAGGTAGCATTGGAAATCAAGGTTCCTTGAACCATGTCTCCGCCCCCTAAAATGAGGGTGTTATCGGGCATGCTTGTCTTTTCATCGATCAAGAAATTACCGATCTTAGAAATGCCCATTTCGCGGTCGCCTTCTAAAAGCGCGCCATGTAGATCGTTAAGATAATAAATATGGAGATTTCGGACTGGATCACTGATGTCTTCTTGAGGTTCTTCTGTGCATCCAACCAGGATCAAGGCCAAAAGAAAAATGGTGAGTAAACTTAATATTTTTTTCATATGTATCAAACTCCTATCACACTATACTAACATAAAATACGCGTTTTTTAAGAATAAAAACAGCTTGTGGACATGTTGACTTGTTATAATATTGAATTTACAGAAATCTTACTCAAAATCACAGATACAATCACAAACATATTGGACTTATGAATTATTATAGTCCTTTAAAGAATTCAAGCTATCAATTTTGATGCTTTTACTAACTACATGCGTAATTTTACCTATATATGACGAATCAATTTTAAAACCTAGAAAACGGGCTTGCGGTTCTTTAAAAACAGCTACTAAATATTTATCCGTAAATTACTTAAAATCATCATGCCACCAAATGGAAAGCAGGATATTAGCAAAATGGCTAATATCCTGCTTAGATTAGTTTACACTTTCGAAAGAAGATTTTCTAAAAAGTCATCCACTTCTTTTAACGAATTTTCTATATCATCACAATCCAAGTCACTTATTGATAATTTTCTGTAATCAACAGCCTCTAGTTGCTTTCTTATGTTTTTCTTTTGAAACATCTCAAGAAGTTTATATTGGTTATACTCATCTAAACTTATAGTCGTTCTTTTTTTTCTATGATTTATTCTTGAAGTAAGTATATGGATAAATTCATCAACATCTATGGGTAATTCTTTACCATAATGAATCCAAATTTTATGAATATCATAAAAATCTCTTGCGCGTTTTTCTTGTGATTCATCTACTGGATTGTCAACGACAATGTCTTTATACAATTCTTTTTCTAAAGTAATCTTTTCAATACATGTTCTAAATGGCACCTGTGTCAATACAGAAATTGGTGAGAGATCATATGCTTTTATTTCTTCATCATCTAGGTATTTCGTTAATATCGGCTCGATTTGCCTTTTAATCACAGGAAAAGGGTCCATAAATGTCATGAGCTCAAGTTTAACCCTTTGATCCATTTCACTATCCTGTTGGGTTTCATAATATAGATACATTTCTTTAAAATCAGAATATTTATGATTGGATGCTTCAGTTTCCCAAGGCCAATCTTTAGTTAGATCGTTAATAATCTCATGTGTGGCTTTTTGTCTTCCTTTTCTGCTACTCGCAGTTGCGACTAAATCAATATCTTCCGAGAACCGTTTTATGATACCAAAGCATTTCGATAACGAAGTTCCACCTATAAACACTAAATCATCATGTATTTTATAAATATATTTTAACGCCAATACGACATAATAGTCTTTTAATACAATGGCCTCATCAATGTTTTCTTCTTGACTTACTAGCGCAATATAGTTACTGAATAATTCTTTATTTAGATGCAATTTCATCTTTAGCAATCTCCTTTACGACTTCTCTAAATCCCGCATATCTTTTACCATTATAATATTTGCTGTAGGCGATAATCTCTTCTTTACTTAAATGCAACTGCTTTTTGATATTGATTAACTTGATTTGTGATTTTTCTATTGAATCATCGCTAAAGTGAATATATTTGATTACCTCAAGAAATTCTAAGTAATGAATGTTATGTTTATTCACTTTAAAGGGGGGGTAAGATACAATAACTTTGCCATTATAAAGGTGTTTAGATCTAGTTAGAGGTGAAACTTTGTGACTTAATATCTCATAATAGGTTGAAACTTGAGAGGTGAGTTTATATTTATATAAAAGATATGCACCTGTTCTAATTCCATGATAATCATCTAGATACTTCTTTTTTATGACGTCATTAAGCGATGGTTTTAAATGAGAAAATTTTTCGTTCGAACTAGGCACATAATAAATCCCATTTTCAAAACGTTTTAATACACCAAAAGAAACCAAGTATGAAATGGTTTGGTTTAAAGTATTTTGATTATGAATGTTTAAGATTCTTTTCAAATCTTCTTTAACAATCGGTTTTCTTTCATGAAATGAACTCATGAATACATGTGCATCCATTTTATCACCTCTTTTATTGCAATATTTTTTATATATTTATTATATCATTATTTTATTATGGTGTAAACCGGTTTGCAAAATTAGTCTTCAATATATATTACGTTTATTCATATCCTCATATACGATGTAGTGGTAATGGCTTGGTTATGGAGTGGTTAAACTAAAAAAAATGCAGGAAATAATCCTGCAAATAGTAAATTTTATGACATTAACAGTAATTTGTAACAAGGGACTTTATAGATAAAACCATAGAACTGATAAGCTTTAAGGATGGATGTGTTTATTTAACTTTTTGTGCGCCTTTGACCTTTTGGGCAGTCTCTTTGATATCCACAGGGTTAATGACTGTATCGATGATGGTCATAATCGCTTCATACATCTCAGTCACACGCATCGAAGGCATGCCTGTTTGATCGTGGACCATCGCGGGGGTAGCAGGGACATGGATAAAACCAACTTTGGCTTTTTTTGAGAAGGTTTTAACATAATGCAAGGTCTTGTAATAAAGGTTATTACAAACATAAGTGCCCGCGGTATTGGAAATCACCGCGGTTTGTTTGCGGTCTTTAAAACGCTGCTCGATGATCTTAACTGGCAAGCTGGTAAAAAGCCCATCGGGGCCTTGGGCTTCAATTGTCTCATGCGAAAGGGCGGTGCCGAGGTTATCGGGCAATTTGCCATCGCTGACATTGATCGCAACGCGTTCTAAACAAACGTGGCTTCGCCCTTTGGAAAGGCCTAAAAGTAAGATCAGTTCAGGGTTGTGTTTTTCGATTAAAGGTACCAAACGCTCAAAAGCGTGGTTATAGACCACGGGTAGGGTTTGTTTGATGACTTTGACATCGTATAAAAAATCGGGAATGCGCTCTAAGATGCCTTCGGTGGGATTGATGGTATCGTTTCCAAACGGTTCAAAAGCGATGATTAGGATTTTTTGCATACAATCAGCCTTTCTAAGGTATGAGGCGTTTGCCCATGATGATATCTGGCTTGTTTATACCGTTGGCATCGGGGATAACGCCTAAGAGTTTATAATGGTGTTTTAAATAAAAGGTGTAGGGGTGATTGGCGAGGTTTTGGATGTTTTTTAAAGCTTCTAGGGGGTCTTCATAAATATCGCGTTGCGATAAGCTCGTTTGAAAATCTTCATCATCCGTCCCAAGATAAAGGATTAAACAACCTTGTTTTGCTAAGGTTGCCTCTAGGGTTTTAAGAAGGTTTTTACCGATGCCTTGTTGGCGGTACGTTTTTTTCACCACCAAAGGATGAAGCTCATAGCCGGTGTGACCGTACTGCGGCATCGCGCCGATTAAACCTTTTATCTCGTTTTTTTCAATATCGATAAAGACGATATAATCTTCTTTTAGAAAGTCAGATACTTCTTCCTCTAAAGCTTCGTTGGTATCGTAAGACTTAGGGAAGGCTTCTTTTAAAAGCGCTTTGATTTGCGCTAAATCATCGTTTTTACTTAGTTTTCTAATCACGGGTAAACCGCCCCGAATCATCGATAAAGTCATGGATATTTTTAAGGGGAATCGCCAAATAACGTTCTTCATATTCGGTGCTCGTCCAGGTGTTAACCCCGACGAGATTGCCATTTAAATCAATGAGAGGTCCGCCGCTATTGCCGGGGAAAATGAGGGCTGAATGGGTCAAGACATCGAATGCGACTTTATCGGTCCGGCTCATCCCGATATA
>PWMS01000079.1 GCA_003558105.1 Mollicutes bacterium | reverse complement strand
TTTACAGTCTTTATCTTAGCTTTTTTAAAGTACGCTTGGACGGCCAACTACTGGATTTAACATTTGAAGGGTTCAACAACTATCGCGCGATTTTCCTAAGCGACCCTTACTTTGTCAGTATCTTAGCTGAATATGGTTTAGAAATGATTCTTAATACCAGTGTTACCATTGTCTTTGCACTGGTTATAGCGATGTTGATTAACCAAGATATTAAAGGTAAAGGCATTTGGAGAACGATTTTCTTTCTCCCCGTCATTATCACCTCAGGTCCCGTGATTGGGACGTTGATTGAACAAGGTGCGACCACATTGCCTTCCTTAGAAGATTACGGATTTATCGAACAAATATTGGATAATGTCGGCGAGATTTTTGCCAATCCAATCCAAGCCTTGTTTGATCAAATTTTGATTGTCTTTTGGTTTGCGGGCATTCAAATCTTAATTTTACTAGCAGGCTTACAGAAAATCGACACCTCGATTTATGAAGCCGCCGCCATTGATGGGGCGGGGCCGTGGGAGAGCTTTTGGAAGATCACCTTACCTTCTTTGATGCCTTTAATCACAGTGACGATTATTTATACCGTCGTTTCTATCAGTGTCTTTAGCTTAAATGAAGTCATCATCTATATCCGCGATATCCTACTCGGTGAATCAACGAGTGCGCTTACCACCGGCTATGGCTACAGTTCGGCTTTATCGTGGGTGTACTTCTTGACAATGACGTTGATTATCTTACTCTTTGTCGGCATCATCAACATTCGAAAGCGGGTGAAATCATGACCATCATAACGCGTATGAAACGTTTCTTTAAGGATGTTTATGTCGATATTAAAGCCAAGGAATTTGGCCTTTTAAAAGAACGTTTGAAAAAAGCCTTTATCGGCAGTAAATACACCAATGGCGTGATCTATAAATTCTTTGTGTATGTCATGCTTTTCAGTTTGGGTTATGTCTATTTGTATCCGATGTTATACATGGTCACCAACTCCTTAATGTCGATGAGCGATATCATCAGTGTCGCGGTTCGTTGGATCCCATCGACTCTAAACTGGGAGAACTACCGCATCGTTTGGAACGACATCAACTATCCCAGAGCTTTACTTGATGCGTTTATTCTAGCCTTTTTCCCGGCCATCAGTGCCACAGTTTCAAGTGCGATTATCGGGTATGGCTTTGCGCGGTTTAGACTGCCTTTTAAAAAGACTTTAATGGCCTTGATGGTGATGGCGTTTATCATTCCACCACAAATTACGATGTTGCCAACCTTTAGAATGTATGCCAATTATGAATTGCTTGGATCTTTAAGAGCGTTTGTCTACCCAGCGATTTTAGGCCAAGGCTTAAATGGACCTATCTATATATTAATCTTTTATTCCTTCTTTAAAACGATTCCCAAAAGCTTAGTGGAATCGGCGCAACTAGATGGCGCGAGTGCGGTTAAAGTCTTTACCAAAATCGTTTTACCACTCGCGATCCCTTCGGTTATCATTGTCTTTTTGTTCAGCTTTGTTTGGTATTATAACGAAACGTATCTGTCCGGTTTATTCCTCCGCGGCAGCGATATGATGACCTTGCCCTTGCGGGTCTCACAATATATCAGTGAATACACGAGCATCTACCCCGAAGGTTCTAGAGCCAGAGAGCTTATGCAAGCGGTTAGTTTAGCTGGTAATATCCTTGCTTTACTACCACTATTAATCCTATACTTCTTTACCCAAAGACACTTTGTTGAAAGTATTGAACGTACCGGAATCACAGGAGAATAAATATGAAAAAAATAATCTTAAGTTTACTTTTAACCATCACTTTAATATTAAGCGCCTGTAACAGCGGACCTAGCTACGATGAGCGTGGCTTGGTCCCAGAAGAATGCCAACATTTGGACAACCTTGAGGCGTGGCAACCGGTATGGTGCGATGAATTTGACGAAGATGGCCTACCGAGTAGCGATCACTGGGCTTATGATGTTGGTGGTCATGGCTGGGGTAACCGAGAGCTTCAGTATTATACCGAACGTAATTTAAACAATGCCTTCGTTGAAGATGGTACCCTCCATATCCGTGCTATTAAAGAAAGTTATCAAGGCTCAGACTACACCTCAGCCAGACTTGTGAGTAAATACTACGGCGATTGGGAGTACGGCCGGATTCAAGTCAAAGCGATGTTGCCCTCAGGCCGTGGTACTTGGCCGGCGATTTGGATGTTGCCAAGTGAATGGCGCTATGGCGGCTGGCCAGATAGCGGTGAAATCGATATCATGGAATACGTCGGTTATGATCCTGGGGTTGTGCATGGTACCATCCATACCGCCGCGTACAATCATATGCATGGTACACAACTAGGCTTTTCTCTAGACGTGCCCACCGCTGAGACAGAATTCCATATCTATGAAATGATCTGGGAACCCGGGAAAATCGATCTATTTATCGATGGCGAACCCTTTGCCTATTTCGCCTTTAACCCACAAGCCAATATCGGCCGGGAAAACTATGAAGCTTGGCCTTTTGATCAACCCTTCCATCTGATTTTAAATCTTGCGATTGGTGGTGATTGGGGCGGTCAACAAGGTGTGGATGCCGAGGCCTTCCCAACTGAGATGAAAGTAGAATATGTTCGCGTCTATCAAAAAGATTATGCGGGCATGAGTCAAAGCGCCCCTACAAAAGTCGACCGCATCGAAATGGCGGCATCCTCTCACGATAGTGTTCGTATCCACTGGGAAAAAGCGAACCATGATGTCATGGTACACTACTATGAAATATATCTGGATGGCGTTTTACTTGGTGATACCACCCTCAATGCCTTTAACATTGATGATTTAGAAGCCGCAACCAGTTATGAAATTGGCCTTGTCGCCGTTGATTTTGCGGGCCACCGCTCCGAGATGGCCACCCATAATGTCCAAACCGCCAGTACGCCTTAAAGCATTATATAAACTACACTTGAATTATGATTGTAAATTTAATACACTAGGGTTAAAGTCTTAAGCAATCCCTATTAAAGAAGGTGACGTCATGGTTACAATTAAAGATATCTCCAAAGCTTCGGGATTTAGCATTACCACGGTATCCAAAGCTTTAAATAATTACCCCGATATATCCAAACATACCAAAGCGCTCATTAGAAACCTTTGTGATGAGATGGGTTATATTCCTAATTCTTCAGCCCGTTCGCTCAAAACGACCCATTCTTATACCGTTGGGGTTGTTTTTGAAGAAATTACCAACCAAGGCTTACAACACCCGGTATTTTCTAAAATCTTAGAGAGTTTTAAAAGCGAAATCGAATCCCATGGCTTTGATATCTTATTTTTAGCCAAATATATGGGCAATCAAAATGGTTCTTATTTACAACATTCAAAACGTAAACAAGTCGAAGCCATCTTGGTTTTATGTGCCGATTTCAACACCCCAGAGATGATTGAACTCTATCAATCCGATATCCCCATCATCATGATTGATTTTGATGTTAACACCGCGACCAATATCACCTCAGACAATCAAACCGGTGTCTATCAAGCCATCAAACATCTCATTGACAACAACCATAAAGCCATCGCCCATATCCATGGCGATCGCAATACCTTTATCGGTGGCCAGCGCAAAGAGTTCTTTGAAGCATTTTTAAACGACCATGGCATCGAGGTCAAAGCAGAATATTTAGTCCCAGGCCAAAATTTTTCCAAAGAAGAAGGTTACACCGCGATGCAACAACTCTTGAATCTAGAAAACCTACCCACCGCCGTTTTCTGCGCCTCTGATATGCTCGCTATCGGTGCTATTGAAGCGATTCATGACGCCGGAAAACGCGTCCCTGAAGATTTTTCCATCGTCGGTTTTGACGGCATCGATATCGGTCAGTACATCACCCCAAGACTGACCACCATCAGACAAAACACCAAGGAGATGGGCCGTTTAGCGGCGGTACATATGCTCAATTATCTTGATGATGCCAAAGAAGCGAAGCAAGGCAAAACCATGACTGTTGAAACCGAACTCATCACCGGCAATTCTACTAAGGCCCTACCAAAGGAGTTATAATACATGAAATTGATTAAACATTATGATTTTACCACCATGAAACAGCTTGATTCTCAAGAATGGAACATTGAAGTCGGCCCAAAATGGGCCAATAAAGAAGCCCAACACTATGTTCATGCGCCCAAAAATCTTTTTTTAGATGATGATGGCCTCCATATCAAAGCCACCAAATGTGGCGATATTTATGAAAGTGCCCGCATCAACACAAAAAACAAATTTACCTTTCAATACGGCAAAATCGATATCGTGGCGAAAGTCCCCAAAGGCAAAGGTACCTGGCCTGCCTTATGGATGATGAGCAACGATAACCGTTACGGTGGTTGGCCAAAAAGCGGTGAGATCGATATCATGGAACACACCGGCAACGAACTCGATCAACTGTATTTGTGCATTCACACCGAAAGTTATAACCATAAAAGACCAACTCAATATTATCAACTTATCGAAAAAAAAGGCATTAGCGATGACTTTCAGAAATATTCATTGCTTTGGCAAGCCGATAAAATCACCTACTTTATCAACGATGAAGAAGTGGGTAGTTATCAAAAAGGCCAAGACGATAAAGACACCACCCACAAAGGCTGGCCTTTTGACCACCCTTATTACTTGATCATCAACCTCGCCATCGGCGGTAGCTTAGGTGGTCAGATTGATCCAAACATGGGTCCCCAAAGTTTTATCGTAAAAGATATCAAAATCTACCAATAACAAAAAAGAAGCTTATTTTCTAAACGGCACCCTTTGAATGGTATATAAAATAGTAGAATACTAAAAATATCGCTTAATGGCGATATTTTTACTATTATCTTGAGCTTTAATTTTTTGTGTGGTAATATAAATGCTAGTGAAAGAAGTGATGAAGATGGACACAAAACAAAATGTCTATAAAAGTATATCTGAGACCGCGGCTGATGCGACTTCTAGTCGTTCTCGCGTGGTGGCGTTTTTACTCGCGTTTTTACTGCCTGTGGGTATCCATAACTACTATCTTGGTTACCACATTAAAGGGCTTGCACAAACACTCGTTTTATTTGCAACTGTCATTTTGATGCCATCTTTTATCGCGGTGTTTATTTTACCGTTTTATATAGCTTGGTTAACCAGCGAAGGCTTGATCTATTTATTATGGTATAAAGTATCCGATGGCGATGGCTTTCTTTTATATGATGATAAGAACCCACAAAAACCAAAACGTCAAACCACGATAAACTTAGCGTTTTTATTGCCGTTTGGCTTGCACAACATCTATGCCGGTAAACTTACCCGTGGTGTGATCGCTTGGGGACTTGTGGCGATTGTCATCAGTACCAATGTCATTTTCTTGTTTTTCCCAGTGATGGTCATAAGTATCCTTACAATCCTCATTGTCGTGATAATATCCTGGCTTGAAGGCTTGTACATGCTGATTAATAAGACATAAAAAAATTCCCGCCGATCATGTTGGCGGGAATTTTTCTTATAAAATACCAACGCGCTTAAACAGGGTATCGACATGTTTTAAATCATCAAGATAGTTAAAACAAGCTTCGATCTCTTGCCTGTTAAGATAGGCTTTGATGGTTTCATTCGCTTTTAACAATGTTTGAAAATCGCTATCTTCAGCCTTGGCTTTTAACGCCAAGGGTTGGACAATATCGTAGGCTTCATCTCGTGAGACGTTCTTATCGATTAAGGCATGCAATATTTTTTGCGAAAAGACAAGCCCTTTGGTTAGATGAATGTTTTTAATCATTTGTGATTCATGGACCACCAGTTGCTCAATCACCTTGGTAAAACGTCTTAACATGTAATCCAACAACGTGATGGCATCGCTTAAGGCCACGCGTTCTACCGAAGAGTGTGAAATGTCGCGTTCATGCCAAAGCGTGATATTTTCAAACGCCATTTGCATATAGCCTCTTAACATACGTGCGCAGCCTGTGATGTTTTCTGAGGCAATTGGATTTTTCTTATGCGGCATCGCCGATGAGCCTTTTTGCCCTTTCGAAAATCCTTCTTCAACTTCACCGACTTCACTTCTAGATAGATGTCTAATCTCAACGGCAAGGTTTTCTAAGGCACTACCGATTTGCGCGACCATACTTAAATAATCCGCATGTCGGTCACGGGCGATTACTTGTGTAGAGATGTTGGCGCTTTTAATTTTTAAATGCGCACAAACATCATCTTGAATTTCGGCTGTGACATGGGCGTGATTACCCACAGCCCCACTGATTTTACCGACTTCTAAGTTTGCTTTGCTTATCAAAAATTTCTTTTCCAAGCGCTTAAAGATATCGATGTGATACGCCAACTTCAAACCAAAGCTGGTGACTTCCGCATGGATGCCGTGGGTACGGCCGATACAAGGCGTCATCTTATATTGTTTCGCCTTGTTCTCTAAGCTTTGAATAAAGTTTTCTAAGCCCGCGATGATAACGTCATTCGCAGCTTTGATAATCAGCGCTTGCGCGGTATCGACAACATCGGTACTGGTCAGCTTATAATGAAAGAAGCGTTTCTCTTCGCCTAAGGTCTCAGAAATTTGCCTTGTAAAAGCCACCACATCATGTTTGGTGGTTTTTTCAATTTCTGTTAATCTTTCAAGGTTCAAGCGGGCCTTTTTACGGGTTGTCTCATACGTACCCTCAGGCACTATCTTAAAGGCTTCATAGGCTTTTAAGACCGCAAGTTCCACATCTAAAAACGCTTGATAACGGTTTTCTAAAGAAAACAGCTTAGCCATAGTCTTTCCTTGATAACGTGCAATCATCTCATCATTCCTTTAGGGTTTTTGCGATAATCTCATCGCGCTTGATGATGGCGGTTCGGTCAGGACCTGTGGAAATATACGCCACCGGGACATTGGTCAAGGTTTCAATTCGTTTAATATATGTTTTGGCAGGGTTTGAAAGGGCTTTGTAACTATCCACCTTATCCAAATCATCGTCAAAGCCTTCAAGCGTTTCATAAACCGGTTCACACCGCGACAGGGTTTCATGGTCGGCTGGGATAATATCGATGGTTTTGCCATCGAGTTTGTAGGCGGTACAAAGCTTCAAGGTATCCACGCCCACTAAGACATCAAACAACATCAACGCAAAAGCATCAAAACCGTTTAGACGGACCGCATGTCTTAATTGTACAATATCCAACCAACCAATCCGGCGCGCCCGGCCGGTGGTCGTTCCAAATTCATGACCCTTTGTCCGGATGAACTCGGCGGTGTCATCGTGGATTTCTGTGGGAAAAGCCCCACCTCCCACGCGGGTAGTATACACTTTTAAAATGCCCAAAACACGGCGTATTTTTTTAGGGGCAATGCCTGTATTTAAAGGAATCGCCGCCGCTGAAGGCGAAGAAGAGGTCACAAAGGGATAGGTCCCATGATCCAAACAAAGCATCGTTCCTTGCGCGCCTTCAAAAACGACGTTTTGACCCATTTCAATGGCCGTATCGATTAGCTTGGACCCATCGACGATCATCGTTTTAAACGCGGCTTGATAAGGCGCCATTTTCTTGATTAAATCCGCTTGCTTAACAGGCGCATAATGATAGCTTTCTAAAAGCTTATTGACAAAGGGTAGGTGTTTGTCTAAATAAGTTTTAAAACCTGTCTTAGAGACGAATGTCGCCATCTTGAGACCAAGGCGTGCGGCTTTATCGGTATAAGCGGGACCGATGCCTTTATGGGTGGTGCCAATCTTTTCACTACGGATGTCTTCATAAAGCGCATCTAGGGTTTTATGAAAATCGAGTACCACGTGCGCTCTAGAGGCAATCCAAAGTCGCGCCTCGGTATCGATATGCATCGTTTCTAACATCTTTAGTTCTTGGTATAAGGCTTCAGGGTCAATCACCATGCCTGAGGCAAGTAAATTGCTTGAGGTGTCTTTAAAAATGCCCGAAGGGACCAAATGAAGGGCAAAGGTTTTACCGTTAAATTTAATCGTGTGCCCAGCGTTATTACCCCCTTGAAAGCGTACGATCAGATCGGCGTCTTGACTCAATAAATCGGTCATTTTGCCTTTGCCTTCATCGCCCCATTGCGCCCCGATAATCGCGAGTGTATTAACCATTCGTATGCTCCTTTGTGATGATGCTTCTAGCGATGTGCACACCACTAGCACTGGCTTGTGCTAACCCACGGGTAATGCCCGCGCCATCGCCGCCAAAATAAAGATTTTTGATTGTACTTTCAAACGTATCATCAATTTTAGGTCGGGCGCTATAAAATTTCGCTTCCACCCCATAAAACAAGGTATGGCCTGAGGCGATACCGGGTGTGACTTTATCTAAGGCTTCAATCATTTCAATGATTGAGATAAACGTATTATAAGGCAGCACCAACCCTAAATCACCGGGAAACGCTTCTTCTAAGGTCGGTCTTACAAAACCTTCATCCAAGCGTTTTTGTGTGGTTCTTCGGCCTTTTTTAAAATCGCCATATTTTTGGACAATCACCGAACCATTGGATAACATATTCGCCAGTCTCGCCACCCCGCGGGCAAAATCGTTTGGCCGCTTAAAGGGCGCTTCAAAAGCATGCGAGACTAAAATCGCAAAATTGGTATTAGGGCTACCTAGGTTTTCATCATAGTAAGCATGCCCGTTAGCCAACATCGTTCCGCCGTGGTTTTCAATCACGACATGACCGCTTGGATTCGAACAAAACGTCCGCACCATCGTACCGACACTGGCATGATAGACAAACTTACCTTCATAAAGATGTTCGTTGATCTCTTCCATAATTTCATTAGACGTCTCAACCCGCACGCCGATATCAACGTGATTAACCGAGCGTTTAATCCCGTGGTTTTCACACAGATTCTCCAACCACTCTGCGCCATCACGACCCGGCATCAACGCAACATGCTCAGCGTTAATCACGGTATCGGTATCCTCATCTAAGACGATACCTTTTACCATGCCATCTTTGACGATAATATCGTTGATGGGCGTTTCAAATTGTATCGTGACTTTAGCTTTCAAATACGTATAAATACGTTTCAATATTTCTAAGTTCTCTTCGGTTCCAAGGTGTCTAACTTTCGCCTTTAAAAGCTTTAAACCGACCGCAAGACCCTGTTTTTCGATCGCCCTCACCTGCGCTGTATCGGGATCGGTAATCGTTTCTGAGGCGCCGTGTTTAAGATTAATCGCATCAACATATTCAATTAAGCTTGCGACAGTCTCATCGGAAATATACGACGTCATCCACCCCCCAAAAGCCGAGGTGACATTAAATTTCCCATCGGAATAAGCCCCTGCCCCACCAAAACCACTTGTGATTGAACAACTTTGATGACAGCCAAACGCACCGTTATCATGCTCGGGACATTTCGTGCGTTTCTTCTCTAAAATCGGACAGTGTCTTTTTAAGATAGCCCTGCCTTTATCGACCAAAAGCACCTTCTTATCCGGTGCTTTTAAACTAAGTTCATAGGCCGCAAAAATTCCCGCAGGCCCCGCGCCGACTATGATGATGTCGTAAGCTTTATCCATCCAAACCCTCCTACAAAACTCGGTCATACTTACGTCATGATTATACCTTATTTACCCTTGAGATAAAACACCCAAAAGACCATAATCAAAGTTTTTATAATTAGCTGTCCAATAGCGAAAAACCCAAGGACATGTTACAATAAAATAAAGTAAAAAAAGGAACGATAATCATGCAAAAAAACACAGCCATAGTCCTTTATATCATCGCGCTTAGTTTACTGGTGTTGATGGTGTTGAACCACATCAACATCTTTCGGTATATCTATCCAAACTATGTAGGCTTATTATTTGTTTTTGGCCTATCTTATACCATCACGCGAAAAAAATCCTATGATTGGGTCTTAATGTTGATCGGTGGGATCAATTTCTTTACCGCCATCTTTCGCTTTGCCTTAAGTGGTTTTTCCGAAGCGGCCAAGATTATCTATAACCCCATGCTCATTTTTTCTGTGGTCTTTTTAATCGTTTTTACAACCGCCTATCTCATTATCGATCATCTTGATAGCGAAAAAGAAAAACGAAAACCCCACAAATACAATCTCGATGTTTACAAATCTCAACCCACTCCAAAAAAACGAAAACATTTTTAATCGCTATCACGCTTGACTTTCTAAAAACAACAGTGATATAATCATATGCGACCATTTAGGAGAATTAGCTCAGCGGGAGAGCACTTCCTTGACGTGGAAGGGGTCGGCGGTTCGAGTCCGTCATTCTCCACCACGCGAGTGTGGCGGAACTGGTAGACGCGCATGGTTGAGGGCCATGTGGCCGCTAAGGCTGTGGGGGTTCAACTCCCCCCATTCGCACCATGTATCATCATATGGATGAAGTCATTTATGATAAATGGCTTTTTTTATTTAATAGTGCGATTTTATGCTGTGCGAATGGTGTGACATGGGCAGATGTGTATGTATCAAAATCATATTAATTTAGCCCATTTTTTCATTCATCCGATAGGAAACCTTAAATTTCGTTCAACTTCCTTATGTTTTCATGTTTTTAAGTACCAGTTTTCTTTTTATCGTGGGAAGAGGATACCATTTCAGTACTATTTCGTTTATAATAAAGCTAACGAGGTTAAAGGGAGGCTTTCTATGTGGTATAAGAAACAACTCATTAAAAATCTTATCATGGCCATCATTATCATCGCGATTTTTATTATCGCGTGGTATTTTATTTTACGCTAGAAGGGAGTACGATGATGAAAGACTTCTATCAAAAAATTCAAGCAACATTCCGCTATTTCACCATTTTTGATATGGGTATTTTTAAAACCTGTCTCATCAGTATCGGCATCATTTTAGGCATCTATTTTAAAGACACCTTACAACCGGCCCTTTGGCTATTTTGGACGCTTTTCATTTTAAGTTGGCTTTACATCATGTTTAAAATCTTTGGCGTTTATTGGTCGAAAACTTCATAGAACAGCGATGTGAAGAAAATATGAAGATGCATAATGCGTATTATTTAAAATCCCTACCTCACTTAGATTTTAAAGATTTTTTTATGCGGCCTGTAAAATTCAAAGATTATATTGATCTTTATGATTATGGGAAAGATGCCGAGGTTGTCAAATATTTAAGTTGGGATGCGTATTTGACCTTAGAAGAAGCCAAAAACGCGATAACACCGGTTTTTTTAGAGCGACCCCAAAACGGTCAACCCGCCGCTTATGCACTCGTGCATAAAGCCGATCATAAGATGATTGGAACTTGTGATTTAATGCATGTGGATTTTGCAAAAAAGACCGCTGAGATTGGATTTTGCCTTCACAAGTCTTATTGGAATAAAGGCTATATGACGCAAGCTTTAGACGCTTTAATTCATGTCGGATTTTGCTATTTCAATTTTAAAACTATCTTCATCCGTCACCTTAAAGACAACATCGCGTCTAAACGCGTCATTGAAAAAAACAACTTTACGTTTCTTGAAGAAAGCTATGATGAACAATACAAAGCCATCCTTTTAAGCTATCGCTTAGACCAAGATACGTTTTTCAAAACCCACCCCAAAAAAAAAGATGGTTGCCATGGCAAAAACCGGTTATAAAGCATTCAATAAAGCGTATGAAGTGATGCTTAAAAACGATCCCCACGCTCAAAAAAGCATCGATCATCACTTACTTAAGACCATGGTGCGTTTAGATAAAACCCACCAAGGCGATCTTTATCAAAAAGTCCCAAGCATCGCCACCACCATCAAAGACCATCCCCTTTACCCTATCGCCCAAGCCTTAAAAGGGGCAAACGACAAAGCCACGATTCAAAACGTACTTGATTTTACCAAAAAACTAGCCGATCTTGCTGATGCACCCTTAGATCAAATGGTTTTTGGTGGTACAGAATTAGAAATCATCGCTCGCAAAAGCGATTGGTGTAGCGACCTTACCCGTCTTGGCGTGGTGCTTTTACAGTGCTTAGATATCCCCACAAGATTCCTTTATCTAGCCAACTTAGAAAAAGCTTACCACGGACATGTGGTGGGTGAGGCTTATTATGAAAACACCTTTGGCGTCATCGATTTCACCTATGGTGTGGCTATTTACAAAGAAGCACCCATCGCGGCACATATACTTTTAAATCAGCCCCATATCGCATTCAAGGCTTATCAAAAATATATTAGCGATACCACCTTATTAAATGCGATTACCGGTTATTTTAAAGCCATCGCGATCAGCCACTATAACCCTATGGACCCAACCAACAACTACCAAAAATCCAGCCTCAATCGGTATTATAAAACCTTGTTATCTACCAAGCATCAAGGGACATGGTTGATGGGCGAGGATCAAGCATAAACGTGCTATATTAAAGGAGGTTTTTTATGTCGTTAAGATCCTATGTTATCCGAAAAGTTTTTGCGTTTAAAGACTACCAACGCAACAAAGGCGTCAAAACACCGAAAGATGTTCGGCGTTTCGACGATATCCGCTATGGCCCTAAAAAAGGCAAAGCCAATCTTTTGGATGTCTATCAACCAAAAAAGATAGACCAACCCCTACCCACACTTGTGAATGTCCATGGCGGTGGCTATATTTACGGGTCAAAAAACGTATATCAGTACTACTGTATGTGCTTAGCGCGCCGCGGCTTTAATGTCATAAATTTTAGTTACCGCTTGGCCCCAAAACACCGTTATCCCGCGCCATTAGAAGATACAAACTATGTTATGAAATGGCTTTTGAAAAACAAAAAAGAATACCAACTCGATTTAGACAACCTCTTTTTGGTGGGCGATTCGGCGGGCGCACAAATCGCATCGCAATACCTCACCATATTAAGCAACAAAGATTATGCCGCGCTTTTTGATTTTGAGATACCCAATCTCAAAATCCGCGCCGCCGCCCTAAACTGTGGCATGTATGATTTCAAACATCTAAAACGCGACGTTAAACTCAAAGGTATTTTGAAAGAATACCTGCCTAAAAAACATGACCTTAACCACCCCGAATACGATGTCTTAGCCCATATCACCGAAGCGTTCCCCCCTACCTTTGTGATGAGCAGCAGCGAAGATTTTCTCAAACCTCACGCGGAACCTTTTTACCAACATCTCATCAATAAAAATATCGATGCCCATCTAAAGATATATGGGAAAGATGAGCTCACGCCTACAATGCATGTGTTTCATCTCGATGTTAAATCCAACCTCGCCCATGAATGCAATGAAGAAGAAACCGAGTTCTTCTTTAAACATCGCGCTTAAAAAACTTTAAATTGATACCCACGCTTTTAAAAAATTTAGTATAATAAAAACAAATGGATTAGAAAGGATGTTTCGATGCCACAAAATAGATTTTTACGCGGCCTTATCACCGTTGTTTTGGTTATAGGCTTAAGCTGGGTTGCCATCACGCTATGGCCTAGAAGTCAAGGTATTGAAGGCGATAACCCCTTCATGGCGAAAAACGATCGTCCCAATATTATCGCCCATGCTGGTGGTAATTGGGAATTTCCCGACAACACCCTAGAAGCAATGTACAACGCCTATAGTGTTGATGATACCGTGATTTTAGAAATGGATGTCGCCTTGACCGCCGATGGCGTGGTCGTTTTAACCCACGACACCACCTTTGATCGCAAAACGACCTTGATCAATGCCCCTGTGCATGAGACTTATTACAGCGATTTAATCGCTGATGAGATTGATTTTGGTTATGAGAACCCCATCGATGGGCCGAATGGTTTTAATGTCACAGGCGAACATATCCGCTATACCAACTATGCCGGCGAAGAAGTCACCCCACTTGATGTGACATACCCCGAAGGCGTGGAAGCCAGGCACGACGAGAAATTTTTAACGACCACTTTAGAAGAAATCATCACCGCTTTCCCTGAATCCTACATGATTGTAGAACTTAAACAAAGCGGCGAACAAGGCGCCTTATTGTTGGATGCGGTTATCGAATTGTTCGATGAACTTGATAGCGAATATAACGTTTATGAGCGCATCACCATCGCCTCCTTTAGACGCGATATGTATGACCGCTATGTCACATTAAAAGAAACGACCCATCCCCAGCTTCTCTTCTCACCACAAGAGGATAAAATCACCGTATTTTACGCCTTACATTTGCTTAGAATCACCACATTCTTCAATGAGGAAATAAGTTCCTTCCAAGTTCCCATGGGCCAAGGCAACATTAATTTAGCGACTTCCAACTTTATCAACCAAGCCAACAAACACAATATTGCGATTCATTACTGGACCATCAACGATGAGGATGACATGCGCAAACTCATCGAAATCGGGGCCGATGGCATCTTGACCGACCGCCCCACCTTGTTAAAATCCGTGATGGATGATATGCTCGATTAAAAGGTGTTTAACAACACCTTTTTTCACGCACCCATAAAAGCCTCTACATTTCCTATCAACAAAACCCCATGAATGTGATATCATGGGTTTGTATGTTTATAAACCTGACTTTGAAAGGATGAAAGCAATGCCAAAACAAGCATTAATCGAAAAATATGCTAATTTAGCGGTCAATATCGGCGCTAACGTTCAAAAAGACCAACCCGTCGTGATCCGCGCCACCACCGAAACCAAAGACTTGGTGCGAGCGATTACCAAAAGTGCCTATCAAGCCGGCGCAAAAGAAGTCATCGTGCAATGGGGCGATGATTATGTCTCACGCTTAGGCCTTGAACATCGCAGCGCTGAAAATTTAGAAAACATCCCAGAATGGCAAGTCCAACAAACCCAACATTTCATCGACATCGGGGCTTGTTTTATCTCGATTACCTCGCCGATTCCAGGCTTAAACAAAGGTATCGATCCGAGCAAAATGCAAAGAGCCAGTGTCGCACGCATGAAAAAACTTTCCTTTTTCCAAACCCATATGATGGGCAACAAAGCGCAATGGACCATCGTGGGTGCCCCCAACCCTGTTTGGGCCAAAAAAGTTTTCCCTTCTAAAAAGGAAGATGCCGCCGTTGAAGAACTTTGGGCAGCCATCTTTAAAGCTTGTCGCATCACCGAACATAACGACCCCGTGGCGGATTGGGAGAAACACAATGATATCTTAAGCAAACACAATAAAATCCTCAACGACTATCAATTTGACAGACTCCATTTTAAAAACGCACTCGGCACCGATATCACCATCGGTCTTGTGAAAAACCACGTTTGGGCCGGCGGTAATGAACACACCACAAAAGGCACCGAATTTAACCCCAACATTCCGACCGAAGAAACCTTTACCATGCCTCATAAAATGCGCGTTGATGGTAAAGTCGTCGCCACCAAACCCCTCAACTATCAAGGCAACTTAATCGAAGAGTTTTGGTTGGAATTCAAAGACGGCAAAGTCGTTGATTACGATGCCAAATGTGAAAAAGACACCTTGAAAAACTTACTTGAGTTTGACGAAGGCTCTTCATATTTAGGTGAAATCGCCCTTATCTCACACGACTCACCCATTTCTAATGCCGGCATCTTATTCTTCAATACCTTATACGATGAAAACGCCTCATGCCACATGGCTTTAGGCCGCGCTTATCCGATGAACGTCGAAGGTGGTACCAACATGAAAGAAGCAGACCTTAAAAAACTCGGCTACAACCATTCTATGGCCCACAGCGACTTCATGTTTGGCAGTGCCGACCTTCAAGTCAAAGGCATCACCGAAGATGGCAAAGAAGTCATCATCTTTAAAGACGGCAATTTCGTTATCTAGACACCTTTACAAAGGCTCATTTAAGATGAGCCTTTTTCCTTGGCAGGTGATTCAATGGAAATTATAATCAGCCTCATCATAGGCCTCATCATAGGGCTAGTCATCATCCGTATCAACCGAGGTATCGGCTTAAAAAACCCCATCCACAAACTATGGATGCCGTTGCTATGCTTTTTACTCGCCACCTTCTTGCTCGCGTTTTTAATCGTGGTACAAACAACCCCAAACTATCCCTTATTCATGGTTTTTATCGCCACCTTTATCGCTTCAATCATCGGCTTTTACCCTGCGATTTTAGCCTTGTTTAAACCCTATGAAGATCAATAGATAAAACCACCAGTGTACTTTATAATCGCCGTGGTTGCTGAAGAATCGCTGACTTAATGGATAAATAATCCGTGGTTTCACTTGCAACTTTAGGGTCGATGGCTTTAAAATATAACTATAAAGACACAAAAATAGCTTCATCAAAAGCAACCCCATAAGCCTAGATAATAAATACACTTAATTAAGGAGGCCATCATGGAAGAAAAATACCGGCACTTACAAAAAGATCTAAAGTATGTCCTCATTGAAACGGTGATTATCTTTTTTTTGTTTTTCCTACTGCTTATCATCAACGCCTTCGCAGCGATACAGGATGCGCAAATCCATTTTTTAATCAACGGGTTTTTAACCGGCTTACTCTTGATGATTTTCTTATTCAGTCTTGGGGGCTTAAAATTTGAGACGGTGGTTAAAAAAACGGTTCTAAATTATCAGCTCAATGCCTTAATATGGCGTGTTATTGCGGTATTGGTTTTCTTTTTAAATGCCATGGTTGAAAACCCTGGTTTTCCCGATTTTCTCTTGCTGATCGTCTTAGGCGTAGCGTCAATCGCTTTTGATTATCTCGCTTTAAAAGAATTTAAATCCTTAGATATCAAAACCGTGCAAGCCTTGGTGTTGAAATATGACCAAGCCTTAAAAGACAGCGAAAAAGCACAATATAAAGCCCATACGACCCTACTGAAGAAAACAGCCTTTTTAGCGGTCATCTACTTTTTCGTGATTGGCAGTTTTGATTATACCCGCTATTTTCATCTTATCTTCATGCTGGTGACGTTGTTTTTGTTGCTGTATCAATATATCCGCATATTTACAGAAACCCCAGCTATAAAACGATATATTTTTTCTTCTTGCCTCATAACGTTACTGGCGCTGATCACACAATTTTTCACTTACCATACGTGGGATATCACGTATTATATCGTTCACTTTGCTTTATTGTGGGTAGGTTTTTCACCGTTATTTATGCTTTATGTCTATTTTCAAACCAAACTTGGCAACCATGAAAACCTTGGACTTATCAAAAACACAGCTAAGCCATAAGTATTCTTTTGTATAGCGTTTGACAAACGATAGGCGAACTGTTAATGTATAGGCATTAAACTTTATAGAAGAGGCTGCATGCGCCATGAGTAACCACGGTGAAAGGGGCGTGTGCCGAAGTGCATACTGGCTTTGTATTTAAGAGATATAGAGCTGTTCTTGAAGCGACCCAAGCTTTTAAGAATGTGCTTCTATGAGGTGGGGGCATTGTTTAATGGTCCCATGAGTCTCGGCTCATGGTTTTTTATTGGAGTGATAAAAATGCAAGAAAACAACGTCATCAGACACCGTCGATACTTACATCAAATCCCTGAGATCGGGTTTGAACTGCCCAAAACCAAAGCGTATATTGAAACGCAAATGACCGCCCTTGGTTATCAAACTTACACGGTAGCTAAAAGTGGATTGATTGCGGTCAAAAAAGGCACGCAAGACAAAGCCATTGCCTTTCGTGCCGATATGGATGCTTTAGCGATTCACGAGGAAAACGACGCCACCTATAAAAGCCGACATCATGGCGCTATGCATGCGTGTGGCCACGATGCGCACATGGCCATGTTGCTTGGTTTGGCTGAGCTTATCGCCCGTAAAGATAACATCGAAAAAGATGTCATCTTTGTCTTTGAACCTGCCGAAGAGACGCTTGGTGGAGCCAAGGATATTATGGAAAGCGGCATGCTCGATGCTTATGAAATCGAAGCCATTTTCGCTTTGCATCTTGATCCCGATTTAGAAGAAGGTAAACTCGGCATGACCGATGGGATTATGACCGCACAAGACGGCGATTTTGATTTAACGATACAAGGCGCCAACGCCCACGGTACCAACCCCCATCAAGGCAATGATGCCTTATTGGCGGCTGCACAACTTTCCCAACAATACCATACCATCATCTCCCGTAGCCTTGATCCCATGCATGCAGCGGTTATTAATATCGGCACCATGCACGTTGGTGAGGGTCGCAATATCATCGCGAATAAAGCCACAATTAAAGGCTCAATCCGCGCTTTTAACCTTGGTGTGTTCCAACATCTAAAAAACCGTATGCGTCAAATTGATGCGGGGATTGAACACGCTTATAATGTTACCCTAGATAATGTGATTACCGATCTTCATCCCCCGGTAATCAACGACCATCAACTCTATGAAAAAATGATTGCGACCTTTCATGCTCATGCGATCACCAAAATCCAACCCATGCTCTTGGCTGAGGATTTTTCTTACTACCAACAAAAAATGCCTGGTCTTTTTATCATGCTTGGCACCAAAAACATCCCCCAAGGGTATGATCAATCCCTACATTCATCGACATTCGACTTTAACGAAGCCATTTTAAGCCGTGGTGTTGAGACCTTTGAGCGCTTGGCTAAAATGATGGGTGTTTTCTCATAAATAAAGACAAAAAGGCCTGGGGACAGGCCTTTTTGTTTGGATAGGGAAAAAATTGTTGGGGGGGTTATGATATGATATAATAGATTAGGTTATGATGATGTTAGACTGGAACGGTAAGATTTCAAAATGTCATAAGCTTTTTGATGCATGTGCTTATTGAAGACATAGGCGTCGGTTTTAATTTTATCAATTTCTTCATTATACCAACCGATAACTTTGTCTAAAATAATCTTTAAAGTATCAAGATCATTATCCGCAGCCGCTTTTTTCATTTCTTTGGTATAACCCATCATAAAGGGATTGCGTGTATAGGTATGAATCGTCCCAATAACACCGTCTAGTTCAATTAAAAATTCTTGTCTACTCATAATATCATCCTTTCAAATTATCGTTTAAGTTAAATGGCTACGTATTCTGGCATGGTGTCTTCATCAAAATCTAAGTAGATGTTATCAAAAGCATCGATGGCTACGTATTCTGGCATGGTGTCTTCATCAAAATCTAAATAAATATTGTCAAAAGCATTAATTGCGACGTATTCTGGCATAGTGTCTTCGTCAAAATCTAAATAGATGTTATCAAAAGCACTAATTGCGACATATTCTGGCATGGTATCTTCATCGAAATCTAAAGACACTTGATTTGAGTTTTCCAATGAAAGGTTGCTAAGTATTAAAGATAATGCGATAATTAAGCCAAATGTGAATATTTTTTTCATATAATTTCGCCTCCATAAATTAAATTACACCTTCATCATAGCCAATATTATCAATACTGAACAGCGCACAT
>PWMS01000021.1 GCA_003558105.1 Mollicutes bacterium | reverse complement strand
GCCGTATTCGATAACAAGGTCGAGGCGGCCAATTACTTCACCGACAATCTTGGTGACAAGCAGTATACTGCGGACGACATTCTGGATGCCCGCGGGATCCTCGCGGATGTGGACGGGACAGAAGAGAGTGTGACGGCCGCACAGGCTGCCGCCGATGCTTGGATCGAAGCACAGCCGGTTGATGATGATGACGATGACGATGACGATGTGCCGGTAGTAGCGGACTACACGCTGACCGATGGACAGGATAACATCAAAGGCCAGGATGGTGTAGACAACGTATTTGAGGCACCAATTGTACAGTCCAGCACTGGCTTCGGCAATGTAACCAATACCCTCGAAACGGGCGACATTCTGGACGGCGGTGCAAACAGCACCAACTCGCTGTACGCAGAGCTGATGGAATCCGTTATTGGTGGTCAGCCAGCAGGTCCCGCTATCATGCCCACCACAACCAATATTCAGAATGTGTTTCTGCAGACCCAACAACCGACTGGTGATTTAGGCGGCCTGACCGCTACTATTGATGCTCAAAAAATGTCCGGCGTACAACAGTGGTGGAGTTATAACAGCCGTGATGACATCCGGGTGGAAGATGTCCGTGAAAATCCGGCCAATGTAACCGTAGGCATGCAAGAAACCGATCCACTTGTTAACTATACTTTAGATTTCAATCCGGCGTGGATAACGGGAGAATTTACTGAAGATGATTCGACACTGTCTATTATTCTTCAGGAAATCACCGACGATCAGGATCCTGCAGATACAGAACTTGAGAACATGACGCTTCGCGCAATAGAATTTACATTTAATGACGAAGATTATGTTCTTGAAACAGATGCGATGAGCGAAGCCAATACATGGGCTGAGCTGGAAACCGCTCTGGAAGAGGCGCTTGCTGATATCGAAGCGCTGGCCGGTCTCAATGTTTCCCACCAGGGAAATGGTGTTTTCCAGATCGTTGATCCCGATGGTGGTGTTTTCAATGTAGATCCGGAAGCACTGGACGTCCGGTTTTCCGGTATTGATGTTCGTAACCGAATCGACATCGGGGAAGCGGAAGAAATTGAGGGGCTCACAAATACCAGTGTCGTTCTGGACCAGGCTGGCAATGGTTCCGAGGGTGGAGTGCTTGACATAGGTGTTATGTCTGGTTTGCGCGGCATCGAAGTATGGGATGTCAGTGTAGACCGTTCCAGTCATCTTGGCTCAATGGTATCCGGAAACCAGGCTAATGCAGCTGCCAATTATCTCCAAGAAGTGCATCTGTCTCACGTTGAAGGCGGGGCAGAAGGTTATTTCTATCTTGGGACGAGAACCATCGATGCGCAAACTTTCCCAACCACGACCGACGAGCGCCTTAACAATGACGGACTGACCGATGCGCGGGTTTTTGATGCTACCGGGTTTACAGGAGAGATCAAGCTTGGTGCATCGTTAACTGCTAATTCCTTCCCGCGCTATCTTGACGATGCTGATGATGTCGTTGAGTTTGATTACCTTATGGGCGATGGCGGAAACAACTTGTCACTTTTCGTGAATAATGGCCTTTCAGGTGATGAAGATTTCCAGCTCAATATCCAGGGCGGAGCGGAAGATGACCGTTTCAATCTTACGGGTCTTGCAACCAAGAACTCGACCTATATTGACGGCGGTGATGGAGAAAACACCATTGAATTGAGAACTGATACAGGTTTCAATCCTCTGGGCACAGACGCCTTTGCTGAATTTGAAAATATTCAGAATCTTGTCATTGCAGGTGCAGGATCCGATCACGACCCGGTCAGTGGCAATATGCCGGGGCTTGAAAACATTATTATTGCAACGGACGCCGCTGCTGACGTGGAGCTTCGTCGGGTAGATTTCGATGATACTGTTGTGACTGTATCCGGTAAAAACCAGACGGTAACAGCTGGTACCAGCAATGCTGATCAGACCTTTGGGGATATTACGTTTACCGGCTCTTCCGGGTCAGATGCGACAGTTACTCTGGAAAACACGGCCCGCTTGGATGGTACGCTAACGGTCGGCCAGCTTATCGTGCAGGATTACAGGCATCCGACAACCAATGAACTGATTAAAGCAAGTGATATTAGTTCATTGACCCTGGATTCCACCGGCAGCCGCGACACGAGCAACCGCGTCGCTAACGTGGATGCGCCCCGGGTTGACACCGTACTGCTTGTCGGTACACAGGATCTGGGCGTACACATCAGCGACATGGCCTCCGTTCCGACAACTGATGACATTGATCTTACGGTAGATGCTTCTGAACTCGAAGGTGATTTTACCTTGGCGTTTAATGCAGGGCTTCTCGATGCAGATACCGAAGATGAATTCATCGGTACCGAAGGTGAAAGCGATGTTCTGACGTTCTATGGGAACATGGTTGATGATGCCACAGCAACCACGGATGTAGATGGTTTTGAAACCCTGCAGTTTGGTTTCAACAATGGTCTCGGCGTAAGCACTGCTGTTGGTGTTCCAGCAAATCAAGCAGCACAAGGCTGGTACAATGCAACGAATACTTCCGGTGTTGAAAACTACATTATTGCAAACACCAATGGCGCACTGACTCTTGAAAACATTGGTCCTGGCACCGTGCAGATCGGTGAAGCAGGAGCTGATGATGGCGATCTGACCTTCAATAACAACATTTCCCTCCTCGGAAATGGAAGCGGCGCAGTAACAATCGATGTTTTGAGATCAGTTGATGGAGAGACGGGACTTTTCAATAACGCTGCAATACTTGACGTTCAAGAGTATGAAACGGTCAATCTGAATCTCGGCTTCGTCAATGTCGGTGGTACAGACACTGTGTTGAACCTCGACTTGTACGACGACAACAACGATGATCTTGACAATACCGTTGAGAATCTGGTCGTTACAGGTGGAGATACAAGAGAAGACGATTCCCTTGAATTGACCCAGGCGATTCCGACGACCGTTCGCACCATCGATGTGACGGGTTATGCAGGCAGCTTTGAAGGCTTCAATGCCACTGATGCAATTGAAGGTAATGATACTACCTTCACAATCGGCAAGGAAGACTTTAGCTTTACACTGGCAGAGATTCAGTCAGGTGTTGCTGAAAGTGCACGATTTGACATTCTAGCAGATGCGGATGTTTTCGGTGATGACGCACAATATGATGCTGGTGATAATTTTACTATCCAGGTTAGTCTTGAACGTGATGGTGAAACCCACACTGAGAACTTTCAGGTAGCAGTACCTGCTGGAGACACCATTATTGATACTCTCGCAGCACTAGATGCAACAACTGCAGAAGTAGGTACTGATCTTACTGCATTTGCTGCTGACCCTGATATTCAATTGACTTGGAGTTGGGATGCAGGCGAGGAAAGGCTTACTCTTCAGATAGACGAAGACTTTGCAGCACTTGAAACTGCAGGGGATGATGGAGATATTGCTACCAAGATTGAAAATATCGTCTTCTTTAAAGACGATGCTGGTGGTGGCGATCTTCTTTCTGGTGGATTACTCGCTGATGATGACGCAACTCTGATACAAGGTCAGGATGCTTTTGAAGATCAACCAGACTACAACTCCATCTTCGTGTTCACCGAATCCAGCGGCGATTGGGATAACCCCAGTTTTTGGAGCATCGACAACTTCATCACGAATGAAAGTGCGGATGACACCATTAACAACCAGAGCGAAATCCGTCTCGGTGATTTGGGCATAACCCAGTTCCAGCAGCTTGAAATCCGAGACGGTGGCGATCTTGATACGGCACCTGGTGGAGATCAAGAATGGCTTGCAGATGCGCTGCCTGGTGTCACCTTCAATGCCGGTAGTTCTTATGTTTTCAACGAGGAAAACTTCGACAACGATAGAGCAGACTGGGTTATCGAACTGGCCGGCGTTGACTCTGGCGATCTTGATCGTGTCGATTTTAACCTGTAACTAACAAATTAAAAAGCCACGGGGTTTGATACCGGGCCTTTGAAAACCAATGAAACCGTCCCGCCTCAAGGCGGGGCGGTTTTTTTTCTAAATGCCATGAAGGACCGATTGTTATGTTCAAAAACACGGTACCCCTCAATTCGGAAAAGCACCACCTGTTATGTTTCGACACCTCACCCCCGGATTACAAATACGCCCGTGACCTTGTAAGCTGCCCTGTTTTTTCCGGTGAGGCATCTCGAATCGCAAGGGAATATGTGCTTGTGTTCCCAAAGGATGAAGGCCTTCCGATTGCCCTGCTTGGATACCAGGAGAATGTGAATGCCTATATCGGAGAAAGACCGGCGTGGCTTGCTCGGTATGTACCGGCCCACATTCGCCGCTATCCGTTTATGGCCGCTGAAGCCGGTCGGCCTAACAATGATGAAACGCGAACAATGGCCGTATTGATTGATGAAGCATCTCCCTTATTGAATTATGAAAAGGGGCGGAGGTTGTTCACTGATGAGCAGAGACCAACCGATTTTCTTTTGGAAGTGCAGAAAACTCTTAAGCATCTGTATGTCGATGAAAAGAAAACTATAGATTTCGTCAGACAGATATTTGACGCAGATTTATTGGTAGAACGTCATGTAAAGGTTGCCGATAGATCTGCACTTACTGGTTTTCAAATCATTGATTCCAAAAAGTTTAACGAGTTGCCTCCTGAGGTGCTTGCTCAATTGCATAAGTCCGGCGCATTATCTTTGATTTATGCCCACTTTGTTTCTCTGACCAACCTTCACGACGGCCTTCTAACCAAAAAGGCTAAATTCGAAGCCGGTATGGCCAAAGAAAAAGAAACAGAGGTCCCCGACATCGAGGCCCTGTTCGGCGACAACGACGACATATTCAAGTTTGACTCATAGCTAATAAAGGAGTAACGCAATGACACACCTCTTCGCGGACGGATTCTCCAGAATATCCCTTTCCAACAACAATCTCCGGATCGTATTGACTCAGAATGGCCCGGACAATACCCAGGTGGATGCCGGCACGCTGGTAATTCCCGTCAACCAGGCGGCTAATTTCGTCAACGGTCTTGCAAACAGCTTAAAGCAGCTCGACGAGCAGATGAAAGCTCAGGCCGAAAGCCAGGACAAGCCATCTGAGGACGTTCAGTAGCATGCCGAGCCGATACACCGGGCCCATGAAATCCACACTGGTCCTTTTCACGGGCCTCGGTGCGCTCGCCCTGGCATGGGGTGCTTTTATTCTGATCGACCTGGCGGACGTCTTCGGCCTGGGTACAGCAGTTTACGAGCATCTTTCCGCCCGTGACAGTTCTCGCTTCCAGGTCTGGGCTATCCTTTTTACCGAGGGCGGGCCGATCGAGATC
>PWMS01000028.1 GCA_003558105.1 Mollicutes bacterium | reverse complement strand
TCGCCGGAATCGATGCGAATCGCGTATTTTTTATAGCCATGGGGCTTGAGCTGTTCTTTGATGACTTTAATGGCGTTGGGAATCCCACTTTTTAAGGTGTTGTAGGTATCAACTAAGAAGGTTGAGGCCTCGGGGTATTTTTGTGCATAGGTTAAAAACGCTTGGTATTCATTTTCAAACATCTGAACCCAAGAATGGGCCATGGTACCAGCAGCTGGAATGTTGAAAAGCCGGTCGGATAGGGTGTTTGAGGTTGAATCGGCGCCGCCGATATAAGCCGCACGCGCCCCATAATTCGCACTCGATACACCGTGGGCCCGTCTGGCCCCCATTTCGATGACAAGGCGTTTTTCTGCGGCGTGTTTAATGCGGGCTGCTTTTGTGGCGATGAGGGATTGGTGGTTGATAGCCACCAAGAGATAGGTTTCGATCAGTTGTGCTTCTACCGCGTTGGCACGGACCGTAACGATCGGTTCACCAGGAAAGATGACGCTCCCTTCTTCAACCGCGTAGATATCGCCGGTGAAACGGAAGGTTTTTAGGTAGGTTAAAAAGTCTTCGTGAAAGATCTTTTTATTGCGTAGATAGGTAAGATCTTCTTCGGAAAACGATAGGTTTTGGATATAGTCAATCACACTTTTTAAGCCTGCGGCGATGGCGTAGCCCGCTTGGTTAGGTATTTTTCTGAAGAAAAGATCAAAATAGACGATCTTATCTTTAAAAGAACTTTCAAAATAGCCGTTGGCCATCGTGAATTCGTAAAAATCAATCAGCATACTCTCGTTGTTTTTGTCCATCGTTTATTGACTCCTGTTTTTTATTTCGATATGTAGGTTTTCTAAGATATCGAGGGCTTTTTCATGATTGTCAAGATCAAAGGTTGTGGTGGCTCTTGCGTCGATATGAATGTGCGCATTAGGCAGGGCACTTTTGGCGATCACAGCGTTGGATAAGACACACATGTCACTGACGAGTCCACAAAGTTCGATGTGAGAAAAATTTTGGTTTTTCAAAAATTTGCCCAAGCTTAAAGCTGGGAAGGTTTCTTTTTGAAAGGTTTTATCCTCATCTTTTCGTAAGGCCTCAATCTCTTCGTGAAGTTTATGACCTTTGGTGCCTTCGATGCAGTGCGGAATTGGGAGATGTTCGCCTTCGACGGTGTTTTGGTAGTTTTTACTGTGGGTATCTTGGGTAAAGACGATGCATTGGTTTTCTCTGCGGTAGTCTTTGATTTTTTGTTTGATGGGTTCGATGACTTTTTTGGCCCATTCAAAGCCTAAAGCACCATCGATAAAGTCGTTTTGCATGTCGACGACAACCAGACATTTGTTCATCATGTGACCTCCTTTGTCTTACGTTATTATTCTAACATGTTTTCAGCGTTTGTGGTAAGATATTAGTGTAGGTTATTTGCATTTCAAAGGACTTTTTTGTATCCTTTAAATGAAATAACAAATCTATGGGACAGTGGTGATGAAATGAAGACAATTATTAACGATTCTAAAAATCCTCGGTTTAATTTGGCCTTGGAAGAGTACGTGTTAAAATATCTCGATAGCGATGAAGATTTTGTTTTGCTGTGGCAAAATGAAAACAGCATCATTATCGGACGCAACCAAAACACATTCGAAGAGATCAACAGCGATGTGGTCAAAAAACATGATGTCAATGTCGTCAGACGCATTACCGGTGGTGGGGCGGTTTATCACGATGATGGCAATTTAAATTTTTCTTTTGTGACGAAGATGAAAGACAACCTAAACGATTATAAGAAATTTACCGCGCCAGTCATTGAAGCTTTAAACACGATGGGCGTGCCTGCTGAATTCCAAGGACGCAACGATATCGTTGTGGAAGATAAAAAGATCAGTGGCAACGCACAAAGCTTTTATAAGCATAAGATGTTGCATCATGGCACGATTTTATTTGATGCGAACTTGCCGTTTGTCGCAGAAGTCTTGAATGTTAAAGCCGATAAAATCAAATCTAAAGGCATCAAATCCAACCGGGCACGGGTGACCAACATCAAGCCTTATCTTAAAGAAAATATCGGCATGCCTGAGTTTAAAAAGACGTTATTAGCGTACTTGCTCGATACAAAAAATATCCAAGATCATATGTATGAACTGACCCAAGATGACTTGGATAAGATTCAAGAATTGATGGCGAAACGCTATAATAAATGGGGGTGGAACTACGGTGAAAACCCTGAGTTCAGTTTGGAAAAAGCGGGCCGTTATCAAGGGGGAAAAGTGGAGTTTCATTTGAATATTAAAGAGGGTAAAATCGACGATATAAAAATCTTTGGCGATTTCTTAGGTTCTAAAGATATCACGACGCTTGAAGATAAGTTTCGTGGGGTGGCATTTAGCGAAGAGAAAATTAAACCCTTAATCGAAAAAGAACCGCTTGATGAATATTTCTTTAATATTTCTGTGGATGATATTCTCCATTGTCTATTTACGTAAAATAAAGGCTTAGTCGTTTGATGACTAAGCCTTTTTCTTTGGGTTAAATGTGAATTGGTTTATCGACGATACCGTGCGCGGTTTCATGCAACATCTCACTTAAGGTTGGATGGGGATGAATCGCTTGGGCGATATCTAAGGCGGTGGTCTCAAGGTTCATACCCAAGACCGCTTCACTGATCAGTTCGGTCGCCGAATCACTCAAGATATGCACACCGATAATCTCGCCGTATTTTTTTTTGGCGATCATTTTGACCATGCCGATCGACTGATTCTCAGCCAAAGCTTTACCGTTGGCGGTAATCGGGAAGGTTGAGATTTTAATATCTAGGCCTTGGTCTTTGGCTTCTTGTTCGGTTAGACCAACTTGGGCGATTTCAGGGAAGGTATAGATACCGGATGGAACTTTTGTGTAATCCATTTTATGGTCGCTACCCTTGATGTGTTCGACCGCAATCACGCCTTCTTTTGAAGCCACGTGTGCAAGCATATAATTACCGTTCATATCACCAATCGCATAAACATCCTTAACGTTTGTACGCATAAAGTGGTCGGTCTTCACAAAGCCTTTTTCGGTTTCTAAATCGAGGGCTTCTAGACCTTTCATGTTTGGCTGCATGCCCGCAGATAGTAAGACTTTATCGCTTTTTAATGTCTCTTCTTGATCGCCGGTTTTGTAGGTGAGGCTATCTTTGGCAATCTTTTCGACGTTAGCGTTGGTTAAGAATTTAATTTTAGCTTTTTTAAGCGCTTTTTTAAACATGTCTTTAATCTCTTGGTCAACACCGAGTAATATATCGTCTTCCCGTTCTAAGATGGTGACCTCGGTCCCGAGGGTTGAGAAGATGGTCGCAAATTCGATGCCGATGACACCCCCACCGATGATGGTGAGGTTTTTAGGTTGGTCTTTTAGGTCTAAAATGCCTTTTGAGGTTACCACAAAACCAGTCTTTAACCCTTCTTTTAAGCCTTTGATAGGTGGGGTTGCCGGTGATGCACCGGTCGCTAAAATCAATTTTTTGCTTTTGAGAATCTCAGAACCAACCATGACGGTGTGATTGTCTTTCACGGTAGCCTCACCATCAAAGACATCGACGTTGTTTTTCTTAAAGAGGTAAGAAACACCGCCGGTAAGTTTTTTTACGATTTTGTTTTTACGTTGCATCATCGCTTTGAAGTTTACAGAAAAGCTGTCTTTTTCAACATCGATGCCAAAGCTTTTTGCATCGTTAAAGTTTTTAAAAACTTTCGCGCTGTTGAGTAAGGCTTTGGTAGGGATACAACCCCAGTTGAGACAAACCCCGCCGATCGCTTCTTTTTCTACGATCGCGGTTTTAAGACCGAGTTGTGCCGCTTTAATCGCGGCCACATAGCCTCCAGGGCCACTGCCGATAATGGTGAGATCATAATTTTTCATGGTTCACGCTCCTAACTAAGTAGTAGTAACATGGGATCGTTCAGATACGCTTTTAATTTTACCATGAAACGGCCCGCATCGCCACCATCAATTACACGATGATCGACTGTAAGCGATACAGGGAACATCTGACGGATTTTAATCTCATCATCGATGACCACGGGTTTTTTGGTAATCGCACCCATGCCTAAGATAGCAAGCTCAGGATGATTGATCACTGGTGTGCCTAATTTGGCATTAAAAGCGCCGTAGTTGGTAATCGAGAAGGTGGTGTTTTTGAGTTGTTCGAGTTTTAGTTTTCGCTCGCGCGCCGCGCTGGCTAAGCTGTCGATTTCTTTGGCGAGTTCTAAGACGCTTTTTTGATCGGCGTTTTTAATATTGGGTACGATCAAGCCATCTTCGGTATCAACCGCGATGCCGATGTTAAAGAAGTCTTTGTATAAAATCTCTTCGTTTTCATGGTCAAATGATGCGTTGAAGATTGGGTATTCTTTCATCGTTAAAATAACCGCTTTGATGATCAAAGGTAAATAGGTGAGTTTGGTCCCTTCTTCCTTAATCCGTGCTTTTTGTTCGTTTCTAAAGTTAACCAACTCGGTGACATCAAATTCGTCCATCACCGTGGTCGCGGGGATGAGTTGATTGGATGTATCCATCGCGCGGACAATCGATTGACGGAGTTTTGATATTTTTTCGCGTCTTATACCGTCTTTAGGCATGCTGGGCATGCTTTGAGGTTTGCGCGTGGTGTCCTTGGATGCTGAGGGGGTTTCTTGTTTGCCTTCAGCCGCTTGTTTGATATCTTCTTTCATAACGCGGCCATTAGGGCCACTACCCTCAAGCATGTTGATATCGACCCCGAGATCTTTGGCCATTTTACGGGCCACAGGGGTCGCTAAGGCTTTGCCTTTGGTCTCTTTTTTCTCGGGTTTTGCGTGTTCATCGCTATCGGGTAAGACGTCGTTGGAAACTTCCACAGAACCGACCACACTGGCGGTTTCTTCTTCGTCTTCATCGGCTTCTTTTTGGGCTTTGTCTGTGGATTTTTCTTCGTCTTTATCTGGCGTTTTAGTCTCATCGTCTGGTTTTTCTTTGGTTTTTTCTTCGTCTTCACCACTGCCATCATCAATCACCGCGAGAACCTCACCGACATTGATGGTCTCGCCCACCTCAGCGCCGCGTTTTTTTAAGACGCCATTCTCAGGGGCGGGGATTTCGGCGTTGACTTTATCGGTTTCAATCACGACGATGGTCTCGCCTTCTTCGACGTTGTCGCCGACTTCATAGAGCCATTTTAAAATGACCCCTTCGTGAATGCCTTCACCGATATCTGCGAATTTAAAATTTATCATGGTTTGCCTCCTTATTCAAAGTGTGCCAGTTTCTTGATTTCGTGTGCGATGCGTTTCGCATCGACGATATGATGGTGTTCGCCTTTAGGTAGCGGGACGGTAATATCGGGCGCGGTAACTCGAGTCGGTTGGGCTTCTAGGTGGAAGAAGGCGCCTTCATTGACACGGCTGATAAGCTCAGAGCCAATACCTAAGGTTTTAACGGCTTCATGAACGACCATGAAGCGTCCTGTTTTTTTCACCGATTCAA
The DNA here is from genome assembly GCA_003558105.1 of Mollicutes bacterium. Taxonomy (GTDB): domain Bacteria; phylum Bacillota_I; class Bacilli_A; order Izemoplasmatales; family Izemoplasmataceae; genus B1SED10-225. Next base: position 14,068 of record PWMS01000028.1, on the reverse strand, counting down.
TCACGGTTTTGGTGTCCATCGGGGCGATGGTTCTAAGGTCGATGAGTTCGATTGAATAATCATCGCCTAAGTCTTTGATCGCTTTTTGCGTTTCATGAAGCATCGCACCCCAGCTAACGACGGTTAAGTCTGAGCCTTCTTTCACGATGCGGGCTTTACCGATGGGAACCTCATATTCTTCTTCTGGGACTTCTTGTTTGAAGGCACGGTAGATTTTTTTCGGTTCAAAATAGATGACTGGATCGTTGTCTTTAATCGCGGCGGTTAAAAGCCCTTTTGCGTCATAAGGGGTGGCTGGAATCACGAGTTTTAAACCCGGGATATGCGCAAATAAGGTTTCTAAGGATTCTGAGTGATGTTCTAGGGCACGTACGCCACCGCCATAAGGCATGCGAACGACAATTGGCATCGGGTATTTCCCGCGGGAGCGATTGCGCATTCTGGCAATGTGGACCGCGATTTGGTTATACCCAGGGAACATAAAGCCAGAAAACTGAATTTCAGGAATCGGTCTTAAACCGTTGGCGGCCATACCGACTGCGCTGCCTAAGATGGCGGCTTCACTGATTGGCGTATCAAAGACACGGTCTTTGCCGTGTTTTTTTTGCAGGCCTTTGGTGACGCGGAAGACACCGCCTTCAAAGCCGGCGTCTTCGCCGTATACAACGACGTTTTTGTCTTTTTCTAATTGTTGGTCAAGCGCGTTATTAATGGCGCCTAGTAAGGTTAATTTAGCCATGCTTATTCTCCCTCACTTTCTTTTAAGTAAGCTAGGTAGGCTTCTTTTTGGGCTTTTAGATCATCGGGCATGGTTTCGTAGTTGTAGTCGTAAACATCATCCACACCATATTGGCCGGTTTTTTCGACTTCTTTAAAGGTGTTAGTGACGAATTTTTTTGTTTCTTCTTGAAGTTTTTCTTCTTTGTCTTTATTCCAAAGTTTACGGTTGCTTAAGTATTTTTTAAAGCGGGTAATGGGATCTTTTTCACGCCATTCTTCAACTTCGGTCTCTTTTCGATAAATGCTGGGGTCATCGCTGGTGGTATGGGGGCCTAAGCGATAAGTAACCGCTTCAATCAACGTCGGACCATCGCCATTTTTAGCGCGTTCTAAGGCGACTTTGGTCGCTTCATACATCGCTAAGACATCGTTGCCATCGACTTGGATGCCAGGGATGCCGTAAGAAGACGCTTTTTGCGCTAGGGTTTTAGCTTTTGTAGCGAGTTCTCTTGGGGTTGAGATCGCGTATTGGTTGTTTTGGATAATGGTAACCATGGGCACACTGTATACCGCGCCGAAGTTCACACCTTCGTGAAACTCACCATGCGAGGTTCCCCCATCGCCAATATAGGTGATGACGGCTTCGCCGGATTTTTTAAGCTTAGCCGCGTAAGCAATACCCGCTGCGTGGTTGACTTGTGAGCCAATCGGTACATTGATGGGCATGACATTAACATCATCGTCGTAACGACTACCGCGTTCGTTGCCGAACCAATAGAGGTAGGCTTGTTTTAAGCTGACGCCTTTATAAAGCATCGCCGCGGCTTCTCGGAAGGCGGGGACGAGCCAATCGCTTTTGGCACTCGCGGCCATCGGGCCGATTTGGCAAGCTTCTTGACCTTGTACAGGGGCGAAGGTAAGCATTCTACCTTGGCGTTGATACTGTAAGGCTTTGACATCGGCGATACGGGCTAAGACCATCGTTTTATACATATGGACTAAGGTATCATCATCGATATCAGGTTCAAAATCTTTGTTGGTGATTTTTCCGTCTTTGTCTAAAACACCAAACATCTCTTTTTTTAAGGGATCATAATGATCGAATAACATAGAGGTGCCTCCTTATTTATAAATGCTATAATTAAATTTTTTGAAAAAAATAAGTCACTTTTTCATGACAACTACATGATAACGTGTCAGCCCCTATTTTTCACGTAATATGCTCTTTTATGTAATGATTGCAAATAAGCCTTTAGGCCAAAAAAAAGGCGGCTATCCGCCTTAATCTTTTTCTTTTAGTAAACCGCTTCGGTAAGCCTCGATGAGATGTTTTAAATCATCGATGGTCTCTTGGATGTCTTTGCCTTTGTCGGTGTCGTAGATAAACTGGCGCTGTTTGGCTAAGTCTTCGCTGTGGGTTAGGGTGATGATATCTTGTTCGTTTTCAATGAGGGTTTCATAGGATTCAAAGCGGCTATGGCCAACGAGGTAATAAGCGGTGGAATCTGAGATTAAGGTGGTACCACCGAGGTTGGTTTTGCCTTTGTATTGTTTGGACATGCCGCCATCGATTAAGTAGATGCGTTTATCGTTTAAAACGACGTGGTCGCCTTTGGTGAAATCTAGGGGCACATGGCCGTTGATGATCTTGCCTTTTTTGGGATCGATACCGAAGGCTTTAAAGATGGTATCTAGGACTTCTTTATCCTCACGCAAGGTAAAATAAGGATCCATATGTTCTTTTTGGACTTCTTTATCCGCTAAGAAATACCGCTCAAAGGTGCGCATGGTGTCTTTACAAAATAAGGGTGATAATGGCGATTGCCAAAGCATCATAAAGATATCTTTGCTGTGGTTACCATTTTCATGCCTGGTGAGATAAGCGGTTCTGGCGGTTTGATCTAAGAATTCAAATAAGCTTGGTCCTTGGTAAGTTTTACCATGGTAGTGAAGTTGTTTAAAGGTCCCATCTTTTTCCATGGGAATGCCGGCATGAAATAATAAGCGGTCGTTGCTTTTTTCTAACATCCTCCCTTTTCTGAATAAAAAGCGGATGTGGCTTTGTAATTTGTCGTTGTGCATAAAGAGTTGGCGTAAATGGCGGATGACTTTGTCTTCTTCTTCGGTCAATTTATAAGGGTTGTTGGGATCGATGGTGGGGAAGGTGGTTTCGTTGAGTTTATAAGTCTTCTTAGCGATCGTGATGATCCCTTTGTCATAGTCAATCTTATCGAGTAAAAGTCGGTTGTTGAGTTTGAACGCGGGGTTTCGATCGATGATGGTTTTTTCTAGTTTAAATTGGATGATGGTGATGGCTTTGTGCATGCGGGCAACGAATTTTGGGGCGTTTAAGATGCCTTCATGATTGTTATTGGTTTTTGGATAAAACGGTTTGCAAGCGTCGTGTTTATAGACTTTGTTGGCTAAGGCGGATAGGTAACGCAGGTTGATGCCATACCCATCTTCTAAGCATTCGAGGTTGCTATAGCGCGCAGCGATGCGAATAAGGTTGGCGATTGATACCATGCAGCCTGAGGCCGCACCCATCCAGATGATATCGTGGTTGCCCCACTGGATATCGACGTATTTTTGCTGCATGATTTTTTCCATGACCAAATGGGGTTTTTCACCGCGATCAAAAATATCGCCGACGATATGCAAGCGATCGATCGCGATTCTTCTAATGAAACGGGATAGTTCGATGACCATCTTCTTTTCACGGTTGGTGCTAAAGATAGCTTTAATGATGGCTTCATAGTAGTGTTCTTTATCTTCGTGTTTACTGGATTCATATAAGAGTTCTTCAATGATGTAGGCAAATTCGGGGTGTAGGTTTTTACGAATGTGGCTTTTGGTGTATTTGGTGGCGATCAACCGGGCGATCTCGATCATCCGTTTTAAGACGTCTTTAAGTAAAACGTTGAGGCCGTCTTCGCCCCAAGCTTTACGGTATTTGTTGATCATCACATGAGGATAGTAGATGAAAAAAGCGAGCCGGCGTTTGTTGGCCTCGTCCAAATCATCAAAATGTTGATCGATCTTTTGTTTTAAGATGCCAGAAGCATTTTTTAAAACATGGTTAAAGGCATCGTATTCGCCATGAATATCGGCGATGAAATGTTCGGTGCCTTTTGGCAAATTTAAAATCGCATTCAAGTTGATCAGTTCTGTGGATGCGCTTTGCACATTTGGGTATTCGTTCGATAATTGTCGTAAATATTTCTTTTGATAATGTTCCATCGTTACCCCCCTCATTTACGTAACACCACTATTAGTTTAGCACAAAGTAGGCAAAGAAAAAACCACAAAAAAAGATGTTGGTCGTTTGCATGACGACCAACATCATATTGTTTTAAAATAGGCGGGATTAATCTTCTCGAATCACTTTTTTTGTTTCTTTGTCAAAGAAGTGTGCTTTGTTCATATCAAGGACTAAGTTGATGGTATCGCCGATGTTGATGTCGGTTCTAGCATCAACGCGGGCGATGACATCGTATTTGCCGATTTGCGCAGAAATGTTGGTTTCACTACCGAGTAGTTCTGCTACATCGACTTTGAAGTCTACTTGTGCGTTGGGATAAGCTTCACGTACCGCGTTGTCATCGTGGATATCTTCTGGGCGAATGCCTAAGACGAGCGGTTTTTTCTCAAAGCCTTGTTTTTTAAGAATATCAAGTTTGGCTTTGGGGATTTCAACTTTCATCGTTTCGGTCACAAAGTTTTTACCATCGATCTTGCCGTGGATGAAGTTCATCGCGGGGGTGCCGATGAAGCCTGCCACAAACATGTTGTCGGGATGGTCATACACTTCGCTTGGGGTGCCGACTTGCATGATGTAGCCATCGTCCATGATAACGATACGATCGGCCATCGTCATCGCTTCGATTTGGTCATGCGTAACATAAACCGTGGTGGTTTCGATTTTCGCGTGCAGTTTGATAATCTCAGCGCGCATTTGAACCCGGAGTTTCGCATCCAAGTTAGAAAGCGGTTCATCCATCAAGAATACTTCGGCGTTTCTAACGATCGCACGGCCTAAGGCCACACGTTGTCTTTGACCACCAGACAATGCTTTTGGTTTACGGTTTAAAAGTTCTTCTAAACCGAGGATTTTAGCGGCGTGTTGAACGCGTTCTTTAATTTTTTCTTTCGGCATTTTACGCAGTTTTAGGCCGAAAGCCATGTTGTCATAAACACTCATATGTGGATAAAGCGCGTAGGATTGAAACACCATCGCGATGTTACGGTCTTTCGGCGCGACGTCGTTGACGCGTTTACCATCGATATAAAGATCGCCTTCGGTGATTTCTTCTAAGCCCGCAACCATACGTAAGGTGGTGGATTTACCACACCCGGATGGTCCGACAAAAACGATAAATTCTTTGTCATCGACTTCTAAGTTGAAATCGGCGACGGCTTGGACATCACCGTCGTATACTTTTTTGATATTTTTAAATAATAATTGACCCATAGTTAATCTCCTTTGAATTCAGTCTACATATATTATAGCGGGTTGCCTGCATAAAACCTATGGGCAAAATGCACAATTATAAGCTGAATAAAAGATTAAAAATGAGGATGCCTTTAAAGGTTTTAACATCGATGCCGGTTTTCTCTTTGATCGCTTCAAGGCGGTATGTTAAGGTGTTGCGGTGTAAAAATAGACTTTTTGAGGCTTTGATGGTATTAAGATTGTTGGCCGCATACGTGTTCAGCGTTAAGATATCGCTGTGAGACAAGACTTTTGCGAAGGATTGTCTTAGCTCTTTTTGGGCTTTAGGGTTGGTGATGATCAAGTGTTTTAAAAGGTCTTCGACCGCATAAATCTCTTCAGGCATTTTTTTAAGGGTTTGATTCAAGGTATCGATGCTGACAAAGGAAAGGATTTTCTCACCAATGGCCGCAATTTTGACTTTGATGTTGAAATCGCTGTATAACAAACCGACGATATCTTCGTGGGGAAGATGATCGGCATAAAGCGAGGTTTGGTATAAAAAGCTTTTGGCTTCGAGTACCTCTTTTTTGCCATGGTCAAAAAAACCATCGAGATGGGCTTTGATTGTTTGATTGACACGAGAGACTTGCACGAGTAAAAGGTAGTTTTCCATCGTTAAGCCTTTGCGGTTCTAAAGATAGCCTCAGCTAAGCTTTGATCAATTTTAACCACGTTACCCACCGGGCCTAAGGCGACGCTTTTTTCAGCCATGCGTTTGATCGCTTCTTCGCTTAGATCGACGTTGGCTTCTTTGAAGGTAACCGCCGCCCCAAAGGTTTTAAAGGTTTCCATGATTTGTTTAATGACGGCTTGAGCGTCGTTTATATCGTAAAGGAACTGACCGAGTTGGGCTAATCTAGGGGCCATCACATCTGGGTTTTTGTCTAACATCACTTTCATCCAGGCGGGTTGGATAATCGCTAGGGCGTAACCGTGGGTGATGCCATAATCAACGGTGATCGGATAAGAGAGTCTGTGAGAAGCCCAATCGCCGGTTTTACCTTGTTGTAAGAGCCACGATAAGGCTAAGGTTGCGGCCCAGGATAAATTGGCGCGAACCGCGTAGGAATCTTTTTTAGCTAAGATTTTTTCGGTGTTTTCGATGATGCTTTTTAAAAGCCCAAGCGACATATAATCGCTCGTGGATGTATGTAGGGTGGGCGAGAAATATTGTTCGAAGATATGCATCATCATATCGATAGAGCCCGCGATGGTATGGTGTTTGGGCACGCTTAAAGTATAGCTCGGGTCGATAATCGAGAATTTGGGGACGAGTTTTTGTGAGGCGACGCTACGTTTATCGGCGATCTCGCGGTATGATATCACGGTATTGCCGTTGGTTTCACTGCCTGTGGCAGCCAAGGTTAAGATGGTGCCTAAGGGCAAGGCTTCTTCAAAGGTTTGTTTGTGCATAAAGACAGCCCAAACCTCACTGGCTTTAAGTTTGTAAGAAAGCGCAATCGCTTTCGCACAATCGATGACCGAGCCACCCCCAGCGGCTAAGATAAAATCGATGTTTTGATCTTGCACAATCTTTTGACCCGATAAGACACTTTTCATATCGGGATTGGCCGCAACGCCGCTTTCTTCAAATATGGCAATGTCCAAGTCTTTTGCGACCTCTAGGATATAATCATAGATTCCAAGTTTTTTAATGGCGGCTTTCCCATAAACCAAAAGCATCCGTTGAACCTTTTCTTTTTTTAACAAGGTTTTTAGGTTTTTGATTTGGTCTTGACCAAAGACAATATTGGTCGGTAAGTTGTAACTAAAATTTTCCATAAACATCTCACTCCTCAGTAGGTATTATAACATAGGTTATAGGCTTTGATGATAATCTTATCGCTTGAAAAAAAGGCCTCTTTGCCTTACACTATAAATAAGTCTAATGAAAATGAGGGCCGTATATGCAAATCAAGTATGATCGTAGTATTGTCAACCTACCACAATCGATTTTAAAATATTTTAAAGAACCGACCAATCAAGCCACCTTAAGCGAAGTTGACCAACGTCTTTTAAAGGGGTATAACCATATCGCCTTGGTCGTTTTAGATGGGCTTGGCTTGAATTTATTGAACCTTCATCAAGCAGAGACTAGCTTTTTAAGAAGTAAATTTGAGACCACGCTCTCCTCGGTCTTCCCCCCTACCACCGCGGCCGCAACGACAGCGCTTTTAACGGGTTTAACACCTTATGAAAGTGGCTATTTGGGTTGGTTCCAATATTTTAAAGAGGCAGACATCCACTATACGATCTTTATGAATGAAGATTATTACGATCCGAAAAAAGCGATTCCGAAAGATTTTTATAAACGGTATTTAAAGCGCGATACGATTTTTGATCGAATCGCGAAGACGCGGAAAGCCAAAACCAAACAATTTTTTCCAAAAAAAGTCGATAAACAAGGGTATGATACCTTTGATGAAGGCTTAAAACGGATGATTGAATTTCAAAAGAATAACCAAAAAACCTTGAGTTATCTTTATAGCATCGAACCAGACGCCGCCCAACATCAATATGGCATTACCTCAAAAGAAGTTAGCGAAGCGCTTAAAAGCTTAGATACTTCTTTAAAAGCGGCCGCAGAAAAACTGCCTAAAGATACACTTTTATTGATTACCGCCGATCACGGCTTAATTGATATCGAACCGATCCATCTTTTTGATTACCATGATATAACCTCGACGTTTGAACATCTTCCAGCCGGTGAGCCACGCGCGACCCAGTTTTTTATCAAAGATGGCATGCAAGAATATTTTATCGGCTTTTTCAATGAACACTTTAGCGAATATTTTAACCTTTATACCAAAGAAGAGTTCTTATCTAAAAAACTGCTTGGTGAAGGGGAAAAATCGCCTTTAATCGACGAATGTTTAGGCGATTTTATCGCGATTGCCAAAGACCGCTTTATCTTTAAGTTAAGCGATGAGAAGAGTCATTTAGCCCACCATGCGGGTATGACCAAAGGGGAACTTGATGTGCCACTATTTATCCTAGAGAGGAAAGATTGAGATGAGTATCTTTCAACGACCACAAGGCGTCCCTGTTTATAAAACCAATCCCATCATCTTTGGCTTGATTGTCTTAAATACGGTGGTGTTTATCTACACGCGCATTGTGGGGATGAATACCATGCAAGATTTTTATAACCTCGGGGCGTTAAATGGCCACTGGGTGGTTGAAGGCGGTCAGTGGTGGCGGGTTGTTACCGTGATGTTTTTACATGGGGATATCCTGCATTTTGCCTTTAATACGTTCTTTGGTTTGTTCGTTTTAGGGGCAGCTTTAGAACGAATCCTTGGTTCGCTTAAATTTGCGTTGGTGTATTTTGGGGGCGGCATTTTAGCTTCGTGGGCTGTTGTGGTTTGGGATGTCTTTACCGAGACCATGGTCCCTACGGTTGGGGCGAGTGGCGCGATTTTCGCGGTCTTGGGTGTGCTTTTATTCTTAACGATCAACCGTTCGCATTGGTTTAACCCAAGAGATGCTTCTAGTATTAAGGGCTTGGTTTTGATTAATGTCGTCTTTACATTTATGAGTCCTAATATCTCGATACCAGGTCATCTTGGCGGTTTAGCTGCGGGTTATATTATCGCGATGATTTTTAACTTTGATACCCCCCAAACATCCAAACGCGCAAAAGACTTTGAAAACCCCTTTGAACGTTCTTATATGGACCCAGGCAACTTGGATGATATCGACGATGTTGAGGTCGTTGATGAAGAAAACGATGATGACGATCCTTTCTCTAAATACGATGATCTTTAAAAAGCGTGCGCAAGCACGTTTTTTTATGCTAAAATAGACGTAGAACAAAGAGGAGGGTTTCCCTATGGACCAGCTTATTTTTACACTCGTGATTGTCGTTTTTGTGGTGATGGAAGTCTTTGATTTTATGGTATCCTTTTTAAACGATAAAGCGAAGGGGCGCACGATTCCTAAAAACGTGCAAGATGTTTACGATGATAAAAGCTATCAAACGTGGTTAAACTATAACCAAGAACATGCGCGCTTGCGGATGATTAAAAGTATCGGTATCTTTTTAATCATCTTGATCCTTTTATTAAGTGGGGGCTTTAGCGCGCTTGCCAATCATACCATCGCGCGGTTTGACAGCGTCTATCTTGAGACGCTTAGTTTTATCGGTATTTTATATTTAGGCCACTTTATCTATGGGATTGGCTTTAATATCTATGCGACATTCTCGATTGAAGAGCGCTATGGGTTTAATAAAACCACACCGGCGATCTTTATAAAAGATAAGATCAAGTCTGTGCTTTTGACGATTGTCATCGGCGGTGGCCTCTTAATTTTGATTCAACTCTTTTATGAAACCTTTGATGCGTTATTCTTAGTCGTCAGCTTTATCGTGGTGATGGTGATTTTCCTGCTCATCAACATGCTTTATGTGAAAGTCTTTGTGCCGCTTTTTAATACCTTAACCCCACTTGAAGATGGTGCGCTTAAACAAAAGATTGAAGCTTTGGCAAAAAAAGAAGCCTACACGGTTCAAAACATCCATGTCATGGATGCCTCGAAGCGTTCGACAAAACTCAATGCCTTTTTCTCAGGCTTTGGTAAGTTTAAAAACGTGGTCTTGTTCGATACCTTGATTGAAAAGATGGATGAAGACGCGATTTTATCGGTCTTAGCCCATGAGATTGGACACGCTAAGCATAAAGATGTGCTTAGAAATATCGCGTTTAGTGCGATCAATTTATTGGTTATGCTAAGTTTATTGTGGCTCTTTTTAACCAGAGGCGAGTTTATGGAAGCCTTTGGCGTTGAAGGGCTTCATTTTGGTTTTGCGCTGATATTATTCTCAATCTTACTTGGGCCCATCAATTTATTGATCTCGATGATGACCAGTATCTTATCGCGCAAAGCGGAATATAAGGCGGATTATTTTGGTTCAACCAGGGTCAGTAAAGAGGCGATGAAACGCGCCTTAAAGATTTTATCAAAAGAAAATTTCTCCAATTTAACCCCACATCCCTTATATGTCTTCCTTCATTATTCACACCCACCGGTGTCCGATCGGATTCAAGCGATCGATCAGATATAAAATAAAGATGCTAGCGCGCGCTAGCATCTTTTATTTCTTCGGCGTTAATATCTAGTTTTAAGACATTGATGTGTTTTGAAAGTTCCACAAAACCATCGATAAAGATTTTACCGGGTTCTTCAATGATGGTAAATTGGTTGGGATCACCAGGGTTTAAAGTCGCAATCTCACCGCGGTTTAAACGCATCATCGCGGTGCGTTCATGACCCACAACGATGGTTTTATCTTTAAGGCCTTCTAGGCGTGATTGGTATTGCCAGACAAACCGTTTTTTATCTTCTTTGTGCCAATCAGGCTTTGAACCATCAAGGCCCCCGTGCGCAAAGATATAATCCTTGGTCTTTAGATAAAGGGGGCGTTTTTTTAACCAAGGTTTTACGTTTGGGTATTGCTTAAGGATTTGTTGGTGTATTTTTTTAAGCGTATGGCTGTGATAATTGAGGCCAGAAAAATCTTCTAGGGTTTGATTAAACCCGTTGTGTAAAGCGTTAAAGGCGGCGCCTTCAAAATCGCCTTCTAAAAATTCCAGCATAAATAAATCGTGATTGCCCAGTAAGACCTCGGCTTTATTTTCTTGGGTTAGTTGGTAAAAATAGCTGTAAACTTGCGTGTTTTCTTCGCCTCTGTCAAACAAATCGCCCAAACAGAGTAAAAAGTGTTCGGGATTGTCTGAATCATAGCCCGCCTCATCTAAGGCATCTTTTAAAACTTGGTAGTGCCCGTGAACATCGGAGACGACAAAGGTCTTCATTTTTTAATATGCGTCCTTTGATAGCGCGCGTAAAAATCTTTAGAAAAATCTTTCACACTTTTTTCACTCAAAGGCGTTAAGAAAAGGTGTTCTAAGAGGCTTGGTTTAACGCTCACTTGGTGAACGCCGCTTAAAAAGGCCTTTTTAATTTCTTCAGGCGTTTGAAACGAGGCCCCGATTAAGGTGATAGCCTTTTGGTCGCGTTCAATGATATAACGCAGATCTTCGATCAATTGGTAGGGGTTATGGCCGTGTTTGATCATGCGGCTGATGTAGATAATTAGATGGTTCGCCCCCGCTTGCATCGCTTCTAAGCCTTGGAAAAAGTTACTGACGGCCGTGGCGGCCACATCCACCTTGGCATTTGAGGCTAATCTCATCAAGGCATACCCGGTTTTGGTCGCCGGTACCTTAATCACATAAGGCGGGGTTAAGACGCTGTTAAAAGCTTTGATTTCTTCTAACATATCCGCAAGCGTTTCTGCGTTGATTTGGACGTAGAGTTTGGCTTCTGGCAACAGGGCTCTTAATTCATTTAAATGATGCAAGAAGTCCGTCCGGTTTTCTTTGGCCATTAAACTGGGGTTGGTGGTAATACCGGTGAAACTGTAGTCTTTTATAAGGGCTTTGATTTCTTTAAGATTGGCACTATCAATTAAAAACATAGAATCACCTCTATCTTCATTATAGCACAGCGCAAATCAAGAAAAAAACCTAAGACATATGTCTTAGGTTAGTGGTAGGTTATCGTGGTACCGCTTTTTCCCTCAATCGCTTCAGCCGCATGTTCTAAGGCGGCGATGAGCGCTTTGGAATCTTTTTTACGGGTGACAAAATCCAAGGCGGCTTCGACTTTTGGCAGCATACTACCCGCCGCAAAGTGGCCGGCTTCAATATAGCTTTTAGCTTCTTTAAACGTGATTTTATCCAAGGCTTTTTGATCGGGTTTGCCGAAGTTGATCATAACACGGTCAACCGCGGTTAAAATCACGAGCATATCGGCGTCAATAATCTCAGCAAGTTTGGCGCTAGAAGCGTCTTTATCGATGACCGCAGGTACGCCTTCATAGGTACCGTTTTCTTTAATCACCGGAATTCCACCACCACCAGAAGCGATGATCAGATGGCCTTGGTTGATTAAAGCATTGATACTATCGATTTCTAAGAAATCGATCGGTTTTGGACTCGCAACCACAAAACGGTAGCCTCTTCCGCTATCATCGACATAAGGCAAGTTCATCTGCGCTTTTAAGCTTTCGGCTTCAGCCTTCGAATAAAAGACGCCGATTGGTTTGGTGGGGTTTTTAAAACCGGGGTCATTCTTATCGACCACCGTTTGGGTGACGATCGTTGTGACGGTCTTTTTAAGGTTGCGCTTAACGAGTGCGTTGCGAATACCATTTTGCAGGTGAAAACCAATATAGCCTTGGCTCATCGCCCCGCATTCGGGCAAGGGCATCAAGGGAATGTTATCCTTGGTTTTACTGGCCTCATCAAACGCGCTTTGAATCATCCCGACTTGTGGGCCGTTGCCGTGGACGATGATAACATCATGTTTTTGTGCGATTAAATCGGCGATCGATTCGGCGGTGTGTTTAACGAGTTCTTTTTGTTCTTGGGGGGTGGTTCCTAAGGCGTTTCCACCTAAAGCCACAACAATTTTCATGGGCATCCTCCTAAAGTTCACGTGAAAACATCATCTAAAGATGATGTTAGATAATCACGTTTTTCTCTTCAATGATTTCTAAGCCTTTATCGAGCGTATCGCGTAAATCGTTGGTTTCTAGGATTTCGCTTAAGACTTGTTTAAACGATTTGCTCTCAATTCTAACTTGTTTGTTTGCTTTAAAGGTTTTAGCGGCATTGTCTGGTTGTTCTTTACCGATATCGAGGATGGTCGCGATATCGACTAAGATGAATTTTTCTTGTGTGATTAAAAAGCGTTTAAATTTTTCATGGGCGGCTTGTTCTTTTTCACTAGGGGTATGACGCATCGATGGGTTGCTTTGTTCTTGAGCGATGATGTCATCGCGTTTTTCGAGCTTTTTATAAAGCTTTTTGAATGCTTTTTTGCTTTCTTTTTTTAAGTTGTCCATATCTTTGATGGGTTTCATTTTCTTACCTTCTTTTTATAGTTTTTGTTTTTTTATTCAAACGGTAGTTCTACCGTTGTATTATCGATATCGGTAATCGAGGTGTTGATGGTGAGGGTATAGCCGCCTTCATCGAGGACTTTATAGGTCATATAAAGGTTGCCCTCTTCAACGTTGATTTCTAAAGACGTCATAGAGACTTCCGCCTCTTGAAAGAACTGGTCATAATAATCGCTATTTAAAACATAGGTACCGTTCTTTTTTTCAAACCAATCCGCCGACATCGACATAAAGTCATCTTCATCGGTGATGGGGTCACTAGGTTCTTCTTCAATACGGTTGCGTACCCATTGGCCGCTCATGTTTCTCGTATAAGCGTAGCGATGGTTATCTTCATCGATATAAAGATAGTATTCCTGATCAATCTCCTCAGCATGGGCATTCTTTCCAATCACATAGCTTTTATGACCATCGATATGTTCCCACGTCTCATAAGGACCGACGAAGGCACGGGATATTCTTGTATAAATAGTATAGCTATCGGCCCCGTCCAAATGATCTAGGGCTTCTTCTAAGGTAGAAGGCTCATTATTACAAGCACTCAAACCGAGCGTTGTGATGGCGATTGTGAGTAAAATCAAGACTTTTTTCATAGGGCGACACTCCTTTAAGGTTTCCAAAAAACATTATATCATAATTGTTAAAAATTGTATTGTAAAAAAATAAAACCAAGCCCAAGTTGCACAAAGCTTCCTTGGGTTGAATGTTTGGGGGTTTTATACTATAATTGTTATGGACTTACGTTGGACAAAGAAAGGATTTGAGACGATGTCTAAACAAAGAGAGATTGCTTTAAAACGTGCCGATACCTTAAAAGCCCGGATCGATGACTTTTTAAAGATTCGCCCGTCCATTCCTAAGGGCTTAGAAAAACAAAAAGAACT
>PWMS01000018.1 GCA_003558105.1 Mollicutes bacterium | reverse complement strand
AGCGCCATTTATCCAACGCTGCTTGCGGGTTTAAGCCTTCATCGATCAAATTTACGATGAGTTGCATATGCCCTTGTGGCTGCATATACCCACCCATCAGTCCAAAGGGGCCAACCGCCTGATTATCCTTTGTGATAAATCCAGGAATAATCGTGTGATAGGTCCGTTTATTCGGCTTTAAAGCATTGACATCAAATTCGTCCAAACTAAAGGTATGGCCGCGATTTTGCATCGCGATACCAGTCTTTGGAATCACAACCCCAGAGCCAAAGCCCATATAATTGCTTTGAATAAAAGAAACCATATTCCCATCTTTATCCGCTGAAGCCAAATATACCGTCCCACTTGCTTGGGGGTTGCCGGCTTTAAAATCTTGCGCAAAATCGCTGATTTGTGCCCGCCTTTTTGCGATATAGTCTTTTTGTAAAAAATCTTTCACAGAAACAGGCATGTGATTAGGATCACTGATAAACTTAAGCCCATCTTTAAAAGCCAGTTTCAAAGATTCAATTTGTTGGTGAATTGCGCTAATATTTAAAGCATCATGTTTGTTAGGCTCGTAGATTTTTAAAGCTTCTAAAGTGATAAGACCTTGCCCATTTGGGGGTAATTCCCAAACGTCATAACCTTTATAGTTGATCGCAATCGGATCGACAAACTCTGGTTGATAGTTCTTTAAATCCTGCTTGGATAAAAAGCCCCCTTGTTTTTCAATAAACGCGATCATTTGATCGGCCAGTTCGCCTTCATAAAAAGCCTTACCTTTGGTTTTTGCAATCGCTTCTAGACTTTGAGCATGATCAGGTAGGTGAAATAATTCACCGTTTTGTGGTGCTTTTTTATGGTCGCTAAAGGTATCTTCAAAGGCTTCTAAAATATCTTTTTTAAGGTATTTTTGGTACGTCTTTAGCGCCGTGTTCCAATTTTTGGCCACTTCACTGCTTACCACAAATCCAGTTTTTGCTAGTTTTATGACGGGGTCTAAAACCGTTTCAAAAGGCAAAGCGCCAAATTTTTCACTAAGCGCAACCCAACCCCCAACTTGGCCAGGGGTGGTGATCGATTCAGCGCCAAATTTCGGCATCGTTTGATGCCCTTTGGCTTTTATTTTATCAATACTAATCGCTTGTGGACTTTTCCCACTGGCATTTAAACCATACAGTTTGCCTTGGAACCAAAAAAGGACAAACGCATCGCCACCAAGGCCATTTCTAGTCGGTTCTAAAATCGTAAGGGCCGCGGCCATCGCAATCGCCGCATCGATGGCGTTGCCGCCTTTTTTTAGTGTATCTAAACCAATATCAGCCGCTTGTTGTTGTGATGTAGCGACCATACCATTTTTACCATACGTGACATGGCGTTTTGATGGATAGGGATAAAAATCATTGTTTTTAAACATAAAAAACCTCCTCGTAGCTAAGTTTATGATATCATACTTAGCGGCAAGCGCCGCTTTTAAATTTCCCCTTTTTTACACATTGATGTATAATAATAACCAATATTGAAGATAAGGTGATAAAAATGAAGACCATAAAATTCGGGATTATTGGATGTGGCGATATCGCATTTAATATGCATATGCCCGCCTTGAAGAAACATCCGCAAGCAGAGATTGTTGCTTTTTATAACCGTACCAAATCCAAAGCTGAAAAAGCTTGTGCACAATTTGGCTCAGCAGAAGCCAAAGTTTATGATAGTGTGGAAGCTATGCTTGCTTCCGATATGGATGCCATCCATGTATTGACCGCCAATAACACGCATGCGCCTTTCAGCATTCAAGCTTTAAAAGCGGGTAAACACGTACTTGTGGAAAAACCGATGGCCACCAGTGCAAAAGCCGCCAAAGCGATGGTTGAGACCGCCCAAGCTATGCAAAAAAAACTAACGGTTTCTTATCAAAACCGTTTTCGCGGCGACATCCAAAAACTAAAACAGCTTATCGATGATGGTGTTTTGGGGGATATCTACTATATTAAAGCCCATGCTTTAAGAAGAAGAGGTGTACCCACGTGGGGTAGTTTTCTGAACCTTGAGATCCAAGGCGGGGGTCCTTTAATCGATGTTGGGTCACACGCGCTTGATTTGGCGCTTTGGCTTTCTACAACCAACGATATTGATTGGGTAATGGGTTCGGTTTACCACAAACTTAAACACGAAAATCCTTTGGCCAATCTTTGGGGACCTTGGCAACCAGAACAATTCAAGGTTGAAGATGCGGCGATGGGGTTTTTAAAAACCCGCTCCGATAAGACCATTGTCCTTGAGAGTTCTTACGCGATCAACATGCTCGATGAAAACGAAGCCAAACTAACCTTGGCGGGAACCAAAGCCGGTATCGATATGGTCGATGGTTTGAGACTCAATATGACCAAAGGCGATCAATTGATCACCGAAACGATCAAAACCGAAGCCAACGATGCGGCTTACGCGCTTGTTGATGATTGGGTTTCTGCTATTATTCACGATCGTGCGCCCCTCATTGATATGATGGAAGCCTACCGGGTTAACCAAGTTATTGAAGCCATCTATCAATCGGCTAAACAAAAAACGCCTCTAAATTTAGGCGCATAAAAAAACCCCCTGAAAATAGTATCTGCGATTTTTTAATTTGCAGTGTCTATTTTAAGGAGGCTGAATCTATAGTAGCAAGCTTAAAACTTAGTTAATGGGAAACGGAATAATGAAGTCAGAAGAAAATTCAGGAAGCAATGGACTTAGACCGCTCCAAGAACCCGGACGAGAAAATATCGTGTAGGTCACAATCAAAAAGACAAAATAACCGATGTAGATACTAAATGAAATGACCGTGGCTATCCCAGGATACTTTGCTTCTTTGGGTTGATGATCACGCATAAGGATATATATGCAAAGCCCTAAAATTGGAATAAACAGTGCGACGATAAAACTTGAAAAACGAAAGACCATACGGAAGATAAACGCTACCGGCGTTTCTTTAGCAACGTCATGGTTGTGCATTGAAACATAGACCTCGTACCCTTTAGGGTTGTTTTCTTTCATCATCGATACCATAGCTAACACCTCTTTGATGATATATTTTTATCATCTGTGCAAAGCTTGGTGTAACTATATTATATCCTATATTTATGTGTTAGTCACTAAATATTCTTTATAACCTGTTATGCTTAATGTATAATACACTTACCAAGGCACAAAGGAGGCCTATTTATGTGGGTATATATCGCCGTTATAATATTTTTCATCGGCTTGCTGCTTATTTCTGGCATTGTCGATTATCATGTGAAAATGCAAAAGCAATATCGAAAAAGCGACAACCAACAAGATTACGATAGCTACAAAACTTCCAATAGAAAACCATTATCACAAAACACTAAAAAACCATTTAATATTGATGATGATGACGCTTTTGCACGTTACGATTCAACCGCAACTAACGACGCGATTGAAAAGAAGTTTTGGCAAGATTACGATTTTGATCTCGATGAATATTTAGAAAAAGAAAAAAAGAAACGCAATCGCTGATTGCCTTTCTTTTTGAAGGAGTGGAAACATGAAAGCTTATCAAGATGTATTAAGTTTAAAAAACGCTTTAGAAGCTGGTGAGATTACCTCTGAAGACATGGTAAGATTTTACCTAAAGCGTATCGAAACTTACGATGATAACCTCAATAGCCTCGCAGATCTCAATGCCGATGCGATCTTAGAAGCAAAACGGCTTGATCAGATGCGTAAAGCCAACAAGATTCTTGGCCCCATGCACGGCATTCCCTTAGTCATCAAGGATAATATTCTTTCTAAGGATTCCATGCGCACCACCGCCAACGCCGAGGTTTTTAAAGACTTCTTTGCGCCATATGATGCGACCATTGTTAAAAAACTTAGAGAAAGTGGCGCGATTATCTTAGCCAAAGGGAATTGTTCGGAGTTCGCCTATTTTATGTCGATGGGTAAAATGCCCTCAGGCTATGGCAGTATGCATGGCCAAGTCATCCATCCTTACGATAAAACCTTAGACCCTCTAGGCAGCTCTACGGGCTCAGCTGTCAGTGTTGCGGCGGGTTTAAGTCCGATTTCCATCGGTACGGAGACCAACGGATCCCTCGCCTCGCCCGCGCAAGCCAACAGCGTTGTAACCATCAAACCGACCCTGGGGTTAGTTAGCCGTTATGGTATCGTGCCGATCAGCCGTTATCAAGATACCGCCGGGCCGATGAGTCTTACGGTCAAAGACGCGGCTTTATTGCTCGATGTCATCAAAGGTAAAGACCAACATGATCCTTATACGGACATGATTCCAAAAGAAACATGCTCGTATCTTAACGCTTGTGATGATCCCATCAAAGGGATGAAAATCGGTATCCTATCCTTTGAAAAACACGAAGAAGCAGGCGAAGAAAAAGCGATTTTAGAAGAAGCACAACAAATATTTGAACAACAACACATCACCGTTGAGACCATCAAAATACCTTACGATTTGCCCAACAATTTAATCACGATGATCCCAGAATTTAAACGTGATCTCAATCAGTTTTTAAGCACCGTTCAAGGCCATACGCCCATTAACTCTTTAGAAGAACTCATCGCCTTTAACAAAGAACACCCCCAAAAAAGATTGCGCTATGGCCAACAACATTTCCAAGCCGCACAAATGACCGATGGGCGTTTAAAAGACCCCACCTATTTAAAAACAAAACGCGCCATCAAAAAAAGCATCGATACCTTCCTCAAATTATTTGACCAATACCACCTCGATGCGATTGTAACCACAAAAATTACCGGTTATGCGCCGATGGGCGGCTTACCGCTTATCAGTATCCCTGCTAAGCCCTTAAATGATAAAAAGCCATGTAACTTACTTTTTATCGGCCGCACTTTTAGTGAACAAAGCTTATTACCCCTAGCGCATCGTTATGAGAAACAAACCAAAAAAAGAATTCAACCAAACCTAGATCACTAAGGCAGCGAAAGCTGCCTTTTTTATCAGCTGTAAGTAAAAATATTAAATCAAATAAACATTAAAATTAAATAAATTAAACAAAAATTAAAAATAATTAATAAAAACACTTGATTAGTTTCTTTTTTTATCATATAATCATAATTGAAATAATTAATCAATGAATTAAGAAAATCAATAATATGATAATAAATGGTGATATTATGAAGGAACTATTTAAAAACAAAGATTTCACATTACTTTTTTCAGGCCACTTTATCAGTCAGATTGGCTCCGTATTTTATAATTTTGCGGTTGGTTGGTTTTTACTGTCTTTAACCGAATCGCCCTTGATTGCGGGGATGTATATTGCCCTTGGTGGTATCATTACCATATTGACAACCTCGATATCGGGTGTCTTTATCGACCGCATGAACAAAGTGTTCATTTTATACATCACAGATTTTATTCGTGGTTTTACCATATTACTAGGTGGTTTTATCATGTTTACTTTAAACCATGAGGTCTATTTAATTGCTTTATTATT